>NZ_JAPEOX010000001.1:1219373-1524216 GCF_026340675.1 Streptomyces sp. NBC_01264
GCCAGTACGTAGGCAACCGCCCAGACGCCGATCACTCTGAGATGGCGGCCGCCATAGCCGCGCAGGACCACGGGCTGCCGGGTGACGAACGAGGAACAGGTGCAGGCGCCCGTGACCGATACACGCGAGCCGTCCGGTTCCGGTATCCCCCACCGGAAGCCGGACGGCTCATGTGTTGCGCGACGGTTGACCTGCGCGCGGTCGCACTGACCCCTACCCCCGTGGTTCGGATCGAGTGCCCCTGTGGCGGTGTTCAGGTCACCGGCCTCCAGCCGCGCGCCGCCGGACCGTCACCCGGCTCCGTCGCTCCGCCAGTCTGCTTCCGGCCGAGGGCCGCGACAACACCCCTTGACGCGTTCCTTCCGCACGACCGGCGATCTTTGACGCGCCCCTGATGACCTCCGTGAGGGCCGGACCGCCCCTCACCCGCCGGCCATCAGAAGGCCGTCAAAGTCACGTTCAAGAGCTTGCCGCCGCCGACCCCGTGCGCTGGGATGGAGTCATGAACAGCGGTCCGCGCTACAACGATCGGCCACCGTCACGGCGGAGTCGTGCCGATGTCGCGTCGGTGTTGCCGACGGCGCCCGCTGTCCGCCCGGCCGTCTGATATAGGCCGCGCGTCCTCCGCGTATCTGCCGACCGCCCCCGATGGGGCCGGTCGGCGCTTCGTACGCATCCACACCTTCACCGCATGACCTGAGCCCACGCCCCTGCTCCAAGCCGGGCCGCCGTGGTGTCAGCCATGCCGGCTTCCAGGAATCGACATGTCCTCGCCCCTGTCCCCGTCTCCGTCCGGACGTACCGTCCTCGTGACCGGCGCCACCTCCGGCATCGGCTACGAGACCGCCCGCCGGCTCGCCGAGCTCGGTGCGACCGTACTCGTCCACGGCCGCACCCCCGAGGAGGCCCAGGCCGCCACCGACCGGCTGATCGCCTCCGCGGGCATCTCCGACACTCTCCTGCGGCCTCTCGCCGCCGACTTCGCCCGGCTGGAGGAGGTCGAGAACCTCGCGCACGCCGTCGTGCGGGAGCACCAGCGTCTGGACGTGCTCGTCAACAACGCGGCCATCGCAGCGCCGGAACGGCACACGCTCACCGCCGACGGCAACGAGATCTCCTTCCAGGTCAACTTCCTTGCCCACTACCTGCTGACGAACCTCCTGGAGGCTGCCCTCACCAGCGCCCCCGGGGGACGTGTCGTCAACGTCTCCTCCGCGCTGCACCGTTCGGGCGCCATCCAGTGGAACGACCCACAGCGGGTGCGGCGTTACTCCCGCCTCGCCGCCTACGCCCAGTCGCAGCTGGCCCTGACCGTCTTCGCCGCCGACCCGCGCGTCACCGCCGTCTCCGTCAACCCCGGCATCTGCGACACCGGCCTCCTCCCCCTCTACGGGCACGAGGGCGCGCCGGCCGCCGAGGGCGCCGAGCACGTCGTACGGCTCTGCGACCCCGCCACCGAGATCGTCAACGGCGCCTACTACGACCGCTCCGAGCGCGTCACCCCGGCCGCCGCCGCCACCGAGGACCGCACCATCAAGCGCCTCAACAAGCTCGCCGACCTCCTCGTCGGCCACACCGCCTGAAGGGATCCACACACATGTCCAAGCGCGCCCGCAAGAAGAGGTCCCGCCGCAAGAAGGGCTCCAACCACGGCAGCAAACCCTGCTGCTAGCCGCCAGTCCGTCCCGCGGGGCGGCCCTCCGAACAGGGCCGCCCCGCCGCCGTGCCCCGACAAGGAGCCCCATGATCAACCTGCCGTCTCACCGACTCCCGGACCTCGATCGCTGGTACCCCACAGGGGCCGCGGGCTCGGCGGCCCTGACCGAGCACGTCCTGACGACCGAGGCCGGCTGCTGGTGGGTGGACCGCGTCATCCAGCCGCGCGTGATCGCCGCCGAGTGCGGGGACCACGTACTCCTGCGCGGAGACCCGCAGGCTCTGACGCTGAAGGACCTCGCGGTCTTCGCAGAGCGCTCCATCGAGGCTCCCGGCCGCTTCCTTCCCCTCATCGGGGCCGCGTTCGACCGGGTCGTGCCGTGGCAGCGCATGGTGTACATCAGGCGCTCCCCCGCGCCGGCCACCCGGGCGCCGCGGGGCGTGATCCTACGCAGGCTGAACGCCCGGGACGCACGCACGCTCGCCACCCTGCCGCCCGCAATGAGCTGGATCCACCGCACCTGGGGCGGACCGGAAGCACTCGCCCGCTCGGGCTACGCCTGGGCCGCCTTCCAGAACGACCGCATCGTGGCACTGGCCTGCACCTACTTCCTCGGCACCGCCTACGAGGACGTGGCCTGCGTGACCGTGCCCGACCCGCGCCTCCAGTACCTGGCCCTCGACTGCGTCAACGCCCTGTGCTCGGACATAGCCGCCCGACGGCACACCCCCAGCTGGACCTGCTCGGCGAGCAACCGCCCCGGTCGCCTGCTCGCCTGGACCGCAGGCTTCCGCCCGGAGGAGGAGTACGCCCACTACGCCGTCGGCGCACCGGTGGCGAACACGGCCCTGCCCCAGGCACCCGTCACCGGAACCCGGTCGGCCGACGCCGCGGTCGGAGCACCGCCGGCCCGGCGGTAGGCCAGTAGCGCGCCCGCCGGCTCGCCGCGCTCATGCGTCGAAGCGGTACCCCATGCCGGGGGCGGTGATCAGGTGGCGGGGGTGGGACGGGTCCGCCTCCAGCTTCCGCCTGAGGTGGGCCATGTACACCCGCAGGTAGTTGGTCTGCGTTCCGTACGAGGATCCCCACACCTCCTGGAGCAGCCGCCGCTGGCTGACGAGCTTGCCCCGGTTGCGGATCAGGACCTCCAACAGGTGCCATTCCGTCGGCGTGAGCCTGATGGTCACCCCGCCGCGTCTGGCCTTCTTCGCGAGCAGATCGACGGTGAACTCCTCGGTCTCCACGACCGCTTCGTTCGCGACGGCCGCGACGTGTGCCGGCGTACGGCGTACGACGGCTCCCAGCCTGGCCATCAGCTCGTCCATGCTGAAGGGCTTGGTGATGTAGTCGTCGGCGCCAGCGTCCAGGGCCTGGATCTTCTCCTCGGAGTCGTGGCGGGCGGAGACCACCAGGACGGGCACCTGGGACCAGACCCGCAGCCTCTCGATCACCTCGATCCCGTCCATGTCGGGCAGACCGAGGTCGAGCAGGATCGCGTCCGGGCGGCGGGCCGCCACGGCGTCCAGTGCCGCGCGCCCGTCGTGAACGCAGTCCACCTCATAGGTGCGCGCCTTCAGATTGATGACCAGCAAACGCGCAAGCCGCGGTTCGTCGTCCACCACCAGCACCCGGGTCATAGGCGTGCCGCCTTCCTGTCGTTACGTCCCCCATGGACATGCGACCACCAGAAAACAGCGGATTCCGTTCGCCACCGCAGGCGTTGACGACGTCCATACGCCGGCAGCCGTGACCTTGACGCCCTTCTGACGCACCACTGATGCCCGGCGGAGCATGCGTGGCCCGGCACTCCCGGACCCTCCGTGACCACCCGTATCAGAGTCACGTCAAGGACGGGCCGACCTCCTTGAGCCCGGACTCGCAAGGCAGTTGGATGGGCGACGTGAACAGCGGTCTGCGCCACGACGACCGGCCACCGCATACGGTGCGCCCGGCCCCGCGCGCTGCTCACCCGCCGGTGCGCTGACGCACCGCCTCGTCCGCGGCCGCCCTTCCCTCCGCCCGTAAGGCGGGTGGCCGCTCGCGCCCCGTGCCCGCTCCCATACCTGGCGGGCACGGGGCCGCCCCTTTTCACGCGCTCCGGTTCCGTCCGCCCGCCGCTGGCCGGACGCCGCCCCGCGCCCGCGTTCCCGCGTAGCACTGGAGACAGTTCATGATCGAAATCTCCCCGCAGGAGTTGCCCGCCCTGAGCCGCTGGTTCCCGACGGGCTCACCCGGTCCCGGGACCCTCGCCGAGCACGTACTGACCACGGGTTCCGGCGTCTGGTGGGCCGACCGTCCCGACCGTCCCCGCGTCCTCGCCGTCACTTGTGCGGACCACGTGCTGCTGCGCGGCGACCCAGGCGTGCTCGCCCCGAATGCCCTGAACCGGTTCGCCAACCAGTACGTCGAGACGCCCGCACGGTTCTGGCCCGCCCTCGGCGCCGCATTCGAGCGTGTCGACCCCTGGGAACGGATGGTGTACGTCCACCAGGCGAAGTCGCTCCTCCCCCGGCCCCTGCGTGGCGTTACCGTACGGCGGCTGACGCCCGAGGACGCTCCGGCGCTCTGCGATCTGCACTCCGAGAACGCCTGGATCCATGCCAGTTGGGGCGGACCCACCGGCCTCGCCGCCTCCGGCCACGGCTGGGCGGCCTTCGCGAAGGGCCGGGTCCTCTCCGTCGCCTGCACCTACTTCCTCGGCAGCACCTACGAGGACATCGCGGTGGTCACCGTGCCCGACCGCCGCCGCGAGCACCTCGCACTCGCCTGCATCGCCGGCCTGACGGCCGACGTCCAGGCCCGCGGACGCACCGCGAGCTGGTGCTGCTCGCGCGACAACCGGCCCAGCCGGCTCCTGGCCTGGTCGGCCGGTTTCCGGCTGAGCCGCGAGTACGTCCACCACGTCACGGGACGCGCCAGGGTGCGCACGGTCCGCGCCGCTGCGGTGCCGGCGTAGCGCCGTATTCACCCGCGCATCTCAGCTCGCCAGGTCCAGTCGTGCCTCCTCCAGGTCCAGGGTGCGCTGGAGCCGGCGGCGGGTGGTGTCGCTGATGCGGTGTTCGTCGTAGAGGCGCTGCAGTTCGACGGCCTCCACCCTGATCAGGTCACGGCGCAGCAGCCGGTAGACGTGGTCCGCGGACTCGGCCAGGTCGGCTTCCTCCAGGCGGTCGCGGGCATGCTCCAGGCGGGCCTGCAGGCTGCGCCGGAGCCGGTCGGCCACGACGTCCGGTACGGCTTCGAGATCGGACATCTCGTCGAGCCGCCTGATGCCGGCGGCGGCGAGGCTGCACCGGGCGGAGGCCTCCTCGCGCTCGGTGTGGTCGGGTTCGAGGGCGATTCCGGAGCGGCGGACCACGTCGGCCAGGGTGAAACCCTGGGCCACCAGGGTGACCACCACCACCGAGGTGGTCAGTACGAGGACGAGCGAGCGCTGACCCAGCAGGCTGCCGTCGTCCGCGACGACGGGGATGGAGAGGGCCGCGGCCAAGGGGACGACGCCCCGCGTGCCCGCCCAGGTCAGCACGGCCGGAACCCGCCAGGAGGGCCGCGCGCCCGAGCTCCGCTGGACGACGGCCGAGAGCGGCAGGACCCACAGCAGGCGCACGGCGATCAGTGTCACGGCGACCACCAGGGCGTACAGGGGCCAGAGCCGGTCGCCGTCGCCGAGCGTGGCGACCTGTCCGGGCAGGGTGAGGCCGATCAGGCTGAAGACGACGCTCTCCAGCAGGAAGACCACGGTGCCGTTCACCGCGTGCAGCTGGATCCGGATGGGGGCATTGGTGAAGCGCTCGGCCCGCCCGCCGAGCACCACGCCGGCCACCACGACGGAGGTCACGCCGGACGCGTGCACCGCCTCGGCCAGCACGTAGGCGGTGTACGGGGTCACCAGGGCGATGACGGTCTCGAGTACGGGGTCCTCGGTCCTGCGCCGGATCAGCGCCACGACACCCGCGACCGCTCCTCCGATGAGGATGCCGCCGCCGGCGAGCAGCGCGAACTCGGTGCCCGCCGCCTGCCAGGACACCCCGGCGGAGGCCGCGGCGATGACGACCGCGACGCGGAAGAGCAGGAGCGAGGTGGCGTCGTTGAAGAGGCTCTCGGCCTGTACGAGGACCTGGACGCGGGGCGGCAGGGCGAGCCGGCGGCCCAGTGCGGTGACGGCCACCGGATCCGTGCTCGCGAGGATGGCCCCCAGGACCAGGGCCATCGGCCAGGTCAGCGGAGTGAGCAGCGATGCCACCGCCCCGACGGCGGCCGCCGAGGCCAGCACCAGACCGACCGCGAGCACACTGACCGGCTTCCACACCAGGCGCAGTTCGCGCCAGGACAGCTCCTCGGCGCTCGCGTACAGCAGGGGCGGGAGAACGACGAGACCGATCAGCTCAGGACTGACCTGGATCTCCGGGGTACCCGGTATCAGGGCGACGACGAGGCCCGCGACAACGAGCAGTGAGGGCGCGGGGATTCGCCAACGCCGCGCCCCTGTGGCCACGACCGTGGCCAGCACCACAAGGAACAAAACCGTACCGACACTGCGCATGATGCCCCCGCCAAGTCGACGCAGGCCACGCGGCCAGCGACGCCGACCAGGCTTCCCGGCACACCGCCTTCACCCTAGCGGTGGATCGGCCGTCAACACACCGTCAATTTCCCGGCCGAGGGCCGTCAGGAGGGCGTCAGGGCCGTTCTGTTCACGGTATCGCTGGTGTTCGCTGGTCAGGTTGAGGGCGCACAGAGGAGTCGGGTACGCGTGAGCACGGAAACCATCGTAGGCATCGTCGTCGCGGTCAGTCTGGCCGGCTATCTGGTCCTGGCCGTGTTCTTCCCGGAGAAGTTCTGACGATGACGACCACGCACGCCCCCGGCCCGGAGGCGGGTACGGATTCGGAGGCGGGACCGCCCGTCACGCGACCCGGAAGACTCAAGGTCTTCCTCGGGGCAGCCCCCGGCGTCGGCAAGACCTACCGGATGCTCGACGAGGCCCATCGCCGGGCGGCCCGGGGTTCGGACGTGGTGGCCGGCTTCGTCGAGTGCCACCGGCGCCGGCAGACCGAGGCGAGGCTCGACGGCCTGGAGAGCATCCCCCGCGCCGGACACGAGTACCGCGGCGGCCTGTATTCCGAGCTGGACAGTGAAGCATTGCTGTCCAGGCGGCCGCAGATGGTGCTCATCGACGAACTCGCCCACACCAACGTCCCGGGGGCGGGCCGGCACCCGAAGCGGTGGCAGGACGTCGAGGACATGCTCGCCGCCGGGATCGACGTCGTGACGACCCTCAACATCCAGCACCTGGAGTCGCTCAGCGACGTCGTGGAGAAGATCACCGGCGTCCCGCAACGCGAGACCGTGCCCGACGAGTTCGTACGCCGTGCCCACGAGATCGAGCTCGTCGACATACCTCCGGAAGGACTCCGCCGCCGGATGGCCCACGGAAACATCTATCCCCCGGAGCGGATCGACGCCTCCCTCGCCAACTACTTCCGCCCCGGCAACCTCATCGCGCTCCGGGAGCTGGCGCTCCTGTGGCTGGCCGGCCGGGTGGACGAGGCCCTCCACAAGTACCGAATCGAGCACGGCATCGGGGGCGTCTGGGAGACCCGGGAGCGGGTCGTGGTGGCCCTCACCGGCGGACCCGAGGGCGAGACCCTCATCCGCCGCGCGGCACGCATCGCGGGCCGCTCCGCCGGTGGTGAACTGCTCGCCGTGCACGTCGCGCGCAGCGACGGGCTCGCCGCGGGCGTCTCCCACGCGGCGCTGACCGGACAGCGGGCCCTCGTCGAGGACCTGGGCGGCAGCTACCACTCCGTCGTCGGCGACGAAGTTCCCACAGCTCTGGTGGACTTCGCCATGGCGGAGAGCGCCACCCAACTGGTCCTCGGTACCAGCCGCCGCCGTCGGCTTGAACGATTCCTCACCGGCCGGGGCATCGGCGAGACCGTGGTGGCGTTGTCGGAGGACATCGACGTCCACATGGTCACGCACGAGCGGGCGGGCCACGGCCGGCTGCTGCCCTCCCGCCGCCGTACGCTCCCCACGTCGCGGCTCATCGCCGGACCGGTGGCCGCCCTGCTGCTCCCCCTCCTGCTCACGCTCGTCCTCGACCGCATGCGCGGCACCCTGAACCTCACCAGCGAGGCGCTGCTGTTTCTGGTGGCCGTCGTCGGCGTGGCCTGCATCGGCGGGGTGGTCTCGGCCCTGATCGCGGCGCTCACCGCCACGCTGCTGCTGAACTACTGGTTCATGCCGCCGATCGGCGAGTTCAGCATGAGCGACCCGGACAGCGTGCTGGCGCTGGTGGTGTTCGCGATCGTCGCCGCTACCGTGGCCGCCGCGGCCGACAGATCCCTGCGGCTCTCCCGCCGCTCCGCGCGGGCGACGGCCGAGGCGGAGACGATGTCCTCCCTCGCCGGCAGCATCGTCCGCGGCGACCAGACGATTCCGGCCCTGCTGGAACGTACGAGGGAGACCTTCGGCATGGACACCGTCGAGCTGGCCTCCGAAGCGTCCGAAGCCCCTGCCGCGGATCCGGGAAGCGACGGCGGACGCCCCACCCACGTCAAGGCGGATCCCGTTCTCGTGGTGGCGGCCGGCCCCGGGGCCTTCCTCGTCCTGCGCGGCCGTACGCTGCCGTCCTCGGAGCGCCGTGTCCTGGCCGCCTTCGCCGCGCACGTCGGCGCCGCCGTCGAGCGGGCCCGCCTGACCGAGGCGGCCGCCGAGGTCGAACCCATCAAGGCTGCCGACCGGCTTCGCACGGCCCTGCTCCGGGCCGTCAGCCACGATCTGCGGACCCCCCTGGCGGGGGCACTTGCCGCGGTCAGCTCCCTGCGCGACCCGGACGTGGAATTCTCCGCCGAGGACCGGGCGGAACTACTGGACTCCGCCGAGGTGTCCCTGAACCGGTTGAACCGCCTGGTGGAGAACCTGCTCGACCTCAGCCGTCTGCAAGCCGGGGCCCTGGCCCTCGACCTGCGGGCCACCACCCTGGAGGAGGTCCTTCCCCTCGCGCTGGACTCCCTGGACCCGAGTCCCGGACAGGGGCCCGCCATCGACGTACAGAACCTGGAGGCCGTACCGGCGCTGCTGGCCGATCCGCCCCTACTCGAACGAGTACTGGCCAACCTCGTCGACAACGCCGTCCGCCACGCACCCGCGGACCGACCGGTGCTGGTGACGGCCAGTGCACTGGCGGGGCAGGTCGAAGTCCGGATCGCCGACCACGGCCCCGGGATCGCCGCCGACGACCGCGAGCGCGCCTTCGAACCGTTCCAGCGCCTCGGCGACCGCGACAACACGGCCGGACTCGGGCTCGGCCTCGCCCTGGCCCGGGGACTCACCGAGGCCATGGACGGCACGCTCACTCCGGAGGACACCCCCGGGGGCGGATTGACCATGGTGCTGTCCCTGCCCGTCGCCCCGCAGGTGACAGCGGGGCGGCCCTGACCGCATGACCTCGACCCTCCACCTGCGCTCCGAACCGGGGCATCGCTCCCAGCACATGATCATTTGTGGTGACGACGGACTCTCGCACCGCCTTGCGCGGGAGCTCGACGCCGTCTGCGGCGAGGCCGTCACGGTCGTACTGCCTTCGCGTCGCGACGGACACGGCGGCGAGATCGCCGCCCTGCACCGCGATCCGCGCTCCCCCGTAGAGTTGCTCGTCTCCGCCCGGCCCGATGAGCAGACCCTTCGACAGGCCGGTGTGGAACGTGCCGCCGCACTCGCACTGACCTACGGCGACGACCAGGTGAACACGACCGCGGCCCTGCTCGCCCGCAGCATCAACCCGCGCGTACGCCTCGTCATCCGCATGTTCAACCGGGAGCGCGGCCGCCACCTCGAACTTCTCCTCGACCGGGCGGCGGCCGCTCAGTCCCCGTACGACGACGGCTTCGTCGACGCGTCCACGACGATCCTCTCCGACGCCGACACGGCCGTCCCCGAACTGGTCGCCGCGGTGGCGGTCGGACACGGTCCCACCCTCCAGGTGGAGGGCAAGGTGTTCCGCGGTGTCGTACGCCCCGCCGGGGCCCCGCCCCACGCGACGGACCTGGCCACGCTCGCCGTTCTCTCCGGTACCCACATGGACGACCCGCTGGGCGAAGACAGCGCGGAGACCCCCGGCGCGAACGGCACCCAGCTGCTTCCCGACACCGCGACCGCCTACCACCGCCAGTTCACGCACGGCCGCCTCATGCTCGAAGAGGTCACCCAGCACCGCACGACGGAACCCCCCTCCCGTCGCCGGCGGGACTACCGCGGCTGGCTGCGGGACCGGTTCGGGCACCTGCCCTGGAGGGTCTTCGTCTCCCGCGAAGTGACCGCCGTCTTCGGGGTCCTCGGCGTGGCCGTGGTCCTCCTGGCCACCGTGACGGCCCTCGTGGAGGACGGTCCCTTGTGGAAGTCGGTGTACCTGCCCCTCCTGGACATCTTCACCATGGGCGACCCGGCGACCGAGGAGTCCACGGCCCGCCAGGTCCTCCAGCTCATCGCGGGTTTCGTCGGCCTGGCCGTACTTCCCCTGGTCGTGGCCGCCGCCATGAACGCCACGCTGGCCTTCCGCGCCGCCTCGGCCAACCACGTACCGGACACGGCCCTGCATGACCACATCGTCCTGGTCGGCCTCGGCAAGATCGGCACGCGCGCGCTGGCCCAGCTGTGCACGACCGACCACACGGTCGTGGTCATCGAGCGGAATCCACAGGCCCGAGGGATCCCGCTGGCACGCGAACTCAACGTGCCCTTGCTGCTCGAAGACGCCGCCGCCCCTGGGGTCCTCGACCTCGCCCGCATAAGCACCAGCAGATCACTGCTCGTCCTCACCCACGACGACGGCGAGAACCTCGACATCGTGATGGCCGCCCGCGAGAGCAACCCCCGCGTGCGTGCGGTGATGCGCCTGTACGACGACGACTTCGCCGCCACCGTCTCCCGCACCCTGCGCGCCGGCTACCCGGACGCGCTCACCCGCAGCCGCAGCGTCTCGGCACTGGCCGCGCCCTCCTTCGCCGCCGCGATGATGGGCCGCCACGTGCTGGGCGTCATGCCGGTGGAACGCGGCTCCCTCCTCTTCACGGTCGTGGACGTGGCGGGCCATCCCGAACTCGAAGGCCGCTCGATACACGCGGCCTTCAAGGAGCACGAGTGGCGCGTACTCGCCGTCGGCCCCACGACCAGCCGGCACTCGGCGTCCTCGACCGACACCCTCGGCGGATTCCGCACGGACCAGCCCGCCTTCAACTGGCGCCCGCCCCATGGACGGGTCCTGAACCATGACGACCGCGTCGTGCTGGTGACCACGCGCCGCGGCCTGGACATCCTCATGACGGGCGTCCAGCCCCACCCCGAAGGCCGCCGGCCTCGTCCGGCCTCTTGATCCCGCACCCTGGGCTCCGCCGGCCTCCCCCGTCAAAATGCCGTAACCGGAACATCAGCGGTGTGTCAGGGCCCGCCGCCCAGCCTCGTACCGGCCCTAACGTCACCTGCATGGAACGACGTTTCACGCAGTCCGCGACCGGCGCACACTCCGCGGCGGAGCCTCCGGTACCTCTCGCACGCGACATCCACTGGGCTGTCGAGAGGCGCACGGCCATCGGTGTCGCCTCGCTCCTGTACGCGGCCCTCCTGGCCATGGACGCGAGTGGCGGCAGGCTCGACGCGGCCCGCGGCGCCCTCTGGGCCGGGCTGGCCGCCCTCGTCTTCGTGATCCTGCTGCCTTCCAGGGTCTCCGTAGGTCCCGGTCTGCTGAGCGCCCGAGGACTGCTGGTGGAGCACACCGTCCGTACGGACTCCCTCGTCTCGGTCAGGTGGACCGACGGGGTGGCTCAGCGGATGATCCTCCGTGACACGGAGGGAAACCGGGCCGAGATCGATCCGACCGTCCTGGTCCGTAACCCGGCGATGTGGCACCGCTTCGACGTGGACGCCCGGACGTCGATCCGGCAGGGCACTCTGCGGCACGGGGCGATCGCCCTGTGTGAGTTGACGGAGCGCATCAACCGCGAGACGGCCCTCACTGTCTTCAGGGCCTCCGGCCTGCGGTGATCGGCCGCCGGGGAAGGGTGAGCGTCACGGCGGATCCGGGGCCGGCGGCCGCCGTTCCCCGCGTCCCCAGAGTGCTCTCCGTGCTCAGGGCCGATGCCCGTCGGTCGGTGCCTTCAAGAGCCGGTCCAATTCGTTTCCGGCCTCCTCGTACCCGGCGTCGGAGATCCGCTGCAACGCACGCAGGTCGCTGGCCGCGACCGCCCGTCGAGTGAGCAGAAGCCCTGCATGCATGGATCCCTCGTCCAGGAGCTCGCTCAGCTGCTCCAGGTCGCCGGCCGTGTCGGCAAGGTCAGCCAGCCGGTCCAAAGCGGTCTCGTTGCCCTCATCGGCCAACGCGCGCAGCGTCTCCCGATCACAACTCATGTTCGTCATGACACCATGCTGCAACTCAGCCCCAGGGGAAGGGTCAAGTGGGAGGATCGCCGGGTGATCACCATCGGGCAGCTGGCCAGGTACGCCGGAGTATCGGTCAAGACCATCCGCGTCTACCACGACAAGGGACTGCTCCCCGAGCCCGACCGCGACGCGTCCGGCTACCGCCGGTACGGAGCGAAGGACGCCATCGACCTGATCAAGATCCGGACGCTCGCCGAAGCGGGAGTCCCTCTGGCCCGTATCCGCGACCTGCGGTCCGCGACCGACGAAGAGCTCCAGCAGGCGCTGCGCGAGATCGAGGACGAGCTCACCGCCCGGATCCGCGGCTTGCGGACAACACGGGGACGCCTGCGCCGGCTCGCCGCCGGGCAGCTGTCACCCTTGCCCATGGAGGTCGATACTCATCTGGAGCACCTGGCCGACTGGGGATTCACCCCTCGGTGGGTGGACCTGCAACGCGACTTGTGGATCCTTGTGTTCGCCACCCACCCGGAACTCGCGACCACCCTGTTCCACGACCAGGCCGAGACCCTGTCTGCCCCGGTGACACGGCAACTCTTCCTCGACTACGACCACGCGTACGACCTCGACGCCGACGACCCCCACATCGACGACCTCGCTCACCGGATCGCCAAAGCGACCCGGGAACGCAACGGACCCCACGAACTGCCAGGACAGGACGAGGCCTCCGAGATCCCCGCCCTCATCCAGGGCACTGTCAACGCCTCTTCTCCGGCATGGCAGCGCCTCGACGCACTCATCCGCGCGCAACTGGACGCGTGACCCGCCGCGAACCCACGCACGGTCTCGGCGGCGCACGGATCAGCCGCCACCGCACCGGCCACCTCGCCACCCCACTCCCAGTCAAGCCGATCAGCCGAGGACACCGTCCAAGTACGTCTGCACCGGCGCAAAGAGCCCCTGCGGCACATACACCGGGATCTGGCCGCGCGTGATCCAAACGACCTCGGCGACCTCCCGCGCTGCCGCAACGTGCGCCGTACCGCTGAGCACATCGCAGGCCGTTTAGGACATCGGCCTGTTGGTAGCGGGATGGACTCGCTCACCGAGCAGCCCACCCGCAATCACAAGCAACCCGGTCTCCTCCCGTGCCTCCCGGACGGCCGCAGCCTCATACGACTCCCCCGGCTCCACCTTTCCGGCCGGGAGCTGCCAGGACAGGTGGCCCTCCGCGATGCGACGCCGCACCAACAGCACCCGCCCCCTGTACACCACCACAGCGGCGGCAACAGGTCGCTCAGACCCATCGGCCACAGACACCAAAGCCTCCCTGTTCAACCTGGACTCGGAGATACGCATGGACGTCCGCGATCGCCAGGTCGTACCGTTCCCATTCCCTGCATCGCGTAGCCATCCCTGCCGCCGGAATCACAGTCCCCACCGGCGGCGATCCACTTCAGAGACGGCCCCGGGCCTCCTGGCCTGGTTCTCCTCTCACCGACGGGGGCAGGGGGAGGGAGAACCAGACGGCTTTGCCCTCGGATGTCGGCAGGGTGCCCCAGGCCTCGGCGAGGGAGTCGACCAGGAGCAGGCCCCGTCCGGACTCGGCGTCGTGCGAGGCGAACCGTGCCTGTGGGAGGACGGGGCTGCCGTCGCACACCTCGACGCTGAGTTCGCGCCCGGCCTGCCGTACGCGCAGCCGGACCGGGCCGCAGCTGTGGTTCACCGCGTTTGAGAGCAGCTCGGAGGTGAGGAGACAGGCGGTGTCGCACAGTTGGTCGTCGTCTCTCCCCCACAGTGCGAGGGTGGAGAGCAGGAACCGGCGGCCTTGGGGAACGCTGCTGGGCTGGGCGGGGAGCACCACAGTCTGTGAGGTGACTGGTGAGTCGGGGATGTGGACGAGGAGGAGGGTTACGTCGTCCGCATAGTCGTCCGCGTCGGCGTCGGGAAGCATCTCGCCGAGGAGGCAGTCGGCCATCGCTTCGAGGCACTCGGCGTCGGCGCAGGTTTTGGCCAGTGCCAAGGACAGGCGGTCGACTTGTTCCTCGATGTCGCTGCCCGGGGTTTCGACCAGTCCGTCGGTGTAGAGGGCGAGGACCGAGCCGGGTTCCACGGCGTGGCGGCTCTCGTGGTGTGGTACCTCGCCGACGCCGAGCGGCACGCTGACGTCGACGGCGAGGCGACTCACCTGGCCGTCGGGGGCGGCGAGGAGCAAGGGGAGGTGCCCGGCCGAGCAGACGGTCAGCTCCGCGGCGTCCGCATCGACGACCAGGTAGCAGCAGGTGACGAACTGATCCGGGAGTTCGCTGACCACCGCGTCGAGGGCGCGCATCAACTGCCAGGGCGGCATGCCGGTCTTGGCCAGCGCGTGTGAGGCCGAGCGGAGCTGGCCCATGACGGCGGCGGCCTCCAGCCCGCGGCCCATGACGTCGCCGATCATGACACCGACCCGGCCACCGCCCAGGGGGATCAGGTCGAACCAGTCGCCGCCCACACCCGCGCCCAGGCGAGCCGGAAAGTACCGGCTCGCTGTCGGCATCCCCGGGACCGCCGCCGGCGATCCCATGAGGCTGCGCTGCAAGGTGAGGGCTACGTGGCGCTGCTGTTCGTAGAGTTCGGCGAGCTTGTCCTCGGCGGCCTTGCGGTCGCTCACGTCACGGATGGCCGCCGACACGAGAGTTCCGTCCGGGGTTTCCAGGGGGCTGAGGCTGATCTCGACGGGGAACTCGCGCCCGTCCCGGCACAGACCGTGCAGTTCCAGCCCGGCGCCCATGGGTCTGACCTGGCGGTCGACGAAGTAGCCCTGCCGGAAGTGGGAGTGATGACCGCGAAACCTCTCCGGGACGAGGATCTCGACAGGCCGGCCCAGGAGATCCGCCCGAGTGTGACCGAAGAGCGCTTCCGTCTGGGCGTTGACGAGTTGGATCGTGCCGCGGTCGTCGACGATGACCATCGCGTCGGGGGCGGCCTCCAGGAGTGCCCGGAAAAGTGCCTCGGCAGCCTTGCGCTCGCTCACATCGCGTACGGCCGCGGAGATGAGCAGGCCGTCGGCGGTCTGCAAGGGACTGAGGCTGATCTCGACGGGAAACTCGCGCCCGTCCCGGCACAGCCCGTACAGCTCCAGCCCGGCCCCCATGGGTCGGACTTGACGGCTGGCCGCGTACCCCATCCGGTGGTGCGGGTGGAGCCCGCGGAAACGCTCGGGTACCAGGACGTCGATGGGCCGGCCGAGCAGCTCCTGCCGGGGGTAGCCGAACAGTGCTTCCGTCTGGGCGTTCACCAGCCGGATCACACCCGCGTCGTCCACGATCACCATCGCGTCCGGTGCCGCTTCCAGAAGGGCACGGAAGGGTTCCTCGGTCGTTGTCGTCATGTCGCGCCTCGCACTCGCCGAACACCACCGAAACCGACATCCGACCACGCCCCCACACATCACCTCACCTGATGACCACAACATGTACGCAAAAGACCGGGTGTGACCACGCCCGGGATGCGACCGCAAGCGGGTTGCGAGTTCCTCGAGGTCGATGGCCAGGTCCGGCCGCGTGGACGGGGCGTGGGGGCGTGTAGACCAGGGCGGCCCGGCCGACGTCCGGCAAGGGCGGAGGTGATGGCTTTGATCTGCCCATAAGGCCGAGGCTGGGGGTTTGCGGTCGGGGATCGGGAGCAGGAGGGTCGTCACGACCAATCCGGTACTACACGAGGAGGTCCCGATGTCGGGCACGGAGAAGACCAAGGCGCAGGTCGAGCAGGCCAAGGGCAAGGCCAAGGAGGCCATGGGCCGCATGGCGGGCAACGAGCGGATGACCGCCGAAGGCCACGCGGACCAGGCCAAGGGCAAGACCCGCCAGACCAAGGAAGACGTCAAGGACACCTTCCGCCACTGACACACGCGCACGGCCCCGCGGCCGACGCACCCCTGCTGGGCCCCGACCTACCCCCAGGTCGGGGCCCAGCACACATCCCCATGGCGTGCCGTGTCGGGGGAACAGGGTGGACGGTGATGGTGGTGTTCCGATGCCGGGAGGCAGCCGTGGCCGTGTTCGCGACGTAACGATGCGAACGGCACGCACGGCGCCAGTCGAGCGAACGCTCTCGGCGACACGCTGGAGCCGGCGGTGGCTTCATGGCCGGCACCGGCCTCACCCTCGACGACCCTGCCTCGTCTTGAAGCGCCGAAGTCAGTAGACGGAGGGTGCCGTCATGTCGATGACGATCTTACCGAGGGCACGACCGCTCTCGACCAGGGCGAGTGCTTCCGCTGCCCGGTGGAACGGGTACGACGTGATGTGGAGATCAATGCGGCCTTCCACCATGAGGGCGGCGACGCGCTCCAGGTCGGCGCGCTCGGCGCGGCGGACCACCATCTGCCCGCCGAGTTCGACGACCGCCGGGTCGGCGACGGACACCACCTTCGCGGGATCACCCAATATCCAGGCGGTACCCGGCAGGCAGGCTCCAGCCGACACCGCCTGACGGCAGTCCCTCGGCTCTTCACTCTCCTCGACGGTCTCTCGCGCCGCTCCCTGCGAGTGATCGGGGACACCGAACGGCACGACTCGCCCGACGCCCACTGCTGGTGGAACACCCAAGCAGCCGGACGGCTCCCCCACCTCCTGTCCATGGCACGCGCAGACGCCGCCTCCGCACAACGACAGGCACAGCGGGCCCAGGCGCCTTGGCGGGGTGCGACCACGGTCTCGGGCCCAGCTGGCGAGCTGCCGGGGGCACGCAAGACATGGATCGCTCCCAGAGGTCCCATCCCACGCCAGCTCCTCCGCCTGGGGACCACCAGGACCAAGATCCGGACCAATTCCGGACCAGCCCCCGCCAAGGAGCCGCGCCGACTGCCGTTTCCGCTGGTCAGCATGGGTGCAACTGCTGTATCACCAGAAGACCAAGAAGCTGCTGGGACGCACAGATGAGCAACGGGGACGAACGTCAACCTCGGTATGGGAGACAGGTCCGGCCGCTGAGAGACCTGCATCCGAGCAAGGGGCCGCGTACCGTACATGCAGCTGCCTTTCCGCCGCTCCTTGTATGCCCGGCCCAGCCGATTCAGCGCGGTGGCGATATGTCGCGGATCAGCCAGCCTCTGCCCTCCAGCGCCGCCACGTGGGGCGTCGCGTGCTCTTTCAAGGTCGCGAAGGCGAGAAGGTGCGTGGGACGGGTGGCGGCCACGAATACCAGTTGCATGGCCTGCTTCACGGTCTCCGAAGCCCGTGCGAGTTCACCTTGACCTGCGAGAAAGGCTAGCGCCTGCCCGACATCGTATTTCTGTCCGGTGCGTCCGAGGCAGTCCAGGATGAGTGTTGCGGCATGTGTTTCTCCCTTGGCTCTCTGGATGGTGCCCGCCATGCTCGTCCCCGGTCGGGCGCTCGGTGCGGCAGGGCGAGCCGCAGGTTCAAGGGGCGCCGACGTATCGCGGAGGTCCCACGCAACGGCGCCCGTCAGATCTCGAATCGCAACGGCCAGCCGGGCACAGAACGCTTCCCAGGTCCCAGCCTTCTCCACCGGTCCCGTGAGGAAGTCGAGCAGGATCGCCCTGGTCCGACCGCCGGCAGTGGCCGGAGACCGGTCCAACTTGATCAGAGGGGGCAGCGGTGTTGCCTGATCCGGCAGGTAGGGACGGGCCATCGCACGGATGCCGTCCCACAGGTCTGTCGCTGCCTCACGGCTTGTTCCCGGTGCCCAGCGAGTGCGTGCGGCCCACACCAGGTCGGCCAGGGAGCCATGCGTCCCGGACGTCTTCTCGGCGGCGTCGAACTCCGGGACGTAGCAGGCAACGCTTTGCGGGAACCGCTGCGCCTCTCCTGGCCTCTTCCGAGCCCCCAGGACCCTGGGCGGGCTGGTGGACAGCAGGCCCTCGGGGACCATCTCCGCCGCGAGGCGCTCGAAGGCCGGCACGACCTCCGGGACGGACTGCTCATCGAAGAGGAGCAGGGCCACCGTGCCGTCCAGACCCGCACCGATGATCTTCTGCCTGCGGTGGACGGTGAGCTCGCTGGCGAGCTCGGCGATCCGGCCGCCGAATCGACGGCTCACTGGCAGTTCAGTTGCCATCGGTGACGGGAACGCTGCGGCACCGATGTCGTCCTTCGGGCGACCGGAGAAGATGCGCTGATTCACGTCGCCCACCCGCTGCATCACTGTGCCCCCGGATCCGAAGACCTTGTCGAGCAGGCGCTGCTGGAGTGCGTCGGTGTCCTGCATCTCGTCCAGGAGGACGAACGGGAAGCGCGACGAGATGGCTCGGGCGAGGTGGGGCGCGCGGATCAAGTGCCTTTCGGCGATGGCGTACATGTCCTGGAACCGAAATATCCCTGCCCATGCCAAACGGCGCTTGAGCGCTGTGAACTCCCCGCCGCTCTTGGACTCTGGCCTGAACGGCAGCCTGCGGTAGGAGATCACGTTCAGGTCGCCGCCGTCGCAGACGAACTGGGCATCGGACAAGAGGCGCTCAGCGTCCTGCTGGTGCTTCAGCGTGGACCGGAGGTTGGCGTAGTCCCAGCCCTTCATGAGCGTGCGTTGGGCCGCTGCTGCGTAGGCCGCGTCGTCCACTACGACGATCCGCCCGCCCTGGGCTCTGCTCGCGGGGGCGGCGAGGAACGTGTGTGTGAAGGACTGGATGGTGCCGATGAAGTGCGGGTAGCCGAGGAACCTGCGGCCGGCCGTGGCAGTGGTGATCCGTTGCTTGATCTCGTCCTTGGCCGTATTGGTGTGGGAAAGGACGCAGACCCCCTGGGTTGCGGACGTCCAGCCCTGGGCGAGAAGCGCCAGTTTGAGGCCGACCAGGCTCGTCTTGCCTGAGCCTGGCGCTGCCTGCAGGTCCATGGTGTGGAGGCTCTGGAGGAAGTCCCACTGCTCTTGGTGCGGGAGGGTGAGCCCCATCTCGGCCGCGACCGTCTCGGCCTTGTCCTTGGACAGAGTGTCCGGCGTCAGAGGCAGTTCCATGACTCACGCCCCTCCACAGAGGTAACCGAACGCGTCGCGCAGGTACGGGGGGAGGTTGGATCGGGCGAGGGACCTCGGCGTGAGCAGCTGTGCCGCGTACTGTGCCGCGATCGCTTTGCTGGCCTGCTTCCCGGGCTTTCTCCGCAGGGGCTCGTAGATGCGCATGGCCACCTCGCCCAGGGAGATCTTCTCTTCCTGCCACTTCTCGACCTGCTCGGCCGCACTAGCCTGGATTTCGATCAGTTCGGCGCTGGTGGGCCACTTGTTCATCGACACCCAGGCGGAACGTACGGCTTGGTTCATGACAGTGGCGAGGGGCCAGGAGGCCGCTGCGAGGTCGTACTCCAGCGTCCAGTGGTCGGAGACGAAGGTCTTCACAGGGCCGTCGTCCCCGTCCTTCAGTCGCGTGACGTACTCCTCGACCTGCTCGGGCGTCATGTCTGAGACTGACCGGAGCTGGCCACTCATGTTCGCAGGGGTGTTTGGAGGGAGCAGGTCGCGGTCGCGTATGCAGGCGACGGACACCGGAATCTGCTGGCCGGCGCGCTGGAAGATGCGGCTGTATCGGAAGAGGCCGGTGTGCCCGACGTTGACGACGCTGACGCCGTTCTCGCTGAACGACCAACCCGCAGCCTCCGCGAGAGCGGGCAGAAGCAGCGCCTCCGCGTCCCCCTCCACCAAGGCCACCGACCGGGCGAAGAACAGATTCGCCTTGGTCGCGTCGAGGAACTTGGACAGGAAGGCGTAGTCGCTCGCGTCGAGCTTGGTCGCGTGCGGCGTAAGGCTGAAAGCACGGCCGCCAACAACAAGGGTGATCCGCTCCACGGGAACGGCGGAAGCAAGGTGCGGGCTGTGTGTGGTGAGGACGACCTGGACCCTCGGGTCACCGGCGCTCGCCCCACCTGCTGCCCGATCGAGCAGTAGATCCATCACTCGCGTCTGCAGCTGCGGGTGAAGGTGCGCCTCGGGTTCCTCGATCAGAAGAAGCGGAGCCACATCGTTGTTTCCCAGTAGCAGGAGTTCGGCGGCCATAAACATCGCGTTGTTGTACCCGAGCCCGCGACGGGTCCATTCCAGCCCTCCGGTCGAAAGCCTGAGTTCGAGACGCTCCAGAGCGCGGGAGAGCGTGGCGTCCCCGGCGACCCCGATCTCGCCTTGGAGGACGTCGCTCCCGATGGAGAACTTCTCCAGGTAGCCCTTGTTGATGTCATCCAGGGCAGCCTTTACGGCTTTGTTGGAACGGATGTGGTGCTCGGCACGGCGCAGGATGCCGACCAGCGTGCTGGCCGAGTCATCGCCGGCTGTGAAATCGTCCGCGCCCTCGGCCTTCATCGTGGGATATCCGGCAAGGATCTGCGACAGCCGGGAACCCCGACCGGCCCGCATCTCCCCCTCGGCGTCACGAAGCGGGCGAAGGTACGTCGCCTTCAAGTGCTCCCGCGCCTTGCCGTCCAGCGTGGGCCCCTCGCCATTCGGACCCGTTCGAGTCGTGACCGAAACGCGATGCGGGGGCAAGGAATCCATCAACTCGGCCCTGAAGCTGATGTACAGGGAGGACGTTCCCCTCGAGTCGGTCGTCAGGTGCTCGAGGAAGATCCCCTGCTCCTCCTCCGAAAGCTCCATGAAGCGACAGGTGATCGTGAAGAAGTCCGCGCGCCCGCCTGGCCCAACGTGGAAATCGTCCTTGGTGACACGATAGAAATCCGCAGCTGTCGTCAGGAGACACAGCCGAATGGCGTCGACGACGGCCGTCTTCCCGGCGTCGTTCTCGCCCAGAAGAACGGTTACACCGGGTGTCAGCTCCAGTTCGAGCGCATCTCCCGGTTCCTCGGGCGATCTCCGGGCACCGAAGACACGGAAGTTCTCAGCCGTCAGCGTGGCAAGATACACGGCACCCCCACCGAAGGACCGGCGTCCCAGGTGGGCGCAGGCGCATCCCCCGCGCCACACTCCCCAGTTGTGCGCGGCTATTCGGGAAATCGTACGCCTCGAACCAGCCTCCTCGAGCGGATATCCGACCCACGGGCCAGCAGCGCCACACATGAGGGATCGCGACCTTCGACCGACCTTGGCGCATCCATCGGAACCGGTTTGTCGCAGATGTCGGATTTCAACGCGGCGTAGTCAGCACCAAGTCAGCACGGGACAGGTTGCCAGGGGTGCTGACATGGGGTTTCAGGTCAGCACCAAGTCAGCACGGGAGTCAGCACCGCATCCCCAAATCAGGCGCAACTCTGCAATTCCGGCGGAGGCTTCCCGCCTTCTTCCGGAGGGATCCGAGGGGATCGTTTCAGGTCGTGTGGTGGTGCGGCACACTTGAGTGGGGTTGATTGTGATGGCACGCCACATATGCCGCTGACCTGCGGACTTCTACGTTGTGGCCACACCCGACGTCCCCGCAGACACCCTGGAAGTGGTTCACATGGCCTCCACCGCAACGGCCCCACAGGCTCCGTCCGGCATCAGACGGATCGTCGCCGCCAGTCTCATCGGGACCACCATCGAGTGGTACGACTTCTTCCTCTACGGGACCGCCGCCGCCCTCGTCTTCAACAAGCTGTTCTTCCCCACCGCCGATCCCCTCACGGGCACGCTGATCGCCTTCCTCACCTACGCCATCGGGTTCCTCGCCCGGCCCTTGGGCGGGGTCGTCTTCGGGCATTTCGGGGACAAGGTCGGGCGCAAGAAGCTGCTCGTGCTGAGTCTGCTCATGATGGGCGGGGCGACCTTCGCGATGGGGCTGCTGCCCACGCACGCCAGCATCGGGGTCGGAGCGCCGATCCTGCTGACCGCGCTGCGTCTGGTGCAGGGGTTCGCGCTGGGCGGCGAGTGGGGTGGGGCCGTGCTGATCGTGTCCGAGCACGGTGGGGCCGAGCACCGCGGGTTCTGGGCCTCCTGGCCGCAGTCCGGGGCTCCCGGGGGGAATCTGCTCGCCACCGGGGTGCTGGCGCTGCTCGCCGCCGTGCAGTCCGACGCGGCGTTCCTTTCCTGGGGGTGGCGGATCCCGTTCCTGCTTTCCGGGGTCCTCGTGGTGGTCGGGCTGTGGATCCGCCTCTCCGTGTCCGAGTCGCCCGTCTTCCTCGCGGCGCAGGCCGCCGCCGCGGCCGCGGGGCCGGCCGAGCAGGAGAAGGCGCCCGTGGTCCAGGTGTTCCGCAAGGACTGGCGGCAGGTGCTGACCGCCATCGGCACCCGCTTCGGCGAGAACATCTCGTACTACGTCCTCACCTCCTTCCTCCTCGTCTACGTCACCACCCACCTCGGGCTCCCCAAGACGACCGCGCTCAACGCGCTCCTGATCGGCTCGGCCGTCCACTTCCTGACCATCCCGGCCTGGGGCGCGCTGTCGGACCGGATCGGCCGCCGGCCGGTGACGCTGATCGGTTCGGTGGGCATGGCGGCGTGGGCGTTCGCGTTCTTCGCGCTGGTGGACTCCAAGTCGTTCACCGTCATCACCCTCGCGGTCACCACCGGGCTGCTGCTGCACGGGGCCATGTACGGGCCGCAGGCCGCCTTCATCTCGGAGATGTTCGACACCAGGGTCCGCTACTCGGGCGCCTCGATGGGCTCCCAGCTCGCCTCGATCGTCGCGGGGGCCCTGGCCCCGATCATCGCGGTCGAGCTCCTGAAGGACTACGGATCCTCCGTACCGGTCTCCGTGTACCTGTCGGCGGCCGCCCTCGTCACCACCCTCACCGTCCTCCTCGCCCGCGAGACCCGGGGCCGCGACCTCTCCGTCCCGAAGTCAGGGGCGGGGGTAGGGGCACCGGCCGGGGGGAGCGGGTACGCCGCCGCGGTCTCCGATCACGTCTGAGCCCGACCGACCCACGGTCCGCCCGCCGCGACCGGTGCCTCCGGTCCGGCGGGCGGACCCGCTCGCCACCCCGCAGCGAAGGGCTGCCAGCATGGCCCCCGTGAACGATCCCACCGCGCCGCCCGCCGCCGCGTTGCGGCAGCTCCTGGACCTGCTCGCCCAGGGCGCGCCCGTCGAGCACTTCGCGCGGCCCGGCGCGCAGGCCCGTACCGCCGGTGCCGGCGCCGCCGATCAGGCCCTCGTGGAAGAGGCGACCCGGGTCGCCCTCGACATCCGGCGCACGCTCGACCAGCACCGCAGGCGCGAGGCGGAACTCACCGCCCTGTTCGACACCGCCGGCGACCTCGCGGCCCTGCGGGATCTCGACGCGGTGCTACGGGCCATCGTGCGGCGGGCCCGGACCCTGCTCGGCACGGACTGCGCCTACCTCACCCTCAACGACCCCGTCGCCGGCGATACGTTCATGCGGGTCACCGACGGCTCCGCCTCCGCAGCCTTCCAGCAGTTGCGCCTCGGCATGGGCGAGGGCCTCGGCGGCCTGGTCGCGCAGACGGCCCGGCCGTACGCCAGCTCCGACTACCGCACCGACGACCGTTTCCGGCACACCAGCACCATCGACGCCGGGGTGCGCGAGGAGGGACTGCGGGGCATCCTCGGTGTGCCGCTGCGCGTCACCTCGCGGGTCATCGGGGTGCTCTACGCCGCCGACCGGTCGGTGCGCGCGTTCACCCCCGACGCGGTCGCGCTGCTCTCCTCGCTCGCCGACCACGCCGCCGTGGCCATCGACGGGGCGCGGCTGCTGGAGGAGACCCGTACGGCGCTGGTCGAGCTGAACGCCGCCACCGAGACGGCCCGGGCCCACAGCGAGGCCGCGCGGCTGGCCACCGAGACCCACGACCGGCTCACCGATCTGGTGCTGCGCGGCGGGGACGTCACCGATGTGGCCCGGGAAGTGGCCGCGCTGCTGCGGGGCGGGCTGGTCGTGCACGATGCCGAGGGCGCCGAGCTGGCCCGGGTCGCCACCGGACCCATCGGCGCGCCCGCCCGGGGCGTGGCGGCCTCCCGCTCCGGAGGCCGGGCCGTGCCGGTCGACGGGGTGTGGGTCTGCGCCGTCCTGGCCGGGCACGAACTGCTGGGCAGCATCGCCCTGACGGGCCGGGCGGAGCTGTCGGACAGCGACCGGAGGCTGTTCGAACGCACCGGCCTGGTCACGGCGCTGCTCCTGCTGCTGCGCCGCTCGGTGGCCCTCACCGAGGACCGGGTGCGCGGCGAGCTCCTCAGCGACCTGCTGACCCCGCGGAGCCCGGGGCACACCCCCGACAGCGGCAGCCGGACGATCCGGGCCCGCAAGCTCGGCGTCGACCTCGCACGCCCGCACTCCCTCCTGGTGCTCCACTGCGACGCGGCGCTGCGGCCCCGGCTGTCGACGGAGGCGGCACGCCGCGCCCGTGGCCTCGACGGCCTGGCCGGGCTGCACGAGGGCCACGTCGTGCTGCTCGCCCCGACCGATCGACCCGGGGACCTCGCGCGTTCCCTGGCCGCGGAGCTGGGGCAGGCGCTGGGGGCGCCCGTCACCGTGGGCTCGGCCGGACCGGCCGGCGACCCGGGCGGGCTGCCCGCCGTGTACGCCGAGGCCGTGCGCTGCCTACGGGCCCTGCACGCGCTGGGCCACACCGGTCACGGGGCCGCCCTGCCGGACCTGGGCTTCGTCGGCCTGCTGCTCGGGGACCACGGTGACGTCGGCGGGTACGTCGACCGGGTGCTCGGCCCCGTCATCGACTACGACGCCCAGCGCGGCACCGAACTGGTCCGCACCCTCCAGGCCTACTACGTCAACGGGGCGAGCCTCTCCAAGGCCAAGGAGGCCCTGCACATCCACGTGAACACCGTGGTGCAGCGACTCGACCGGATCAGCCGGCTCCTAGGCGAGGACTGGAACAGTCCGGCCCGCGCCCTGGAGCTCCAACTCGCCCTGCGCCTGCACCTCCTGGCCGGCTCCGTCCCGCCGGCGGCCTGATCCGGAAGGCACGCCCCGCACTCCGCCTGCAGCGCGCGGTGATCCGTGGGGCAGAGTGGAGAGCATGACGACGTACGAGACGATGGCGTACCACCTCGAGACCGAGCGGCTCGTACTGCGGCCGTGGGCCGAGTCGGACGCCGCCGAGTTCCGTGACCTGGTGGCTGAACGCGGCAACGGGGTGGGCACGGTTGAACACATCCGGACGGCCATCGCGGAACTGCTCGCCACGACGCGGACCACGGGGATCGCTCTGCTGCCCATCCAGCGCCGTGAAGAAGGCGACTTCATCGGCTACTGCGGGCTGATCATCGGCCGCTCCACCCTGGAGGAGCCGGAGATCGCCTACGAACTGTTCCAGAGCACGCACGGCCACGGCTACGCCACCGAGGCGGCCCGGGCCGTGGTCGATGCCGCGATCGCGACCGGGAGGAAGCGGCTCTGGTCGACCGTCGGCACATGGAACACACCGTCCTTCCGTGTCCTGGAGAAGATCGGCTTCGAGCGGCATCACGTCGCCACGGACGACCGCGGTGAGCATGCCTGGCTCACACGCGAGTTGCCGTGACACAAGGCGGGCCGGGTGACGCCGCGCGGAACTCCCCTACCCCGTCCCCGGGGTGACCAGGCCCGTCTCGTAGGCGAGCACGACCGCCTGGGCCCGGTCGCGCAGGCTCAGCTTCGCGAAGATCCGGGCCACATGGGTCTTCACGGTGGCCTCGCTGAGCGTGAACTCCTGGGCCAGTTCGGCGTTGGAGAGGCCGTGGCCCATGAGGGTCAGCACCTCCCGCTCCCGCGGGGTGAGGGCGTCCAGGTCGGGGTGGGACACCGGAACCCCGCCACCTCGGGCGGCCGATGCCGAGGCGCAGCGCTCCACCAGTCGGCGGGTGATCGACGGGGAGAGCAGCGCGTCGCCGGTGTCGACGAGCCGGACGGCGTTGGCGAGGTGCTCGGGAGTGACGTCCTTGAGCAGGAACCCGCTGGCTCCGGCGGCGAGGGCGGCGTAGACGTACTGGTCGAGGTCGAAGGTGGTCAGCATGATCACCCGGCATTCCGGAGCCTCTGCGATGATCTGCCGTGCGGCCTCCAGTCCGTCCAGACGGGGCATGCGTATGTCGAGCAGGACCACGTCGGGGCGCAGCCGGCGCACCTCCGAGACGGCCTCCACCCCGTCGGCCGCCACCCCCACCACGTCGATCCCCCGGGCGGTGAGGATCATGCGGAATCCGGCGCGGACGAGTTCCTGGTCGTCGGCGATGACGACTCGGGGCCCGGCTGTCGTCCGGCCCGGCCCGGCGGCACTCGGGTCCGGCCCGGCGGCCGCGGCGTGCGTGGTCACGGCCGCTCCAACGGGAGGCGGGCGCGGACCCGGTAGCCGCCGCCGAGGCGGCGGCGCGCGTCGAAGTCCCCTCCGTACACGGCGACCCGCTCGCGCAGCCCGATCAGCCCGTGCCCGGCGCCGTCCGCCTTCGGGCGCGCCGCGGAGGAGGCTCCCGGGGCGGGCGTCCCCGTGGCCCCGGGTATCCGGTCCCCGGACAGCACGCTCGGTCCGCTGTTGAGCACCTCGACCCTCAGCGCCTGATCCGCGTATCTCACCGTCACCTCGGCTTTCACCCCGTCCCCGTGTTTGAGTGCGTTGGTCAGCGCCTCCTGGATGATCCGGTAGGCGGTGACGTCGATCCCGGCCGGCAGCGGCCGGGGTTCTCCGGATATCCGGACCTCCACCGGCAGCCCGGCGAAGGCTATCCGGTCGATGAGCGGACTCAGCCGGCTCAGGCTGGGCTGCGGCGCCAACTCCGCCGCCGGATCCCGTCTTTCACCGACTCCGCCCCCGTACGGCTCGTCCTTGCCGTCCTGCGCGGGCGCGAGCAGCCCCAGCAGGTGCCGCAGTTCGGTCATGGTCGTGCGCCCGGCCTTCTCCACGGCGGCCATCGCGGCCGCCGCCTCCACCGGCATGGTCGCCAACACCTCGCGAGCGGCCCCGGCTTGGACGATCATCAGGCTGACGTTGTGGCTGACTATGTCGTGCAGCTCCGCCGCTATCCGGGCCCGCTCCGCGTCCACCGCGGTGCGGGCCGCGGTCTCCCGCTCCCGCTCCAGCAGCCAGCCGCGCTCCTCGATCGCCGCCCGGTGCGCCGCGCGGGCCCGCAGGAGCGCCGCGGTCAGCCCGGACCCGGCCGACACCGCGCCCACCGCGGCCACCACGGCGGCGACCACGCATCCCGTCGTCACAGCGACTCCCCCTCCCCCGGCCATGATCCTCGTCCCGCGATTCTCCTACCCGAACCCTCGCAGGCACCCCGGGTAGCCCACATCACCCTCCAGGTTCTCCCCCCGCGTACATCCCCAGGATGACGTGGGCTCCCGCTTACATCCGGGGGGTGACGCGGCACCTCGGACCGGCCTTCTAGGTTCGTGCCATGACACCTCATCACGACAGCGCCGGCAGCGCCGACAGCGCCCCCCGGGTCGTCGTCCGCCTGGACCGCGTATCCAAGGAGTACGGCGACACCCTGGCGCTCGACGCCCTGTCCCTGGAGATCCGCCGGGGCGAAGCCGTCGCCGTGATGGGCCCCTCCGGCTGCGGAAAGTCCACGCTGCTCAACATGGTGGCCGGCCTGGACCGGCCCACCGCCGGAACCATCAGCGTGAACGGCCAGGACCTCGGCGGCCTGACGGAGACCGGCCTCGCCCTCTACCGCCGCCGCGACGTCGGCATGGTCTTCCAGTTCTTCAACCTCATCGACGACCTGCCGGCGCTCGACAACGTGGCGCTCGCCGCCCAGCTCACCGGTACCTCCGCCCGCCAGGCCCGGCGCCGCGCCCTGGAACTCCTCGACGAGCTCGGGGTCGCCGACCGCCGCAACAACTACCCCACGACGCTCAGCGGCGGCGAACGCCAACGCGTGGGCGTGGCCCGAGCATTGATGAACCGACCGGCGCTGCTCCTGGCCGACGAGCCGACCGGCGCCCTGGACAGCCGTTCCGGCGAGCAGGTGATGGACCTCCTGATCGACCTCAACCAGATAGGCCAGACCCTGCTGATCGTCACCCACGACCCGCACCTGGCGACCCGCTGCGCGGGCCGCCTCGTCGAGATGGCCGACGGCCGCGTCGCCCGCGAACGCGCCCTGGACGGCGAGACCGTGGATGGCGGAAACCTGGAGCGTTCCGCGTGAGCGCCGTGTGGCGGGCCTCCCGCGCCGCCGTGAAGCGCCGCAGGGTCCAGACCTTCGTCATCGGCCTCGTCGTCCTCTGCTCCACCACGACCGTCCTGCTCGCGCTCGGTCTGCTCGCCGCCGCCTCGGGCCCCTTCGAGAAGGCGTACACGGCGCAGCGCGGCGCGCACACCGTGGCCACGTACGACCCGGCGAAGGTCTCCGACGCCCAACTCGCGCAGACGGCTCACCGCCCCGGTGTCGCGGCCGCCGCGGGCCCGTTCCCCCAGGCCGTCGTCGACGTCCCCGAGAGCTGGCTCTGGATGCCGCCCGGACCGCTCACCGTGGTGGGCCGCGCCGATCCGGCGGGCCCGGTGGACCGGGTCGACGTCCTGATGGGGCACTGGCCGCGAGGACCCGGCGAGATCGTCGCCAACTGGGCGGTGGACGGGACCCCGTACGCCGATCTCCTCGGCACCGAGCTGGAGGTGCCCGGGCGCCCGACACTCACCGTCGTCGGTTTCGCGACGAGCATGAGCAAGTCGGCCGCGGCCTGGGTGACGCCCGAGCAGGCCGCGGCCCTCCACCCCACGTCCACGCAGATGCTCTACCGCTTCACCGACCCGTCCACCGGCGCGCAGCTGCGCGACTCGCTCGCCCGGGCCACGGACGGACTCCCCCCGGACTCGCTGACGGCCGCGCAGACCTATCTCACCCTCAAGAAGGCCTTCTCCGCCCGGGCGGACGCCTACCTCCCCTTCATCGCCCTCTTCGGCGTCCTCGGCCTGCTCGTCTCCGCCCTGATCGTCGCGAACGTGGTCAGCGGCGCCGTGGTCTCCGGCAACCGGCACATCGGCGTCCTCAAGGCCATCGGCTTCACGCCGAACCAGGTCGTCGCCGTCTATCTGACGATGGTCTCGCTCCCCGCCGTGGCCGGCTGCGTCTTGGGCACCCTGCTCGGCAACGCGCTGGCCGCCCCCATCCTGCGGATCGCCTTCTCCGGCATCGAGACGGGGATGGCGGGTGTGGGCACCGTCCCGCCCTGGGTGAGCGCCGCGTGCTTGGCCGGGATGCCCGCCCTCGTCCTGCTGACCGCGCTCGTACCGGCCCTGCGCGCACACCGGCTGCCGGCCGCGCAGGCCATCAGCGCGGGCGGCGCGCCCCGCACCGGACGCGGGCTGCGCGTCCAGCGCGTGCTCGCCTCCTCGCGACTGCCGCGCTCCGTCAGCCTGGGTCTGGGCCACCCCTTCGCCCGACCCGGCCGCGCCTTCATGACCACGGCCGCCATCCTCCTCGGTGTCGCCACGGTGACCCTGGCGACCGGTCTGACCAGCACGATGGTCTCGTACGCGCAGACCGGCCGCGGTCCCGGCGGACCGGTGGTCGACGTCCTGGTCGGCGGCCACGGCGAGAACCACACGAAGCCGTTGCTGAGCGACGCTCAGATCGAGGAGCGGCTGCGGTCACTGGGCGCACAGGAGGTACGGGCCCGCGCGCTGATCCAAGTCGGCCTGGTCGGCTACGCGCAACCCGCGTTCGGGACCTTCTACCGGGGGAGCCTCTCTTCCCCTGATGCCGCGTTCGTGGAGGGCCGGCCGCCCGCCGGACCCGGTGAGATCGCGGCGGGCCCCGCGTTCCTCACCGAACGCGGGCTGGCGGTGGGCGACCGGGTCACCCTGGAAGCCAACGGGAGGCGGACGGCCGCGACCATCGTCGGCCAGCTGATCGACAGCGACGCCCGCTCCGTCGAATCCACGTGGGAGACCCTCGGCCGACTCGCCCCGGACAGCAGCGCGATCGAGTACACCGTCCAGCTCGCCCCGGGCGCGGACACCCGCGCCTACGCGGAAGCCGTCGACGCGGCCGACCCCGGACTGCACGCCGAGGTGGTGGACTCCGCCAAGGTCAACGCCGCCACCACCACGGTCGTCGGCTTCTCCTCGGTCTTCTCGCTCATGCTGGCGCTCGTCGCCTCGCTCGGCGTCTTCAACACCGTCCTGCTGAACACCCGCGACCGCCGCCGCGACCTGGGCATGCTCAAGTCGATCGGCATGACCCCGCGCCAGGTGGTCGCGATGACGGTGACCTCGGTGACGGGACTCGGCCTGGTCGGCGGGCTGCTCGGGATTCCCCTCGGGATCGTCGCGCACCGGCTCGTCGTGGACAACGTGGGCATCGTCGCCTTCCCCGAGTCGATGAAGGACGTCTGGCACGCGCCGCAGCTCGCCGGAATGCTGTGCGCGGGGGTCCTGATCGCCGTCCTGGGCGCCCTGGTCCCGGCCCGCTCGGCGGCCCGGATGACCATCGCGGCGGCCCTGCACACGGAGTAGGGCACTCAGCCCTGCGGGTCATCCTCCGCGGACGCCGAAGCCTCCACGATCCGCCCGTCGCGCAGTTCCACCACCCGGTCCGCCAGTTCCATCAGCGCCGGGTCGTGCGTGGCGACCAGCGCCGTGACGCCCTCGCTGCGCACCACCGCGCGCAGCAGCCGCATGATCTGCCGGCCGGTGTCGGAGTCGAGCTGGCCGGTCGGCTCGTCGGCGATGATCAGATCGGGCTCGTTCGCGAGGGCCCGCGCGACGGCGACCCGCTGCTGCTGGCCGCCGGAGAGTTCGCCGGGGCGCTGCTCAGTGTGTTCGGAGAGGCCGACGAGGGCGAGCAGGGTGCGCGCCCGTTCCTCGCGCTGCTTCGCCGGCATCTTGCGCAGCCGCATCGGGATCCCGACGTTCTCGACGGCGGTCAGGGCGGGGATCAGCCCGAAGGACTGGAACACGAAGCCGATCCGGTCGCGGCGCAGCGCGAGGCGGCCGTCCTCGTCGAGCCCGGCCAGGTCGGTGCCGTCGAGGGCGACGCTGCCGCCGGTCGGGGTGTCGAGGCCGCCGACCAGGTTCAGCAGGGTGGTCTTGCCGGAGCCGGACCTCCCCTTGAGCGCGGTGAGTTCGCCGCGGCGGACCTCGAAGGAGACTCCGCGCAGGGCGTGGACCGCCTGCTGCCCCGTACCGAAGCTGCGCCGTACGTCGTCGACCACCACCATCGGCAGCGCCTCGGCGTCCCGCCCCAGTCCCTCCCCCAGCCCCTGCCCCTGCCCCGGCCCCGGCTCCTGTCGCCGCTCCTGATCCAGTTCGTCATCCTGTTCCTGACCCTGCGTCATGCTGCGGCTCCCCCTCCAGCGGATGAGCGGATGAAACGGCGCTCCAGCGTTCCGCCCGCCCCGATTTGTTCATTCGTTGCACTCTTCACGCAAGCCCCTTCCGCTGACCGTTCGAATCTGGCAGCGTCGTCCGGTATCCGGGGCGACCAGTCCGGGACGGGGGAGGAACAGGCACATGCTCGGCTTCGTCGTGCGCCGGCTGCGCGGGCGATTGCCGCTCACAGCCGCCGTACTGCTGACCGTTCTGATCACCACGACCGTGCTCACAGCGCTCTTCGCGTTCACCCGCGCCGTGGGCGACGCCGGACTGCGCCAGGCCCTCCAGGGCCCCGGTCTCGCGCGCAGCACCGTACTGGTCACCGGTTCCCGCCCGACGGCCGACCGCGCCCAGGACGACGAAGCGGTACGGGGCTTCGCGCGCGAGCTGTTCGGCCCGCTCCCGGCCGGCGTCGAGAGCGTGGCGCGCAGCCGTTCGTACGGGCTGCCCGGCCCGCACGCCCCCGGCAAGGACTCCGATCTGACCCTGCTGGCGGCCTTCGCCAAGGAGCGCGTACGGCTGCTCGCCGGGACCTGGCCGCAGCCCGTCGCGGGGCCGGTCGCCGACCGGGGCGGCCCGGTTCCCGTGGCCGTGCCGAAGGCGGCGCTGGACCGGCTCGGGCTGGCCGAGGGGGCGCTGCCCGCGCAGGTGCGGCTCGACGACCGCTACGGCGGCTCCCCGCTGACCGTGCTGGTGACGGGCGTCTACCGGGCGGCCGACCCGGACTCCCCGTACTGGCGGCTCGATCCGCTCGGTGCGCGCGGGCTCCAGTTCGCCGGGTTCGCCACGTACGGGCCGCTGCTGGTGGACGATTCCGCCTTCACCGCGGGCGGGCTGGCCCAGGACAGCCGCGCCGTGCTCGTCACCGCCGACTTCACAGCCGTGGACGCGGCGACGGCCGAGGCGGTCCGCGGTCGGTCCGCCCGGGCCCTGGAGGAGCTCCAGCGCGGTTCCGGGCTCCGGCCCGACACCGAACTCCCCGCATTGCTCGCGGAGTTGCGGTCGGGACTGACCGTCGCCCGCTCCACCCTGCTGGTCGGCGCGCTGCAACTGGCCGTGCTCGCCGGGGCGGCGCTGCTGCTCGTCTCGCACCTGCTGACGGAGCGCCAGGAGGGCGAGCGCGCCCTGCTCGCGGCCCGCGGCGCCTCCCGCGGTCGGCTCGGTGTGCTCACCGCGGCCCAGTCCCTGCTCCTGTCCCTGCCGGCCGCCCTCCTCGCGCCCCTGCTGACCCCGCCGCTGCTGCGTCTGCTCGGCGGCTACGGCGCCCTGGCACACGTCCCGTTCACGGTCACCCGGAGCTGGCCGTTGTGGCCCGTCGCCGCCGTCTGCGCCCTGGGGTGCGTGGTGCTGGCCACCCTCCCGGTCGTCCTGCGCGGGGCCGCCGGGGCCGCCCTGCACCGGACCGGCCGCCGCCAGGCGCTCGTCGCCGGCGCCGCCCGGTCGGGTGCGGACCTGGCGCTGGTGGCTCTGGCCGTACTCGCCTACCAGCAGCTCTCCCGGTACGGCGCGGGCCGCTCCGGCCCGGCGGCGGACCCCGGCGTGCCCGACGGCGGGCTGTTCGGTGTGGACCCGGTCCTGGTCGCGGCCCCGACCCTGGCGCTGTGTGCGGGCACCCTGCTCGTGCTGCGGCTGCTGCCCTTCGCGGCGCGGCTCGGGGCCCGGATCGCCGCCCGGGGCCGGGGGCTGGGTCCGGCGCTCGTCGGCTGGCAGCTGGCCCGCCGGCCCGGACGGGCCACGGGGCCGGTGCTGCTGCTCGTGCTCGCCGTCTCCAGCGGTGTCCTGGCGCTCGGCCAGCACACCGCGTGGTCCGAGTCCCAGCGCGACCAGGCCGACTTCTCCACCGCCGGGGGCCTGGTGGTCTCGGGCAGCGACCTGCCCCCGCTGGGCCGCGCGGGCCGGTACGCGGCGCTGCCCGGCGGTGAGCGCCTCCTGCCCGTGCTGCGTACCCGGCAGGAGCTGCCGGGCGGGCGGATCGGGCAGGTGATGGCGCTGGACGCGGCGGCCGCCGCCGACCGGCTCTCGCTGCGGGCCGACCTGCGCGAAGGGCGCGGCATGCGCGAGCTGTTCGCCCCGCTGGCCCCCGCCTCCGCGCCCGCCGCCCCCGCGATCCCCCTGCCCGGCCACCCGCAGCGCATCGACCTCTCGGTCTCGGTGCGCTCCACCGGCGCGGGCGGCCGCCCCGGGCTCGGACTGCTGCTGCGCGACCGGTTCGGCATCACCTACCGGGCCGCGATGGTGCAGCTCCCGGAGAGCGGTGACGCCACCGTGTCGGTGCACATCGGCTCGATGCTCGGCGCCCCCATCGGGTCGGCCGCCACCCCGCTCAGCGTGGCCGGGCTCGTGTTCTCGTACGACCGGGAGGGGCCGCTCCCCGGCACGGATCCGAACGCCGATCCGGGCCCGGTCCCGGGTGGTGGGCCCGGCACGTCGGTGAGGATCTTCGACGAGCTGACCGTACGCGGCCTCGCGGTCGCGCAGACCGGGGACGGCGCGGCGGCGCCGCTCGCGGTGCCCGCACCCGACTGGAAGCTGTCGGCCCCGCCGCTCGCCGACGGCGGCCCGGCCGTCGAACTGCTCGCGTCCCCCGGGTCCGCGCCGGGCGGCGGCCCGGCCCTGGTCAAGCTGCGCTACCGGGACGGTTCCGGCGAACTGGGCGGTGTGCAGGCCGGTTTGACACCGGGGCCCGCCCCGGCCGCCGAGGTGCCGGGGATCGCCACCCGGGCGTACCTGGCCGCGATCGGCGCGGCCGCGGGCGATGTGGTGCCGGTGAAGCTGGACAACGTCACCCTGCGCGTCCGGATCACCGCGGCGGTCGGCTCGCTGCCCGTGGCGGGCGACACCGCCCTCGCCGTCGACCTGGTCACCGCCGGGTCGGTGCTCGCGACGGGCGGCCTGGAGCTGCCGGCGCCCGGCGAATGGTGGCTGCCGGGCGCATCCGCCGACGATCCGGACCCGGCCCGCGCCGCCGCCCAGCTGCGCTCCGCCGCGGGCTCCCAACAGGTGCGGGTGCGCGAGGAGGTGGCCGCCACCCTGCTGGACGATCCGCTCAGCGCGGGCCCGCAGGGGGCGCTGGCCGCCCTGGCGGTGGCCTGCGCGGTCCTGGCCGCGATCGGTTTCGCCGCCTCCGCGACGGCCGCCGCCCGGGAGCGGGCCCGGGAGTCCTCGGTGCTGACGGCGCTGGGCGCCCGGCGCCGGGACCTGGCCCGGGCGGCCACCGCCGAGAGCTGCCTGCTGGTGGGGCTCGGTACCGCGGTCGGGGTGGGGCTGGGCGTGGTCATCGTCCACCTCGTCGTCCCCCTGACCGTGCTGACCCCGGCCGCCGGCCGCCCGGTGCCCGAGGTGCTGGTGGACCTGCCCGCGGCGCGGACCCTGCTGCTCGCCGCCGCCATCGCCGCCGTACCCCTGCTGTCGGCGGTCTTCGGCGGCCGGCGCGACCAGAACCGCTCGAAGCCGGCCGACCGGCTGCGGCACGTGGAGGACATATGACCGGGCCGGCCGCGACCAACGCCGAGCGGCGCCCGCCGGGCGGGACCGGCCGGCAGGCACCGCGGGCACCGCAGTCGCCTGAGGGGTCGGCGCCGCGCGCCGTGCCCCCGCCCGCGCCCTGGGTGCGGACCCGGCTGCGCGCGACGGCGCTGAGCACCCTGCTCGGCGCCGCCCTGGCCTTCGTCGCCGTCCTGCTCGCCGCCGCCCTGCCGCGCGCCATGGACCGCGGTACCGACCAGGCCCTGCGTTCCTTCCTGGGGTCGCGCGGGCCGGCCCAGACCAGCCTGTACGTCAGTGCGCGCCCCCGCTTCGGGGAGCAGAGCCCGCAGGACCTGGACGAGGTGCTGGCCACCCTGGTCTCCCGTACCGCCCCGGGATTCGCGGTCGCCCCCTCCGGCCCCGTCCACGGCAGCAAGGCGGGTGCCCGTTCCCTGGCCAGTCCCCGCCTGGCGGCCCCCGACGGGGTCCCGCCCCAGCTGGGGCTGGTCCACTTGCGTGAGGCCGCCGAGCACGTCCGGCTGGTCGAGGGACGCTGGCCGGGCCGCCCCGCGCCCGGAGGTCCCGTGCCCGTCGCGCTCTCGCAGAGCGCGGCGAAGACCCTCGGCGCCCGGGTCGGCATGGTGCTGGAGACCGCCACCAGTCAGGTCCAGACCACCGTGAAGGCGGAGGTCGTCGGTCTGTACGCCGCGAACGACGCCTCCGAGGACTACTGGATCGACGACCTCACCTGCCTCACCCGCGCCTGCCTCTCCCAGACCGCGACCAGGCCGCCGCAGACGTACTGGCTCACCGGGGCCCTGGTCGGCGCGGAGGTGCTGGACCGGCTCCCCGAATGGGGCGAAGGCCGCAGCGAGGACTTCTGGCGGATCCCGGTGGACACCACGACGCTGCGGGCCGACCGGCTCCCGGCCACCGCGAAGGCCGTCGCCTCCTACGTGAGCGGGCCGACCGCGGCGCGCCTGACCCAGGAGACCCACCGGAGCGATCTGCGCCTCACCTCCCGCCTCCCCGAATTGTTCACCCAGGCCGAGGACCGGCGCCGGGCCGCCGCCCCGCTCGCCGCGATGGGTCCGGCCGGGGTGGCCGGAGTGGCGTTCGTGGTGTTCTGCCTGGCGGCCGGGCTCGCCGCGGACCGGCGGGAGGCCGAGCTGCGGCTCCTGCTGGCCCGCGGCGGTTCCCGCGCGGGCATCGTGCGCCGGCTGCTCGCGGAGAGCGCCGTCACCGTCCTGCCGGCCGCGGCGCTCGCGGCGGCCCTCGCGGTGGCCTTGCTGCCGACCCCCCGCTCGGCGGGCACCCTGCTGGCCGCTTCGGCCGCCACGCTGCTGGCACTGCTGGCCGTCCCCGTACGGGCCTTCGTGCTGCTGTCGCCCCCGCGCCGGCCGGGTCCCCGGCGGCGGCTGGTCGCGGAGCTGCTCGTGCTGGCGGCCACCGCGGCCGCCGTGTTCGAGGTCCGCTCGCGCGGGGTCGCCCCGGCCGGCGCCGGGGTGGACCCGCTGCTGATCGCCGCACCGCTGCTGCTCGCGCTCTGCGGCGGCCTGCTGCTGGCCCGGCTCCAGCCCGCCCTGGTGGGGGCGCTGGCCCGGGCGGCCGGGCGGGGCCCGGGGGTGGTCGGCTTCCTCGGGCTGGCGCGAGCCGCCCGGGGCTCCGGGGGCCGGGCCCGTCCGTCCGTACTGCCGCTGATCGCGATGCTGCTGGCCGTCACCACCGGGGGCTTCGGCGCCACGGTGCTGACGGGGGTGGGCGACGCCCGCTCCCAGGCGGCCCGCACGCTCGTCGGCGGCGACGCACAGGTCTCGGCGGGGGGCGGCACGCTCCCGGATTCCCTCACGTCGGCGGCCGCCGCGCTGCCCGGCGTGCGGTCCTCGGTAAAGGTGTGGAGCGACGACAACGCGTTCCTGCTCGGCAGTTCGAGGGGCAGCATGCAGGTCTCCACGGTCGTCGCGGACCCGGTGGAGTACGCGAAGCTGTCCGCGGCGGCCGGCACCAGCCGTTTCGATCCCGCGCTCATGGCGGCCGGAGCCGCGGGCACCTCGGGCGCGACCGTGCCGGCCCTGGTCAGCCGGGACCTCGCCGAGGACGACACCTCCGGCTACCTGCTGCGGCTCGAGAACGGCGGGGAGCTGAAGCTCTCGGTCGTCGGAGTCGTCGACACCACCCCCTCCCGGCCCGGCGCCAGGTCCACCGCCGTGGTGCTGCCCGCCGGCCAAGTACTGGCCGCGGTACCGCAGATGGGGCAGCCCAACAACTGGTTCGCACTCGGCACCCTCGACCAGCACCGGCTGGAGCAGGCGGTCCGCGGCGCCGACCCGGCGGCCGGCGAGGGGCGCTACCGCGTCCGCACCAGCGCCGCCTCGGCCGCCGAACTGGGCTCCGATCCGCTCCAGCGCTCCGCCGAGCAGCTGTTCTGGGCCTCCCTGGCCGCGGCCGCCGGCTTCGCTCTGCTGGCGGTCCTGCTGACCCTGGCCCGGGCGGCCCCCGACCGGGCGGCGCTGCTCGCGCGGCTGCGCACCATGGGCCTGCGGCCCCGGCAGGGCGTCCTGCTGATCCTGGTGGAGTCGGTGCCACTGGCCCTGGCCGCCGCGCTCGGCGGCGCACTGCTCGCGGCCGGCGCCGTCGCGCTGCTGGGCCCGGCCGTGGACCTGTCCACGCTGGTCGGCACCCCGGTGCCGACCGGTCTGCGGGTCCTCGTCAGGCCCGTACTGACCCAGGCACTGGGCCTGGCCGTCCTCGTCGCGGGGGCCGTGCTCGCGGAGGCGGCGATCTCCGGCAGGCGACAGATCACGACCGAGTTGAGAGCGGGAGACCAGCGGTGAACAGCGATCAGCCCACCTACGAGGAGCTGCGGCGGCAGGCCCTGGCCGCCGCCGAGCCCCGTCGGCACGGCGCGGACACGGCCATCGTCTGCGACCGCCTGGTACGGATCTTCAGTACGGACGGGGTCGAGGTACAGGCCCTGCAGGGGCTGGAACTGACCGTGGCACAGGGCGATCTGATGGCCCTGGTCGGCGCGTCCGGCAGCGGGAAGTCCACGCTCCTGAACATCCTCGCGGGACTGGACGTGCCCACGGCCGGCACCGCCAGCGTCGGCGGCTACGACCTGCTGGAGATGTCGGCGCGCGACCGGCTGCGTTACCGGCGCGAGGCGGTCGGCTTCGTCTGGCAGCAGACGGCGCGCAACCTGCTGCCCTTCCTGACGACGGCGCAGAACATCGCCCTGCCGATGCAGTTGAAGGGCGGGCGGCGCGCCGCCGCCAAGCGCCACGCGGTCCGCACCGGCGAGCTCCTCGAAGCGCTGGAGATCGGCGAGCTGGCGGACCGCCGTCCCGCCGAGCTCTCCGGCGGCCAGCAGCAGCGCGTGGCCATCGCGGTGGCGATGGCGAACGATCCCGCGGTACTGCTCGCCGACGAGCCGACGGGCGAGCTGGACTCCGAGACGGGCGGGGCGATCTTCGACGCCTTCCGCACCGTCAACCGGGAACTGGGTGCGACCGTGGTCATCGTGACCCACGACCCGCTGGTCGCGGGCGAGGTCCGGCGTACGGTGGCGATGCGCGACGGCCGCACCAGCAGCGAGGTGCTGCGCCGTACGGTCACCGACGAGCACGGGGCCGAGTCGGTGAGCGAGCGCGAGTACGTGATGCTCGACCGCACCGGGCGCGTGCAGCTCCCGCAGAAGTTCCTGGAGGCCCTGGGCATGGAACACCGGGTGGCGGTGGACCTGGCGTCGGACCACATCGAACTGCGCCCCGACGACGCGACCGGCACGCCGCCGAACGGCGCCGGCGTGCCGGAGGCGCCCGCGGGCTGATCCCCGTACGTTCACCCGGTCCGTGCGGCGCGCCTCCTGGCGAACATCCCGGCGCGCGTCACTTCCGTGGCCCGGGTGTCGTTAGGCGCTCGGGGTTGACTCGGGGGTCGAAGGGATGACGGAATGCGGCAGTTTCCTCTGGAGATGCACCACATGGCACCCGGCCGGGTCGTCGAGTGGCGGTTGCGGTCCACGGCCGGGGCGCAGTCCCCGGGTCCGGACGGCGCCGACGGGACGGCGGACAGGAGGGCCTCCTTCAACCAGGACAAGCACTTCACCGTCGCCGAGGAGAGCCGCGCGGCGGACGACCCGACCGCTTCGTGGATCGCCGTCACCTTCGAGGTCGCGGGCCCGCTGGACGAGGACGCGCTGACCGGCGCGCTCCTGGCGTTCGTACGCCGCCACGAGGTGCTGCGCTGCGAGTTCCGGCGCCTGGCCGGGGAGTTGGCGTGCGCTCCGATCCCCGCCGCCGAACTGGCTCTGGACACGGTCCCGGTCGCCGAGTTCGACCGCACCGAGGAGCTGACCGGCTTCCTCGTGGAGCGGTTCAAGCGGAGCATCGACACGCTGTCCTGGCCGCTGTTCACGATGGGCGCCGTGCTGCGCGAGGAGTCGGCGACCGTCTACCTGGCCTTCGACCACATCGTCTGCGACGGAATGTCGATGCCGATCGTGGTCCAGGAGGTCGAGAGGGGATACGAGGCCCTGCGGCGCGGAGAGTTGCCCGACCCGGCACCCGCGCCGAGCTACCTCGACTTCGCCGAGGAGCAGCGCAGCCGGTACCTCTCCATCGACGCCGACGACGAACGGCTGGGCTACTGGAAGGAGTTCATGGCGAGCGGCGGCGGCGAGTTCTTCCCGCGCTTCCCGCTCGAACTGGGCGTGGAGCCCGGCCGGATGTACTCGATCGTGAACGAGGCATCCCCGCTGCTGGATGCCGCCGAGGCGGAGGTCTTCGAGAAGGCGTGCCTGGCGGTGGACGGCAAGCCGTTCATGGGCGTGCTGGCCGCCGTCGCGGTCTGTCTGCGCGAGGCGGGCGGGCCGGGGGTCTACCGGGGGTTCATGCCGGTGAGCGAACGCGGCCGGGCCGGGTGGGGCAACTCGGTGGGCTGGTTCGTCAACACCATGCCCATCGAGTTCGACGCCTCGCCCGGCCGGGACTTCGAGCAGGTGATGGCTTCGGTGCGGGCCGGCTTCAACGAGATGATCGACCACATCGACGTCCCCTTCGTGCGCGCCTGGGAGCTGCTCGCGCCCCGTGAGTTCGCCGCCCGCTCCTGGCCGTACCCGGTGAACTTCTTCTCGTACATCGACATGCGCAAGTGTCCGGGCGCCGAGCGCCACGAGGACTGGCGGCCCACCTCCCACGTGTGGTCGGCCCAGGCCAACGGCGCCTGCTCGTGGTTCCAGCGGGACGCCGAGGGGCTGCACATGAACTCGATCTACTCGGACACCCCCGCCGCCCGGCGCACCATGGACGGTTTCCTGGATGCCCTGCGCGAGACGGTCCGGGAGATCGCCCGCCACGGCTCGCTGCGCCGCCCCATCGCGCTGACGCCGCCGCGCCGGCCCGCGCGGACGCCGCTCGACGTGGCGGCGTTCGCCCGCCGCGGCTGATCCGGGCCGCGCCTCCCGGCTGAGCCTCCCGGCCGTGCCTCAGAGGCGGGCCGCACGGGCGCGCAGCAGGGCCTGTTCCCGGGCGTTGCGGGTGAGCAAGGCGGCACGTTCGAACTCCGCGCGGGCCTCCACGGGGCGGCCGAGCCGCTCCAGCAGGTCTCCCCGTACGCTCGGCAGCAGATGGTAGGAGCGCAGGGCCGGTTCCGCCGTGAGGGCGTCGACCAGGGGGAGCGCCGCCGCCGGGCCCTCGGCCATGGAGACGGCGACGGCCCGGTTGAGCTCGATCACCGGTGACGGGATCAGCAGGACGAGCCGTCCGTACAGGGCGGCGATCGTGGGCCAGTCGGTGTCCTCGTAGCGGACGGCGTCGGCGTGACAGCCGGCGATGGCTGCCTGCAGGGAGTAGGGGCCGGTGCCCGACCGGTGCAGGGCTTCGACCCCGCGCCGGATCAGCAGGCGGTTCCATTTGGACCGGTTCTGGTCGGCGAGCAGCACCGGCTCCCCGTCCGGGCCGGTGCGGGTGGCGATGCGCGAGGCCTGGAACTCCAGCAGCGCCGCCAGGCCGTGCGCTTCGGGCTCCTTGGGCATCAGGCCGGCCAGGACCCGGGCGAGGCGCAGCGCGTCCTCACACAGGGCGGGGCGGACGAGGTCGTCCCCGGCGGTCGCCGAATAGCCCTCGTTGAAGACGAGGTAGATGACCTCCAGCACGGAGGCGAGGCGCTCTTCGCGGTCGGCTCCGTACGGGACCTCGAAGGGCACCGAGGCCTTGGCGAGCGTCCGCTTCGCGCGGACGATCCGCTGGGCGACGGTCGGTTCGGGGCAGAGGTAGGCGCGGGCGATCTCCTGGGTCGTCAGGCCTCCCATCAGCCTCAGGGTCAGCGCGATCCGGGCATTGGTGGCGAGGACGGGGTGGCACGCGGTGAAGATCAGGCGCAGCAGGTCGTCGTCGATGGATTCGGGATCGGCGAGCGCGGCCTCCTCCTCGGGCGGCGGGACGTCCTCCAGGGTCCGGCCCACTTCGGCGAGCTTGCGCGCGTAGGTCTCCTTGCGGCGGACCAGGTCGATGGCCCGGTGCTTGGCGGTGGCCATCAGCCAGGCCCCCGGCTTGTCGGGCACGCCGGAGGCCGGCCACTGCTCCAGCGCCGCGACCAGCGCGTCCTGGGTGATCTCCTCGGCGATGCCGATGTCGCGCACGATCCGGGCGACGCCCGCGATGATCCGCGCGGACTCGATCCTGAACACCGCTTCGACCGCTCGGGTCGTACTCACTGCCGTCACGGCTACCCATCAGAGCAGCCGTGACGAGGCAGGGCAAACGGCACGGGAGGGCGCGGGACGGCGCGGGGCCGCGGGACCGTGCGGCGCGGCGCGGCGCCGCCGGTCGTCAGCTTCCGTCGAGCTGACGGAGCTCCGCGCCGACCGTCCAGTTCTCGGGGTGGATCTCCAGGAAGCGCTTGGTCCATTCCAGCGCCTCGTCCTTGTCCTTGCACTGCATGAGGGCGTACCCGCCGACGACCTCCTTGGTCTCGGTGAAGGGCCCGTCGGTGTAGCTGAGCTTTCCGCCGGACCAGGTGACCCGGGTGCCTTCGGAGGTGGGGAGCAGGCCGGCGGTGTCGAGCATGACCCCGGCCTTGGTGATCTCCTCCATCAGGGCGCCCATGCGGTCGTTGAAGTCGGCCGGGAAGGGGGTGTCGGGGGTGAGGTTCTGCTCGTCGATGCGGATGAGCGAAAGGAAGCGCGGCATGGTGACTCCTCGGTGTGGAGGACGGGGCCCTTCCCCGCCTCTCACCCGTGCGTCGAACGGGAGACGCCCGGATCGACAGCTTCCCGGAAAAATCTTCGGCGACTTTTGGGACGCGCGCGGCAGGGCGGATTTCGGCCGCCGGCCCGGTCGGAGCTACCGGCGATTAGGATCGCCGAGCCCAGGCCCCTCCGAGAGGATCCCCCGATGCCGCGCACACCTTCCTCGCCGCTCCTGCTCGCCGGTCTGCTGGCGGGCGCGGCGGTGGCGCACACCGTCGCCCCCAAGCAGTTCGACGCGACCGTGCCGCGCTCGCTGCCCGGCAGCCCGCGCCAGTGGACGTACGCGAGCGGCGCCCTGGAGCTCGTGCTCGCCGCCGGGGTCGCCCACCCGCGCACCCGCAAGGTCGCGGCACTGGCCACGGCGGCCTTCTTCGTCGGCGTGTTCCCCGCGAACGTCAAAATGGCCGTCGACGCCCGCCACCGCTCCCCCGCCCTGCGGGCCGTGGCCCTGGGCCGGCTGCCGCTCCAGGTCCCGCTGGTGCTGTGGGCCCGCAAGGTCGGCCGCGACGCGGCGGCCTGAGCCGCCGGCAGCGCGGGCGTCAGCGGCTGTCGCCCGTCCAGTCCCAGTGACCGGGATCGGACGCCCGGCGGCGGTAGTGGGCCCGGCCGCCGGGACCGTAGCGCCCTATCTCCGTCGGGAGCCGTGCCTCCTCGGCGAGCTGCGGACCGCTCCAGCCCGTGATGTCGAGCAGCAGGCCGTCCAGCGGCCCGCCCACGAGCTCGCCGTAGGCGTGCCCCGGGAGCGGACCCGGGTCGGGGTCGTCGTGGTCGGCGCCGTAGACCCGGCGCCGGAGCATCCTGTCGTCCATACCGGTCAGCTTCACAGACGGCACTGACAATGCCCCCCAGCAGCGATGATGGGAGCCGTTCGGATCGCACGGCACACGAAGCGGAGCACCATCCATGGCACGTCGGGTACACCAGCCACTGGAGGACCAGGAGTTCGACTTCATCCTCGGCATGACGGACGGTCCGGTGCTCGCCTACTTCTGCGGCAGCTGGCCGAAGGCCCTGGAGCCCTGCCGCGCGATGGACACGGTCGTCGCCGCACTGGCACAGGAGTACGGGACCCGGCTGACGGCGGTACGCGTGGACATCACCCGCTGCCCCGCGCAGACCAAGCGGTACGAGGTGACGGGCGCCCCGACGGCCGTACTCATCGCGGGCGGCGAGGCGATGGCGACCCAGGCGGGGCCGATGACGGCCGGGGAGTTGCGGACGTTCCTCGACGCCCACCTCTGAGCGCGCCCTCCGCACCCCCGTCCCCGCGACTGCCCGCGTCTGCCCGCGTCTGCCCGCGACTCCCTGGGCCATCCGGGCGAAGCGCGCGATATGGCCGAAAGTCACGTGGAACGGATAGGTGCCTGAGGCATGTAATGGGTTCCGGATCAACGGAACCATCGCGTGCGAGGTGCTGCATGTCCGAGAAGACCATTGCCTTCCCCCAGGACCGGACCTGTCCCTACCACCCGCCGGCGGCCTACGAACCGCTGCGGACGGGCCGGCCGCTCTCCCGGGTCACACTCTTCGACGGCCGCTCCGTGTGGGTGGTCTCCGGGCACGCCGAGGCGCGCGCCCTGCTCTCCGACGGCCGGCTCTCCGCCGACCGGCAGAACCTTTCCTTTCCCGCCCCCACCAGGCGGTTCAAGGGTCTGAGCAACCGGCGCGCCGCCCTGCTCGGCGTCGACGACCCCGTCCACAACACCCAGCGCCGGATGCTGATCCCGAGCTTCTCGCTGGGGCGTACCGCGGCCCTGCGCCCCCGGATCCAGGAGACCGTGGACCGGCTGATCGACGAGATGACCGCCTCCGGGCCCTCCGCGGAGCTGGTCGGCGCCTTCGCCCTGCCGGTGCCGTCGATGGTGATCTGCGCCCTGCTCGGAGTCCCGTACGCGGACCACGAGTTCTTCGAGAGCCAGTCCCGGCGGCTGCTGCGCGGCCCGGAACTGGCCGACGTCGAGGACGCCCGGGAGCAGCTCAACGGCTATCTGCGCGAGCTCATCGGCCACAAGCGCGAGCACCCGGGCGAGGGCCTGCTGGACGAGCTGATCGTGCGGCGCCTGGAGACCGGCGAGACCGATGTGGAGGAACTGGTCTCGCTGGCCGCGATCCTGCTCATCGCGGGGCACGAGACCACGGCCAACATGATCTCGCTGGGTACGTTCACCCTGCTCAGCCACCCGGAACAGTTGGACGAGCTGCGCGCCGATCCGTCCCTGCTGCCGGCGGCGGTGGAGGAGCTGATGCGGTTCCTGTCCATCGCTGACGGCATGCTCCGGGTGGCGGCCGAGGACATCGAGATCGGCGGGGTGACCGTCCGCGCCGACGACGGGGTGATCTTCTCCACCTCCGTGATCAACCGCGACGAGAGCGTGTTCACGGAGCCCGACACCCTGGACTGGCACCGGCCCACCCGGCACCACCTGGCCTTCGGCTTCGGCATCCACCAGTGCCTGGGCCAGAACCTGGCCCGCGCCGAGATGGAGATCGCGCTGGGCACCCTCTTCGAACGGCTCCCCGGCCTGCGGCTGGCGGCGGATCCGGACCGGATCCCCTTCAAACCCGGGGACACGGTCCAGGGCATGCTCGAACTCCCCGTGGCGTGGTGAGCCCGGTGAGTCCGGCGAGCCCAGCGAATCCGGTGAATCCGGTGAGTCCCACCAGCCCCAGGAGCCGCGTCTCCGTCGACACGGCCGTCTGCATCGGGGCCGGCCAGTGCGCCCTGACGGCGCCCGGCGTGTTCACCCAGGACGAGGACGGCTTCGGCGCGGTGCTGCCGGGCCGTGAGGACGGCGGCGGCAGCCCGCTCCTGCGGGAGGCCGCGCGCGCCTGCCCGGTGTCTGCGGTCACGGTCGAGGAGGACTGAGCGGGACGGCGGCGGGCGGCGCCGCCCGGAGGCTCCGCGGCGGCGCCGGCCAAAGGACCAGCTCCGGGCGGCGCCGCCCAAAGGCTCAGTGCCGGGCGGAGGCGCCCAGCCGCTGGAACAGCGCCTCGTCCAGATCCAGCCCCCGCTGGGCCTGGTTGATGGCCTGAGAGCTGTAGATCCCGGTCGAGCGGGCCGCCAGTACGGCGTCCCGCGAGGCCGCGATCACACCGAGCCGCAGGTCCACGTACTGCTCCCGCGTCCCGTCGAGGACGGGGACGGCCGTCCTGTCGAAATCCAGCCGGGCGTCCTCGCGGACCTTGACCAGGACCTCGGGCGCGTACGGGCTTCCATCGCCCTGGACCAGGCCCGGCTCCTCCAGCGCGGCCCGGCCCGCGGCGGCGACCTCGTCGAGCAGCCGCGCGTACTCCTCCTGGAAGCGGACCGGGTCGTCGCCGGACACCTTCACCTTCCGGATGACGGCGGGCAGGGTCAGCCCCTGGAGCAAGAGGGTGGTGGTGGCGACCACGAAGGCGATGAGCAGCAGCTGGGGGCGGTACGGGGTGTCCTCGGGCAGGGTCTGGGCCGCGGCGACGGTGATCGCCCCGCGCATCCCGGCCCAGGCCAGGGCCACGCCGCTGCGCCAGCCGAGGCTCTCGTTGACCTTGAAGTCGGCGTCGGCCGAGGCCCGGGTGACGCGCTCCTTCATCTGCTCCCTGCGGCGGGCCGTCAGCTCCCTGCGGGGGCGCAGCGGGTTGGCCGGCTGCTCGGACTCCGGGGCGCCGAGCCGGTCCATCAGCCAGTCCAGCCGGGGCTTGCTCGCGGCGGCGCGCTGCGCGTCCTTGCGCAGGGAGGCGATGAGCGGGGCGACGAACACCATGCGCGCCACGATCACCAGAGCGGCGGCCGCGAGGCCGATGAACAGGGCGCGCCAGGCGCTGAGCCCGTCCGCGGCGACCTGGTCGAGGAGGCCCTTGAGGCCGAGTCCCATCAGGAGGAAGATCGCGCTTTCGAGCAGGAAGGCGAGGGTGCGCCAGTTCATGGCCTCGGCCAGCCGGTCCTGGGCGCTGAGGAAGCGCGGGGCCTGGTGGCCGGTGACCAGCCCCGCGACGACCACCGCGAGGACTCCGGAGGCGTGGAACTCCTCGGCCGGCAGGAAGGCGACGAACGGCACGACGAAGGAGATCGCGGTGTTGAGCAGGCTGTCCTTGAGCAGCCCGCGGACCCGGACGTTGACCAGACCCACGAGGATGCCGACGGCGGTGGCGAGGGCCACGGAGAAGAGGAAGTTCCCGGCGACCCCGGCCAGGGAGACGGTTCCGGCCATGGCCGCGATCGCGGAGCGCAGCAGCACCAGCGCGGAGGCGTCGTTGACGAGCCCTTCCCCCTCCAGCATGGTCAGCAGCCGGGACGGGAGGCCGAGCTGTTTGCCCATGGAGGTGGCGGCGACCGCGTCGGTGGGGCTGACCACGGCGCCGAGGGCGCAGGCCGCCGGCCAGCCGAGGCCCGGCATGAGCCAGTGGAAGAGCCAGCCCGCCCCGAGGGTGGTGACGGCCACGAGCAGGACCGCCAGACCGCTGATCGCCTTGATGTTGCGGCGGAAGTCCGACGCGGGCATGTTCACGGCCGTGGAATAGAGCAGGGGTGGCAGCACGCCCGCGAGTACCCACTCCGGCTCGACGGCGACCGCCGGCACGCCCGGTACGAAACTGAGGGCGATGCCGACGACCACCAGGCTCAGCGGGGCGGCGAGGCCGAGCCGCTTCGAGAAGGCGGCGACGGCGACGATGCTGCTGACGCCGACGATCGATACGAGGGTCATTTCCATGCGCGGTACAGGGCCTTAGGGGTGCTCGGGGGCGATTTGTCCACCGTACGCCCCGAGGTTTCACCGCGTCAAAAATTGAGCGACTCAACTTTTGACGCGGTTCCCGCGGCCCGCGCCTGGGCCCGGGCCTACTCGGCGGACGCGGCCTGCGGCAGCAGTCCGGCCGCCCGCCGCTCCAGCACCAGCGCGCCGTCCACGAGCTCGGCGCAGGCGTCGAAGAGCTCCCGCCGTCCGGCGGCGTCCGCGCCGGAGTCCGCCGTACGGGCCAGCTCCGCGAGCCGCGACCACTGCCGCCCGGAATCACGGAAGAGCGCGGCCGCCTCGCCGTGTCCGGCGAGGTCGAGGAAGTCCGCGTACAGCGGCCGGGTGGCGCCCGGGGCGGTCCACTCCTCCTCCAGGCAGGCGTGCAGCCGCTGCGTGCCCAGCGCGAAGGCCTCGGGAGTGGCGAAGCGGCGCTCCCAGCCCGTCTTGGTACTGGTGTCGCGCAGCTGCGCGGCGAACTTCTCCATGCCGGAGAAGCCGAAGTTGACATCGAAGTGGTTGCCGAGGACCGGCCCCGTGAGGCGGGAGACGGTGGCGGCGACCGCCGCGTCCAGGTCCGGTTCGCCGGCGGGCTTCCCGGTGGTCACCACCATCTGGTGGCGGCCCTTCTTGTGCCCGGACCAGGCGGCCCCGAACTCCTCGCGGCCGATCGCGTACGGGGTTCCGGCGCCCTCCAGACCGGCCGCCGGGTCGTCCACGAAGTAGGTGTCGCCGTCGTGGCCGACCACAGCCACCACGTAGGGGTCCGCGGCGGCCAGCTCCGCCATCGGGGCGGGACCGTGCCAAGGCAGGGCGGACCGGTCGACGGTGCAGAACACCGGCGCCCCGGCGTCGAGCGCCGCCTCGACCCGGTGCCAGCGGGGCTTGGCGCTGCGCGTGGCCTCGTACGGGATGCGCAGGCGGGTCAGGGCGACCTGGACCCAGGGGTCGGGGTGGGCCTGGGCGACGATCGTGGGCATCGGCGGCCGGCCGGCGTACTCGAACACGAAGTACATGAAGCCGATACCGCCCGCCAGGCCCGCGACCAGGGCCTCTTCGTGCACGCTGCCGAGCGCGTGCCGGATCAGCGTGGCCTCGCGGTGGGTTCCGGGGGCGAAGTCTTCATATACGTGCGCAGTCATGCGGTCAGCGTAGCCGCGCCGAGGACCGTCGACCGCGACCCGACTTCCTGTACAGTTGCCCAGGAAGTCGGCGGGACCGCCCTCCGCTCACCCACCCCAGGGAGGTGGCCGTGCACACGGTCGCAACGATCCTCATCGGCCTCGTCGCCGCACTGCACGCGTACTTCCTCGTCCTGGAGATGTTCCTGTGGCAGCGGCCGCCGGGCCGCGCCCTGTCCGGCTTCGATGCCGAGACGGCCCGCCTGACCGCGCCGCTCGCCGCGAACCAGGGCCTCTACAACGGGTTCCTCGCCGCCGGCCTGGTCTGGTCGCTCGTCATCGACTCGCTCGCCACGCAGATCTTCTTCCTCGTCTGCGTGATCGTCGCCGGGGTGTACGGGGCCGCGACCGCCAACCGCCGCATCCTCCTCGCCCAGGCCCTGCCCTGCGCCCTCGCCCTGGGCGCGGCCCTGCTCGCCGGATGACCTCCCTCCCCGAACCCCGCCCCGACCCGCGACCCGACCCCCGCACCGCCCGCACCAAGGCCCGGCTGCGCGAGAGCCTCCTCGCCGAGTGCGCGGACCGGCCGCTCGGCGAGGTCAGCGTCTCGGCGGTGGTCCGCCGGGCGGGTGTCGGCCGGGCCACGTTCTACCTGCACTACGAGGACCTCACCGCGCTCGCGGTGGACGCGTGCGCCGACGTCGTGCACGCGGCGGTCGACGCCCTGCACGCCTGGCAGACGGATCCGGCAGCGCTTCCCCCGTCACACCCCCCGGCCGCACTGGCCGCCTTCCTCGGCGGCGCCGCCGACCGGGCTCCGCTCTACCGCACCCTGCTCCTGCCGGGCGGGGGCGGCCCGCTCGGCGAACGCCTCTACCGGGAGCTGCGCGAGCGCAGCCGGGCGGAACGCGCCGCGGTGGGCGCCCCGCGCCCCGAGCTGGTGGCCTCGGCCGTGGCAGCCACCTTCACCGCCGTGCTCGCGGACTGGCTCCACGACGACCTGCCCGCAGACCTGACGGACCCGACCGCACTGGCGGACCGCATCTGGCCGCTCCTGATCGCCCTGCACCGGGCGGTGTGATCCCCGCACCGGTCGGCGGTTCAGCGGGTTCCGGGGTTCAGCGGTTCAGCAGGTTCAGCGGGAGGGCGTCGATCCGTCCGGGGCCCGCACGGCCAGTCCCGTCTCGGCCATGACCCGGGTGACGGTGTCCTCGAGGGAGTGCTCCGCCTCGATGACGCTCTCCCAGTCGCCGGGCAGGAGGTCGAGCGGCCGGTACCAGTCGCGCATCTCCGCCTCGCCGTAGTCGCCCGCCTGCGGTTTGCCCGCGTGCCGGCGCAGGGTCTCCTCGAAGGGCACGTCGAGGTAGTAGAAGTGCGTCGGCCCGCGGTGGGCGCGGCGCAGGGCGTCGAGCATGGGGCCGTAGCGGTCCGCGTAGAGGATCCCCTCGACGATCACGTGGAAGCCGTGGTCCAGCGCGTAGCGCGCCACGCTGCCGATGAGTCCGATGTTCGCCGCGCCGGGCGTGTCCCGCTCGCGCAGCACGACGCGGCGCAGGTTGTCCTGGCCCACGAGTGCGAGGCCCCGGCCGTGGCGGTCCCGAACCCCTTCCGCCACGGAGGACTTGCCCGCGGCGGAGTTGCCGCGCAGCACGATCAGCCGGGTGTCCGGCGTGCCGGTCATCATCCGGCCCACGCTACCCGCCCGCCCCGGACGTGCGTGAGCCCCGCCGGAAGATCGGGCGGGGCTCACATCACGGGCAGGGCTCGTGAAGCGGTGCTAGCCGATGGTGACCACCTGCTCCGCCTGGGGTCCCTTCGGCCCCTGCGTCACGCCGTACTCGACCTTCGCGCCTTCCGCCAGCTCCTTGAAGCCGGTGGTCTGGATTGCGGAGAAGTGCACGAACACGTCGGGGCCACCGTCGTCCTGCTGGATGAAGCCGAACCCCTTCTCCGAGTTGAACCACTTCACGATGCCAGTTGCCATCTGTACTGATCCTTCACAACGTTCCACCGGCCGCACACGCGGCCGGACCCGATCCTGCCCATTGATCGGCCCGAGCACACGCCAAGCGCGGCCAACCGGGGTGCTTCCGGATATTCGAACTTTTCTCCGCCCCGTCCGTGAAACGGGGGAGCAGGCCTTCGCACGGGCCCCGAGAGGGGCTCCCGGCGGGGCGCTCCGAAAGAGTCTTCGAGAGGGGACGGACATGGGCGAGCTCGCGACGTTCCGGGTGCCGGCTCGGATCACGGGAACGACGGCGGACATCATGCTCGGCGGGGCGATGGTCCGCGCCTGGCAGCGCGACGGGATCTTCCAAGTGGCCGCCGACGGGCGGCAGGAGGCCCGTACGCGGGCCGCGCTGGCGGCGAGCCGGCGCTTCTTCGCCCGGCCCGCGGCGGAGAAGGCCCGGTACGTCAACGACACCTCGTACAGCGGGTACATCGCCTCGGGCGAGGAGGTGACGGCCGGCCGGCCGGACGCCTCGGAGATCTTCACCATCACCCCCGACATCCCCGCGGAAGGGGCCGCCGGACTGCCCTGCCACGGTCCGGTCCCCTGGCCCTCCCCCGGCTACCGCGCGGCCATGGAGGCCTACTTGGCGGGCGTCGGCGGGCTCGGCGAGCGGCTGCTGCGGCTCGTGGCCCTGGGGCTGGGCCTCGGTCCGGCCGGCATCGACCGGCTCGCGGGCCCGACCCGCGGCGGCTGGCACCACATGCGGGTGCTGCGCTTCCCCGCCGCGGGGCGGACCACGGAACGCGGGATCGGCGCCCACACCGACTACGGGCTCCTCGTGATCGCCGCCCAGGACGAGGTGGACGGGCTCTTCGTACGGCCTCCGGTGACGGGCGAGGAGCGACCGCGCAACTGGCTGCCGGGCGAAAGCACGGCGGGCTTCGCCGAGGACCGGCCCGGATGGACCGTCGTACGGCCCGTCGCGCGGGTGCTGACCGTGTTCCCCGGGGACATCCTCCAGTTCATGACCGGGGGCGCGCTGCTGTCGACCCCGCACCGGGTGCGGCTGGCGGACCGGGAGCGGTACGCCCTCGCCTACTTCCACGAGCCGCGCTTCGGTGCCCGGATCCGCCCCCTCTCCCCCGTGCCGGCCGGGCACGGCGGGGACGGCGGCGCACAGGCCCCGGTGATCCACTACGGCGAGCACTTCACCCGGATGTTCATGCGGTGCTATCCGCAGCGGGCAACGACGCGGCGGATCGAGAGCCGGGGACTGCTGCGGCACCTCGCCGCGGCCCGCTGAGCCGGCAGCCCAGGCAGTCGGCGTGGCCGGAATGCGCGACGGTGTCGCGGACCCGCCAGTCCCACTGGCTCTCCGGACGGGGACCGCTCGGCTTGCCCCAGCCGGCGAGGTGCAGGAGCCAGGTGGCGAGGCCCGCCGCCACGACGACCCCCAGGCCGATCCAGATGCCTGGGGTCCAGGAGGCGCACAGGGCCGCGCCCGCCGCCGTGCTTCCCACCAGGGCGATCGCGGTGCCGGTCCAGCCTGCGACGGTGTGGCCGAGGTCCACGTGGCCGTGAGCGCTCATCTTTCTCCCCTGCTTCGTCCGCTTCGTCGGTTCAGTAGGCTCGAATGGCGTTCTCTTACGGAGAAAGCCATTTATCTCACGAGCTAAGTAACTTAGATGCTAAGGAGTAACCGCGTGCAGGGCAAGCCCCGCCCCGCGGCCACGGTCCAGGAGGCGCTGTCGCGCATGGACCGGTACGTCGCTCTCGGCATCGTCGGCCAGCAGGAGGTGGCGCAGCTCCTGGGGCTGAACGTCACCGACCTGACCTGCCTCGGCCACATCCTGGGCGCCGGGGAGGAACCGCTCGGCGCGGGCGACCTCGCCGAGCTGACCAACCTCACCACCGGGGCGGTGACCGGGGTGCTCAACCGTCTGGAGCGCGCCGGGTACGCGAGCCGGCAGCCCGATCCCGCCGACCGGCGCCGGGTACGGGTGGTCGCGGACCCAGCCGCCGCCGCGCGGATCTTCGCCGTCTACGAGCCCTTCTACGCCCGGCTCGGCGCGGTGTTCGCCCAGTACACCCCCGATGAGATCGCCGTCATCGCCGACTGGTTCGGGCGGGCGACGGCCGAGGTCACCGCCCATCTGGACCGGGTACGGGCCGGGGAACTCGGTCCGGTGGCCCGGTAGGCCCGATGGTAAAATTTGCCTTTTGGCGACGTTCGCGTCGCGCTCCCGATCATCTTGATCAAATATTTTGAAACACGCCTCACGGAAGGTTCTGCATGAAGAACCCGTCACCTCATGGGCGCTTCGGCATCAAGCCCGGAGCGAAGGCAGGCCCGAAGGGCGGTGCGAAGGGCGGCGGGAAGACCCCGCGGACCCTCGGCCCCCAGGGCGAGTACTCAATGCCCCGGACGACCACGCCGGCGCTGCCGCCGGTGGAGTCCTTCTCGGAGCTCGGCCTGCCCCCTGAGCTGGTGACGACGATGGCCGACCAGGGGGTGTCGGAGCCGTTCCCCATCCAGGCGGCGACCCTCCCCAACTCCCTGGCGGGCCGCGACATCCTCGGCCGCGGGCGGACCGGCTCGGGCAAGACGCTGGCCTTCGGCCTGGCCCTGCTCGCCCGCACGGCGGGGCAGCAGGCCGATCCGAAGCGGCCGCTCGCGCTGGTCCTCGTACCGACCCGCGAGCTGGCGCAGCAGGTAACCGAAGCCCTGGCCCCGTACGCGCAGGCGCTGAAGCTGCGCGTCGCCACGGTCGTCGGCGGCCTGTCGATCGGCAAGCAGACGGGCGCGCTGCGCACCGGCGCCGAGATCGTGGTGGCCACCCCGGGGCGGCTGAGCGACCTCATCGGCCGGCGCGACGTGCACCTGGAGCGCGTGAAGATCGTGGTCCTCGACGAGGCCGACCAGATGTGCGACATGGGCTTCATGCCGCAGGTCACCGAAATCCTCGACCAGTGCCACCACGCGGGCCAGCGGATGCTGTTCTCGGCCACCCTGGACCGCAATGTGGACCAGCTGGTCCAGCGGTACCTGAAGGACCCGGTCGGGCACTCCGTGGACCCGCAGTCCGCTTCGGTGTCCACGATGGACCACCACGTGCTGCACATCCACGCCGCCGACAAGGTCTCGGCGGCTACCGAGATCGCGGCCCGCGAGGGCCGGGTGCTGATGTTCCTGGACACCAAGCACGGGGTCGACCAGTTCGTGAAGCACCTGCGCGCCATGGGCGTACGGGCGGAGGGGCTGCACAGCGGGAAGTCGCAGCCGCAGCGCACCCGGACCCTGGGGCAGTTCAAGGACGGCCTGCTCAACGTCCTGGTCGCGACCAACGTCGCCGCCCGCGGCATCCACATCGAGGACCTCGACCTCGTGGTCAACGTGGACCCGCCGGCCGACAGCAAGGACTACCTGCACCGGGGCGGGCGCACCGCGCGGGCCGGCGAGTCCGGCAAGGTCGTCACCCTGGTCACCCCGAACCAGCGGCGCGACATCGTCCGGCTGATGGCCGACGCCAAGATCCGGCCGACCATCACCCAGGTCCGCTCCGGCGAGGCCGCGCTGAGCCGCATCACCGGCGCGAAGGCCCCCTCCGGCGTACCGCTGGCCGGCGCCGCGGCCACCGACACCAAGGGCCGGCCTTCGGGCTCGGACCTCGGCTTCCGCGGGATCGGCACCCGGCCCGGGCGGCCCGGCAAGGGCAAGGAGTCCCGTAAGACCATCGAGGCCCGGCAGGCCGCCGAGGCCCGCGCGGCGGCGCGGGTGCGGCGCGGCACGAAGTAGCGCCGGGCAGCGGGAGACAGCAGGACGGGAGGGCCGAGGCCGCGGGTGCGGTCGCGGCCCTCCCGTGCGTTCCGGGAATCCGGTCGGTCAGGTCAGGAGCCGACGGCGGCCCGCCGCAGCAGCCGCTGCGCCGCCGCGTTGCGGACCCGGCGGGTCCTGGCGCCCTCGGCGAGCAGCCGCAGGGCCTCCTCCGCGTGCAGGGACCGGGCCGCCGTGCCCTGGCACCAGTCGGAGGTGGCGAGGAGCTCCGCCGCGGACCAGGGCTCGCCCCGGGTGACGGCCTTCAGCAGGGTCCACTCGCGCAGCCGGCGGGCCGCGAAGGTGCGGCCGCCGAGGGCGGCGCCCACGGCCTGCGCCCAGGCCGGGAAGGCCTCGTCGGCCAGCAGCCCGGCCGCCCGCCGGTCGAGGTGGGTGACCACGGCGCTCTCGGCCATCACCAGGTCCGGGTCGCGCAGGACCGCGGCCACGGCCTCGGCTTCCGCGGGCAGACCGGAGGCGGCCGCCAGGGACTCCAGGTGCCGGGCGTAGCGCCAGTGCTCGGACGGCGTGTCCGCCGCCACCGCGCCCGTCGTCCCGTCGATCCGGGCGGGCCGGCGTTCCGGGCCGCCGTGGCGTATCTGGTGCTCGCTTCTCCCCATGCATCCATTCCACACGACCCCGGTGAACGACGGGTTGTCAGGGTGGCATCACGCCGCCGGACGAGCTGCCGCGGGGAGGGCCGGGCACCTGCCGAGCCCCGCATCCGCGCAGGTCACAGGGCACGGCGTGCGCCTCAGACCCGGGGGTCGTGGCTCTCGTAGCCGCCGGAACCCTGCTCGTTCGCGTGCCCCTGCTCCGGGAGCGGGGCGCCGGTCTCCAGGAGGGTCTTGAGGCTGGACGCGAGCATCGGCCAGGCGCGACCGCACATGCCGATGAGGGTGCCGCCCGGTTCGAAGCCCTCGTGGAGGATGGTGAGCCGGGCGAGCGTGTCCCCGACCGGCTCGATCTCGTACGTCACCTTCGTGCGCCGCTCGCGGGCCAGCTCGGCGCGCAGCTCTTCGTCGATGCCCGCGGAGGCGGCCCACTGAGGGGTGAAGGTGTGCCAGGTGTAGGAGAGCAGCCGCTCCGGTACGCACTCCAGCACCACCTGCTCGGGATCGCTCGTCCGCGCTCCGCGCTCCACCCAGGCCATCGTCGAGCCCACCCGCCAGTCGGTCTCGAAGTCGAGCCCCCAGTAGCGGCGGGTGAACGCGGGCTCGGTCAGGGCCTGCCACACGCGCGCGGGGTCGGCCTGGACGTAGACGGTGTAGGTGATCGCAGTCTCGCTCATCCCCTCATGCTGCGGGACCGGGGCCCGCGGACCGGGGATTGAGCCGCTCCACGCTCACCAGTGGCAGCCCTCCGCCGGGAGTTCCGTCGGTGGGGTGCGGGGCGGCGCCGGGAGGCAGAGGTGGGCGCGCGCGGCGTGGACGGCGGCGAGTTCCTCGAGGCCCGCCGGGCCCCAGTCGCTGAGTTCGCGGACCTGTTCGGGGGTGGCCAACAGCCGGGCGTACGCCGGGTCCGGGCCCGGGGGCAGCGCCGTGAGCCGGGCCGCGGTGCGCGGGTGGGCGCCCTGGTCGGCGTACCGGTACCCGAGCGGAAGCGCGCCCGCGGTACGGCCCGGCGCCGGGGGCGGGAGGTGGGCGGCGCCGGTGGCGCGGGCGATGAGCAGCAGGACGCGCCCGTCGGGGGCGAAGAGCCAGCCGGCGGGGTCGCGGGGCGTCAGGTGCGCGGGGGCGGGGCCCGGGTGCCAGGTGCCGTGCAGGGGGACGCGGCGGCTGCGCAGGACGCCGAGCCGGTCCAGGGCGGTGGGGGCGGTGGGGCGGCCGTCCTCCAGCAGGGCGGCGCCTCCTCCATTGATCCGGGCCCGCAGCGCGGACAGGGTCCGGCGGGCGTCGCCCGCGTCCATCAGGGCGGGCAGTTCGGCCGGCTCGGCGAAGTGGATGCCGGTGATCTCCTGTGCGGGGAGGCGGACGGAGCCGATGCGGTCCGGGGTCCAGGTACCGCCGTCGAAGACGTGCAGGATCTCGCCGGGGAACCGCATCCCGGCCGGCATGCCGGGCGCGTCGGCCGGGATCCAGTCGACGGCGAGGCCGCGCGGGTAGCGGCCTTCGACGCCGAGCTCCTCGTACACCTCGCGGGCGGCCGCCGCGGCCGGCGCCTCGCCGGCGTCCACGGCGCCGCCGGGCAGCAGCCGGTCGGGGCGGTAGTCGACGCTCTGGACGAGGACGCGCCCGTCGGCATCGGTGACGAGGACGACCGCACCGGTCCAGAGGGTGGCGCGGGAGGCCCCGTACTCCTCCGGGGTCATCCACGTGCCGGGGCGCGCGGGCGTGTCTTCGCTCACGTCCTCGTGGGTCAGCTGCGGCATCGAACTCCTCTTCACCGTAAGGGCACCGCGGGCCACCGGGGCTCCGCGCGGCCCCGTCACGGGAGCGTCGCGCGGCCATCGCACATGCCTCGCCGGGGCGTCGCGGACGGGTGGACCCGCGGGCTGTGCAACAGCGCGACCGGCCCCCGGGTTACGGAGATCGACACATTCCCCTTTGCCACCCCTATACCTCCTTATTACCTGGTTACACGGATCTTGCTACGTTCCCGTGGCGGACTGGCGGCATGAAAACCGCCGGTCCGACCACGTCACCGGACCGAGGAGAGACCCACACATGCGACGCGCACCCCGTACGGGCACCCCGGCGGCCACCGGCAAGCGGTGGACCCTCCCGGGCGTGGCCGGGGTGGCCGGCGGTGTCGCGGTCCTCGGCTTCGGTGGGCTGTACGCGGCCGGCCTGCTGCTCGCGGGCGACGACATGGCCGCCGGTACGAAGGTGCGCGGCGTCGACATAGGCGGGATGAGCCGCGCCGAGGCCCGGCAGACCCTGAGCCGTGCGCTCGGCCCGTCCGCCGCCTCCCCGCTCGTCCTGCGGATCGGCGAGCGGACCGAGAAGGCGCAGCCGGCGACGTTCGGCCTCTCCCTGGACACCGGCGCCACCGTCGACCGGGCGGCCCGCTCCGGTTCCGATCCCCTCAGCGTGATCGGCCGCTTGTTCTCCTCCGGCGATCCCGATGTGGAGCCCGTGGTCCGGCTCGACGAGAAGGCGGCCCGCTCCGCCCTCGACGGGCTCGGGGCGAAGACCCGGCAGGAAGTCCGGGAGGGCTCGGTCTCCTTCGAGAAGGGCAAGGCCAAGGCGGTGGCCCCGGTCACCGGTACCGACCTCGACGTCGACGGCTCCCTCGGCGTGCTCCGCTCGGCCTACACCCGGCCGGCCGGCGGGGAACCCGTCGTGCTCCCCGTCCGCAGCACGGAGCCCCGCATCGGGCAGCAGGAGACGGAGCGGGCGCTGAAGGAGTTCGCCGAACCCGCGGTGTCCGCGCCCGTCACGCTGACCGTGGAGGGCAAGCGCATACCCGTCGGCCCGGCCGTCCTCGGCAAGCACCTCAGCCTCAAGGACGACGGCAAGGGCCGCCTCGCGCCCCGCCTCGACGCCAAGGCGCTGCTCGCCGACCCGGAGCTGGCCGGTCCGCTGCGGCTGGCCGCGCCGGGACCCGTCGAGGCGAAGCTGCGTACGGACTCCGCCGGCGCGGTCTCCGTCGCCGAGGAGGGCCGGGCCGGGCGCCGGGTCGCCGAGGAGGGGCTGTCCGCCGCCGTACTGCCGCTGCTGACGCGGTCGGGCGCGGCGGAGCGTACCGGTGAGGTCTCCACGGAGGCGGTCCAGCCGAAGCTGACCGGGAACACCGTCGGGCAGCTGGGCATCAAGGAGGAGGTGTCCTCCTTCACCGTCGACTTCGAGAAGGCTCCGTACCGCACGACGAACATCGGGCGCGCCGCGGAGCTGATCAACGGCTCGCTCGTGCTGCCCGACGAGATGTGGAGCTTCAACCGCCGCGTCGGCGAACGCACCAAGGAGAACGGCTTCGTCGACGGCCTGATCATCAACAACGGCCAGTACGAGAAGGCCGCGGGCGGCGGCGTTTCGGCGGTGGCCACCACGGTCTTCAACGCGATGTTCTTCTCCGGGGTCAAGCCCGTCGAGTACGGCGCGCACTCCTTCTACATCGAGCGCTATCCGGAGGGCCGCGAGGCCACCGTGGCCTGGGGCAGCCTGGACCTGCGCTTCGCCAACGACTCGGGCAAGGCCCTCTACATCCAGGCCGAGGCGACCGACACCTCGATCACCATCACCTTCCTGGGCACGAAGAAGTACGACGAGATCCGCGCCGCCAAGGGCCTGCGGACGAACGTCAAGCCGCCCGCCACCCGCACGGACACCGGCCCGAAGTGCGAACCGCAGTCCCCGCTGGAGGGCTTCGACGTCGCCGTCGACCGGGTGTTCGTGAAGGGCGGGCAGGAGGTCAAGCGGGAGACGATGAAGACCCGTTACACGCCGAGGGACAGCGTGACCTGCGGCTGAGTCATCCCGTCGAGGGGTACGGACCACCCGTGCGGGTGAGCGCGTGCGGGGGCGGCGGCCCTCGTCGGGCAGGGTGGGCGGATGGAGTCGCGCCGGGGACCGAGGGTGCCCCTGATCATCGTCGCTCTGGCCGTGGCGGCCGGATGTCTGACCGGGTGTGTGACCGTGGGGCCGGCCGGGCCGGGGGCCGTACCCGGGTCGGGGGCGAGTCCCGTACCGACGCAGGTGCGGGCGGGCCTGCCCGGGCCGGCGGACGGGGCCGCGCCGCTGGGGACGCTGCCGGAGGTCCCGCCGGACGCGGCGCCGGTACCCGTACCGGTACCGGTCGACGCCTCGACTCCCGCGCCCCGGGCCGCGGTCGCCGGGCAGCAGGAACCGCCCCGAGCGCCCGCCGCCGCCCGGCCGCGGAGCCGGGTGAAGCCCGCCGCGCCCCGGCACCGGCCGGAGCGCCCCCGGCGGGCTTCGCCGAAGAAGCCCGCGGCGCCCGCGGCGAAGGCACGGCGCGCCCGGCCCGCGCCGAACCGCTCATACGACATGGCGCCGCTGTGCGCGGCGGCCCGGGGGACGGTGGACCCGGCCATCGTGGCGCTGTGCCACTGACGGGGTTGGCAGCGACCGCGCTGCCGCTGACCGCGTGGCGCTCCCGGGCGCGGGCGGCGGGATTCGCTTGGATGGGCCCGGCGGACCCCGACCGGGGCCCCTCCAGCCCCCACCTCCAGGAGTGGCCATGGCGAAGATCGCTCTCTTCGGCGCGACCGGCACCATCGGATCCCGGGTGATGCACGAAGCACTCGGGCGCGGACACCAGGTCACGGCCGTCGTCCGCGATCCCGCGCACTTCGCCGAGTCCGAAGCCAGCTCCGCCGACGTCACCGTCGAGCGCGGCGACGTCCTCGACCCCGCGTCCGTGACCCGGGCGGCCACCGGCCAGGACGTGGTGGTCAGCGCGTACGGCCCGGGCTCCGGGGATCCCGGCACGCTCGTCGCCGCGGCCAAGGCCCTGATCGGCGGAGTGCAGGGCCTCGGCGAGGAGGGGCCCCGGCCGCGCGTGGTCACCGTCGGCGGGGCGGGGTCCCTGCGCACCCCCGGCGGGCCGAAGGTCTGGGACCAGGCCGGGATCCCCGCGCCGGTGCTCGCCGTCATGCACGCCCACGGGGACGCCCTCGACTTCCTGCGGACCGTTCCGGTGGACGAGGTCCACTGGACCAACCTCAGCCCGGCCGCCACGATCGAGCCGGGCACCCGGACGGGCACGTACCGGCTGGGGCTCGACGAGCTCGTCGTGGACGATGACGGCAGGAGCCTGATCTCCACGGAGGACTTCGCGGTCGCGCTGCTGGACGAGATCGAGCGCGACGCGCACGCGGGCAGGCGGTTCACCGTCGGGTACTGAGATATTCGCTGGTCCGGGCGGGTTCCGCCTCCCTACAGTGACCGGGCAACAGCCTCGGCCCGCAGGGAGCGGATCATGCGCACGCACTATCCCCGGACCCCGCACCTGCCTTGGTCTCCGGGTGCGACGTCCGACGACGTGCGGACCACCGGGCCCGGGATGCTGGCGGGGTTCGCCGGGCGCGAGGTCGTGGTCACCGAGAAGCTCGACGGCGAGAACACCACCCTCTACGCCGACGGCCTGCACGCGCGCTCGCTCGACTCGGGCCACCATCCGTCGCGGGCCTGGGTGAAGGGCCTGCAGAGCCGCATCGGCCCGGGGATCCCGGCCGGTTGGCGCGTGTGCGGGGAGAACGTCTACGCCCGGCACTCACTCGCGTACGAGGAACTCGACGCGTGGTTCTACGGGTTCTCGGTGTGGGACGGCGACCACTGTCTGGACTGGGACCGGACCACGCTCTTCCTGCGCGGTCTCGGGGTCCCGGGACCGCGCGTGCTGTGGCGCGGGATCTTCGACGAACGGGCGCTGCGCCGGCTCCGGCTGGACACGGCGCGGCAGGAGGGCTACGTCGTCCGCACGGCGGCCGGCTTCGACCGGTCCGACTTCGGGCGGTGCGTGGCCAAGTGGGTGCGGGGCGGGCACGTGTGGACGGACACGCACTGGATGTACGCCCAGGTCGTGCCGAACGGACTCGGTCCCGCGGCCGCCCTGTGGGACGCCCGGTCGGGCGCGGATCCGGACGCGGCCGGGCTGCTCCGGGCCGTGGGAGGGGACACGGTGGCCGAGGCGGCGAACGTCGAGGGACTGGTCGCCGAAGTGGCGGACCGCATCGACGGGTTGGGCGTGCGCAGGTCCGGCGAGGAGCGGCTGGCCGGGCTGCTGGCGGCGGCCCTGCACGGCGTACCGCGAGCCGCCCTCGCCTCCCGGCTGGCGGCCGGGCCGCTCGGGATGGCCACCGCACGGCGCGTCGCCGACCTGGTGGGGCTCCACCCGGCGCTGCGCAGGCCCTTCCCCTACCCGGACACGGAACGGCGCGCAGGGCTCGTACGGATGGCGGAAGCGGCCGACCTGGGGGTGCTGCACGCCCTGGCGTGGGCGCTTCCCGGGTCCGGCGAGTCCGTCGAGTGCGTCGAGTGGTCCGCACTGCACGCCGAGGAGGCCGGGCTGCTGGGGCCCGCGCCCCTGGAGCCACTGCGGGCCGGGCTGCGAGAGGCCCTCGCCGGAGCCGGCGTGAGCGACGGGGACGAGTACGGGAACGGCGACGGGGACTCTGCCGCCCGTATCGGCGGCGGTGACGCAGCCGACCGCTGCTGGGCCGAGGCGCGCCAGGCCTACGGGCAGGGCAAACTGACCGGCGCCGAGGAGGCGGTCGCGGCGACCTGGCGATGGCGCGACGGCGCCTCCTTCCCGCGTCTGGTGCAGCTCTGCGGACCTTCGGGCAGCGGGAAGAGCACGTACGCCCGGAACCTGCCCGGGGTGGAGGCCCACATCAGCCTCGACGACCTGCGCGGCGCCCGGGGTTCCCGCGCCGACCAGCGGGACAACGCGGACGTGCTCCGCGAGGGCCTCGACCGGCTGGACTCCGCACTCGCCTCGGCCGCGCGGCGCGGGGGCACGGTGGTGTGGGACGCGACCTCCCTCACTTCCCGGCAGCGCGCTCTGGCCGGCGCGGTCGCGCGGCGGCGTGACGCGCTGGTCACCCACGCCGTGCTGCTGGTCGGGGAGGCGGCGCTGATGCGCCGCAACTCCACGCGCGCCCACCCGGTACCGGAGCCGGTGCTGGCCTCGCAGGTGCGGCGGTTCGCACCGCCGTATCCCGGTGAGGCGCACCGCACTTGGTACATCGGGGCGGACGGAACCGTCGAGGACACGGCGGGCACGATCGGGGCGGCAAGCAGGGCGGCGAGCGGGGCGACAGTCCACGCGGCGGCCCGTACGGCGACCCGTGAGGAGGGCTGATGCGTACCAGCGAGGAGCTCTACCACCAGGTCCGCTGGGATCCCCGCTTCGACCCCGCCCGGTTCACGCTGGGCCTGCTCCAGCGCGGAGCCGCGCCGAAGCGGGTGCCCCTCCCGTCCTTCGTGCCCGGGGGCGACATCCCCTGGCACCGGGTGCTGTTCGTGGAGGCCGACGGCGAGCTGGTGTGGGACCGGGCGACGGGCGTCGACGTCATCGACAGCACCGCCGCCTTCCGCGCCCCGAGGCTGTTGCGGGCGCCGTTCTTCACCGCACGGACCGCGTACGCCTGGGACGCGTCCGGCGGCGGCGCGTGGCGGGCGGCGCCGGAGAGCGGCACGCCCCATGCCCAACACCCCTCTACTGTGCGGTTGTTGACGTGGAACACCCTCTGGGACCGGTACGACGCCCCGCGCATCGCCACCGAGCGGCGCAGGCCGCTGCTGCTGGCCGATCTGGCGGCGGCCGACGCCGATGTGATCGCGCTCCAGGAGGTGGAGAAGGACCTGCTCCGCATGCTCCTGTCCGAACCCTGGGTGCGGGCCGGGTACACGGTCGCCGCCGACCCGGGCGGCCGGGACGTGGCCGAGAGCGGGCTGCTGGTGCTGAGCCGGCTGCCGGTCCGGGAGGCGGGCGTTCACGTGCTGGGCCCGCACAAGGCGGTCGTCGCGGTGACCGTGGACACGGCGGGCGGACCGCTGGTGGTCGCCGCCACGCACCTGACGAGCGATCACACGGAGCGGGGCGAGGACCGACGTACCGTCGAACTGGCCCGCCTCGCTGAGGGGTTGATCGGCATCGAGGCGGCCGACGTGGCCCTACTCGGCGACTTCAACGACGGCCGGTCGGGCGCGGAGGGTCCGGCGGCGGTGCTGGGTCTGCGCGACGCCTGGACCGAGGCGCGCGGGCCGCTGGACGAGACCCCGACCTTCGACCCGATGGCCAACCCCCTGGCGGCGGTGGGCTCGTTGTCGGGCCGGGCATCGCGCCTTGACCGGATCCTCCTACGCTCAGCGGGGGTTCGTGTGGCGCGGGCCGCGCTGCGCGGCGACTCCCCTTCGGCGGACGGACTGTTCATCTCCGATCACTACGGGGTCGAGGCCACGCTGGACCACGCCCCGGCGGCCGATGATGTCCCCGGGCACGCGGTCCTGGACGTCCGGGCCACCTCGCGGACGGCGGTGGCCTGGCTGCCGCCGGCGGACGAGGCGGTGGAGGCCGTGCGCCGCGCGCACGACCCGCAGGCGGAGCGCTGGCCCGCGCACGTGAACCTGCTCTTCGGCTTCGTACCGGAGTCCTCCTTCGAGGCGGCACTGCCCCTACTGGCCGAAGCGGCCGCGGAATCGGCCGCGTTCACGGCGCGGCTGGAGGGCGTGTACGCCTTCGGCTCGACCCTGTGGCTGGATCCGGCCGCGGCCGGCGAAGCGCCGTGGCAGGAGCTGCGGCGGTCCCTGGCGGCGCGATTCCCGGGCTGCCGGGGCCGCGCCGAGGGGTTCACACCCCACCTGACACTGGGCCGCAGCCCCGATCCCGGCCGCGCGGAACGCGAGTTCACGACCCGCCTCGGCGGCGGCCGGTCCGCCCGCGTGGACTCCCTCGCCGTACTGTCCCGCCGCGGCGACGGCCCGATGCGGATCCGGGCGACGGTCCAACTCGGCACCGGCCGGATTCGGTGGACCCCGGAACCGCTCGGGGCGGCGGGGGAGGATGCGGATGCGACCGCCACGGCGAACGCCGTTGGGCCCGCCGCGCCGGACGGAACGACGCCGGCCCCGGGTGCCGTGGACACCCCAAACACCACGGGCGATCCCGCCGCCCCGGCCGGGGCCGGGACTGAGGCCGGGGCCGGAGCCGAGGCCGTATCGACAGCGGACCGGATCGCGGCGGCCCTGTCGGAAGGGGTCGTGCACGTGGTCGGCTCGCGGCGGATGGGCTGCGCGCTGCCGGGCGCGGATCTGGACCTGGTGGCAGCGCTCCCCGGCCCGGTGGACCTGTCGGAGGTGCGTGCGCGGATCGCCTCCGCGCTCCCTGAGGCGCACCGGCTCCGCGAGGTGAGCGGCGCCCGGGTGCCGGGGTTGCGGCTCCGGGTAACCGGGCTGGACGTGGACCTGGTGGTGGTCGGGACCGGCCAGGTGCCTCCCGACCGGGCTGCGGCCCGGCGCGCGGAGCTGGGTGAAGCCGCGGCGATGGCACTGAGCGCGGTGAGCGACGCCGAGGCGGTACGGGACTTCGTGGGCCCGGAGCACGCGGCATTCGCCCGGCTGACGCGGGAGGTCAAGGCCTGGGCCCGGTCCCGGGGACTGGACTCGGCGCCCTTCGGCGGCCTGCCCGGACTCGCCTGGTCCGTGCTGGCCGCGCACACGGTCCGCTCCGCCCCCGACCTCTCCCCCGGGCGCCTGCTGCGCACCTTCTTCGCCACCTGGGCCGCCTGGGACTGGCGCACTCCGGTGACCCTGCTCGCGGACCCCGGCCCCGATGACGACGGCGCGGCCGGCCAGGGCGGACCGGGGGGCACAGGTGCCATAGATGCGGTCACCGTCCTCACGCCCTCCGCGCCCGTCCGCACCTGTACCTCCCAAGTTGTCCTCGGGATGGCGGAGTTGCTCTCCCTGGATCTGTACGCCGCATGGGAGGCACTGGAGGCGGGCTCCGCGCGGGAGCTCACCTCCGCTCGCCCACCCCTGCACCGCAGGCACGCCGCGTGGGCGGTGGTCACCGTGACGGGGTCCCGGCCCGGCACCTTCGAGGAGAACCTGGGCCGCACGCGCGGACGGCTCCGTACCCTGCTCGGCGCCCTGGCCGAGGCCGGCTGCGCACAAGCGCACGCCTGGCCGCACCCCTTCGAGCGGACGGCGACACTGGCCCGCTACGCGATCGGCCTCGGCCCCACGCCCCCGGACGCGCCCGCCCTGGCCCTCCTCACCGACCCGTGGTCGGTGCCCCTCCCCGGGACGGACGTGACCTGGGCCCCGTGCGGCGACGTCCCCGACCTCCCCTAACCACCCACCGACCGAACCCACCGGACCCACCACTCACCACGAGCCCGACTGGACCCGTGGTCCGCGACCCTCCCCGGGACGAACGCGACCGGGCCCCCTGCGGCGACGCCCCCTGACCACCCCTAACCACACCACCGACCGAGCCCACCGCCCACCGCGAGCCCGACCGGCCCCGTGGTCGGCGCCCCTCCCCGGAACGGACGTGACCCGGGCCCCCTGCGGCGACGCCCCCCCCCCTGACCATCCCACCGACCGGACCCACCGGGCTCACCGCCCACTACGGGCCCTGCCCGATCGGCACGACACCCAAGGTCGTCCCTTTCGGATCTTGCCGACCGAGCCCGCGACGTCTGATCCCGTGCCTGGGCGCGCTGCCGGGGCGCACGCCCACTGGGCGTACGTGGTCGGCTCGACAGCGCGGCCAGCCACGATGCCAGACGCCGTCGGCCCGGCAAGATCCGACAGAAACGGCCTCGGCCCGCCTCCGGTTCAGCTCGGGCGCGTGCGTCGGAGACCACCTCGACGATCCGCTCCCGCGGTGCCGGATCCGGCCCGCACTGCTCCATGGCCCTGCCGACGCCGGCCGGCAGGGCGGAGAACTCCGGCAGGCCCAGATCCCGGCAGACCGCTCCGGACTCCTACGCCCCGGCCGGCAGGGCCTGAATCTCCACGGTCGGGCCCTGAAGGGACGCGTGCCCCCACCCCGGCCGCGGTGAGGGCCCGGGCTAACTCCTTCCCACCCTCCTGCTGTTCCACCACCAGGCGGAATCAGGCGACGAATGCCCCGGCGGGCCCAGCCCCGGCCGCCAACCGCGCGGCGCGGGCCGCCATCTCCTCCAGCCTGCACAGCATGACCGCCTCCCCGGCCGGAAAGTCGAGCCGGTCGGGCCCCGCCGGGCCGAGGGGCGGCCCGCGCTCAGGGAGCGGTTCGCGCAGGTCGCCGCGGGCTCACCCGTGGAGCTGGCACCGGTCACCGCGGCCGTCCGGGCGACCGACGGCCCGGAGGTGGTCGTCACCGAGTTCGACCACCACCTGCACCACCGGGTGACCGGGCAGACCTTCGAGGCCGCCAACATCCAGGTGCTGCGAGTACACGACGGCAGTACACGACGGGCGTACACGACGGGCGTACACGACGGCCTGATCGTCTCCAGCCGGGGCTTCCACCACCACCTCGCCCGCGCCCTGGCTGGCGGAGGCGCTGCCCGCCTGACGACAACTAACGAACACACGACACCGGCGCGCCAGCCATCGCGCCCCACCCTCCGAACACGGCGCAGGACTCTCGGCCGGAGCCCCGTCCCGCCGTAGCGGGCACGGCGGAACGGAGCGGTCAGGGCATCAGCCCGTAGCATCAGTAGAGTCGTGCAAAGTTTTTTCGTCAACACTTTTCACAAGGATTGAAGAAACTCCAAGTTCACAGCCCTGATGCGTGCTTGACACGTCATTGGATCTTCAGTTCATGAACGCTCAAACCCTTGACGGCCCAGGCGCCGGGCAGTTCACTCACGCTTCGATCCCCCCGGATCCACAACGTCAGGAGTAGCCCCGCATGCCCCTCCTCGCCGCCCGCCCACCCCACCCATCGCGCCACCCGTCTCATCGCCCCTCGCGTCCGTCCCGGCTGACCGTGGCCTCCCTGGCCAGCGCCCTCGTCGCGGCCCTCCTCGTGCTCCTGCCGAGCACCGCGGCGACCGCCGCGCCCACGCTCCTCTCGCAGGGCAAGTCCGTCACCGCCTCCTCCTCGGAGGGCGCCGGCACCCCCGCCTCCGCCGCCGTGGACGGCAACAACGGGACCCGCTGGTCGAGCCAGTTCTCCGATCCGCAATGGATACAGGTCGACCTCGGCGCGGCCGCCCAGTTGAGCCAGGTGGTGCTGCGCTGGGAGACCGCGGCCGCGAAGGCGTACCGCGTCGAGCTGTCCACGGACGGCGCCAACTGGTCCACCGCCTATTCCACCGCCAACGGCACCGGCGGCGTGCAGACCCACGACATCACCGGCACGGCCCGCTACGTCCGCGTGTACGGCACCCAGCGGACCACCGGATACGGCTACTCCCTCTGGGAGTTCCAGGTCTACGGCACCACCGGGGGCACCGGCCCCCAGCTCCCCGGCGGCGGTGACCTCGGCCCCAACGTGATCGTCTTCGACCCGTCCACGCCGAACATCCAGGCCAAGCTGGACGAGGTCTTCGCCCAGCAGGAGTCGGCGCAGTTCGGCTCCGGGCGCTACCAGTTCCTCTTCAAGCCGGGTACCTACAACGGCCTCAACGCCCAGATCGGCTTCTACACCTCGATCTCAGGCCTCGGGCTGAGCCCGGACGACACCACCATCAACGGTGACGTCACCGTGGACGCGGGCTGGTTCGGCGGCAACGCCACCCAGAACTTCTGGCGTTCGGCCGAGAACCTCGCGCTCAACCCGGTCAACGGCACCGACCGCTGGGCCGTCTCGCAGGCCGCGCCGTTCCGCCGGATGCACGTCAAGGGCGGCCTCAACCTGGCTCCCTCCGGCTACGGCTGGTCCTCGGGCGGTTTCATCGCCGACTCGAAGATCGACGGCCAGGTCGGCAACTACTCGCAGCAGCAGTGGTACACCCGGGACAGCTCCATCGGCGGCTGGTCCAACGGCGTCTGGAACCAGGTCTTCTCCGGCACCCAGGGCGCGCCCGCACAGGCCTTCCCGGAGCCGCGCTACACCACCCTCGACACCACCCCGGTCTCCCGGGAGAAGCCGTTCCTGTACCTGGACGGCTCCGAGTACAAGGTGTTCGTCCCGGCCAAGCGCACCAACGCCCGCGGCACTTCGTGGGGCAACGGGGCCCCGCAGGGCTCCTCGATCCCGCTGAGCCAGTTCTACGTGGTCAAGCCCGGCACCAGCGCCGCGACGATGAACCAGGCACTGGCCCAGGGCCTGCACCTGCTCTTCACCCCGGGCGTCTACCACGTCGACCAGACCATCCAGGTCAACCGCGCGGACACGGTGGTCCTGGGCCTCGGCCTCGCCACCATCATCCCGGACAACGGGGTGACGGCGATGAAGGTCGGCGACGTCGACGGCGTGAAGCTGGCCGGATTCCTGGTCGACGCAGGCCAGGTCAACTCCCCCAGCCTGCTGGAGGTCGGCCCGGCCGGCACCACCACGGACCACGCGGCGAACCCGACCACCGTCCAGGACGTGTTCATCCGCGTCGGCGGCGCCGGGGCGGGCAAGGCCACGGTCGGCATGGTGATCAACAACCACGACACGATCGTCGACCACACCTGGATCTGGCGCGCCGACCACGGCGACGGGGTGGGCTGGGAGACCAACCGCTCCGACTACGGATTCCGTGTCAACGGTGACGACGTCCTGGCCACCGGCCTGTTCGTCGAGCACTTCAACAAGTACGACGTGCAGTGGAACGGCGAGCGCGGCCGCACGATCTTCTTCCAGAACGAGAAGGCGTACGACGCGCCCAACCAGGCCGCGATCCAGAACGGTTCGGTCAAGGGGTACGCCGCCTACAAGGTCGCCGACTCCGTCAACACCCACGAGGGCTGGGGTCTGGGCAGCTACTGCTACTACAACGTCGACCCGACGATCCGTCAGGACCACGGCTTCCAGGTCCCGGTGAAGCCGGGCGTGAAGTTCCACGACATCCTCGTGGTCTCCCTCGGCGGCAACGGCCAGTACGAGCACGTCATCAACAACACGGGCGCGCCGACCTCGGGCACCTCGACCATCCCCTCCACCGTCGTCTCTTTCCCCTGATCAACCCCTGACGCCCGGAAGTCGCGGGGCGGCCACCGGCCGTCCCGCGCTTTCCGGGGCACGCGAGAGAGCGCTCTCCCAACCCGGCGCCCCCTCCTCCCCCTCCCTCCAGAAGGAGCTGAACGAACGATGCATCTCCGACCGCGGACCCTGTCCGCACTCCTGGTCTCGGCGGCCATCGCCGTGACCGCGGCCGCCGGACTCGGCGCCACGACGCTCACCGCGCAGGCCTCGCCCGACTCCGGCGCCGTCCACATGAACATGGACCACTCCGCCGTGGCGGCGGTCGCCGGGGGCGACGACCCCGACGGCGACGGCTACATCCCGGCCGTTCCGCAGGTCACGGGCGTGACCCCGTCCTGGAACAACCCGCCGGACCGGTACTTCCACGAGTTCCAGGCCAACTGTTCGGTCACCAAGACCGCGCCCGACGACCCGATCGTCTACGCGGGCCGCCCCGGCGCCTCCCACGACCACACCTTCATGGGCAACACCGGCACGGACGGCAACAGCACCACCGCTTCCCTGAGCGCCGGCAGTACGGCCTGCACCGCGCTCGGCGACCTGTCGGGCTACTGGATGCCGACGCTCCTCAACGGCAGCCAGAAGGTGCTGCCCACCGGCCCCCAGGTGATCTACTACAAGACCGGGGTCACCGACTACACGAGCGTGCGCCCCTTCCCCAAGGGACTGCGCTTCCTCGTCGGCAGCCCGACCCAGACCGCGGCCGAGTTCCGCGCCCACAAGGGCTGGGTCGAGGGCTGGGAGTGCGGCGAGAGCTTCAAGAACACCGAGTTCCCGGCCAACTGCCCCGCCGGAAGTCAGCTCAACATCCGCATGCAGTCGCCCAGCTGCTGGGACGGCAAGAACCTCGACGTCCCGGACCACAAGGCGCACATGGCCTACCCGGTGACCAAGCCGGGCAACAACGACAACGTCTGCCCCGCCTCCCACCCGGTCGCGGTCCCGATGGTCGAGTTCAAGATGGCCTTCCCGGTCAGCGGTGACATGTCTCAAGTGAGGCTGTCCAGCGGGACCGGCCACACCTTCCACTACGACTTCTTCAACGCGTGGGACGAGCGCACCCTGAACGCCATGGTCGAGCACTGCATCAAGGGTGGCCTGCAGTGCAACAACCGCGGCTACGACCAGTTCCACCCGGAGGCCGGCACCGTGCTCGGCCCTGACGGCCGCCTCCCGTAGGCGCCCGCTCCCCCCGGAGACCGCCCACGGCAAGGCGTACGCCCCCCTCACACCCGCGCGCCGCCCGGACCGATCCGGGCGGCGCGCGGTCGTGCGCCCACAGGTTCCCGGGGCTCAGACCTCCAGGACGATCTTCCCGGCGGTGTGCCCCTCCTGGCTGAGCGCGAAGGCGGCCGCCAGCTCCGTGAGCGGGAAGGTCTCGGCGACGTTGACGGTGAGCTGCCCCGCGTCGGCCAGCCGGCCCAGCTCGGCGAGGTCCTCGCCGACGGGCCGTACCCACATCCACTGGCCGCCGGAGCCGAGCACGGTGTGGTCGGCGATGGAGGCGTGCCGACCGCCCTCGGCCAGTACCGCCAGCGTGGTATCGAGGACTCCCCCGACGAAGTCGGCGACCACGGTGACCCCGTCGGGCGCCAGCTCCCGGACCCGTCCGGCGAGCCCGTCCCCGTACTCCACGGGTTCGCAGCCCAGCTCGCGCAGCCGGTCGTGGTTGCGGGCCGAGGCGGTGCCGATGACACGGGCCCCGAGCGCGCGGGCGATCTGCACGCCCATGGAGCCGACGCCGCCCGCGGCTCCGTGCACGAGGACGGTGTCCTCCTTGCCGGTGTCCAGGCGCGTGAGCAGCTGGTACGCGGTGAGGCCGGCCAGCGGCAGCCCCGCGGCCTGCTGCCAGGTCAGGGAGGCGGGCTTGCGCGCGAGGGCCCGTACGGGCACGGTGACGAACTCGGCGAAGGTGCCGCCGTGGACGTAGTCCTTGCGGGCGTAGGCGATGACCTCGTCGCTCGCGGTGAACTCGGGCGTGTCGATGCCCGCGTACTCGACGGTCCCGGCCACGTCCCAGCCGGGGACGACGGGGTACACGACGTCCATCAGGCCGTCGAGCCCGCCGGCCATGATCTTCCAGTCGACGGGGTTGACGGAGGCGCACCGCACCCGGACGAGGACCTCGCCGGGTCCGACCTTGGGCACCGGAATCCGGGTCTCGGAGAGCACCTCCACTCCGCCGTACGTGTCGTACGTCATGGCCCGCATGGTGCCCTCTTGGTCCTCGGACATACCTTCTCGCCTCTCCGTGAGCCGTTCGCCTGCCCCCGCCCCCATCCCACCACGAAGAGCCGCGTCCGGCTGGGGAGGAGGAGCGGGCGCGGCGCGGCGGGAATTAATTCACGATGTGAGGTAAGTCGGGGCAAAGGGTCGCACCGAGGGGTCGCGCAAGGGTATGTTGCGATCGGTGTCAGGGCGGAAGGAGCCACATGACGACGGGGCGCGGTGGACGTACGGTGCGGGACCTGCGAAGGGGCAACCGCAGCGCCGTGCTGCAGCAGTTGTACTTCGGCGCGCCCATGAGCCGGCAGGAGCTGGGCCCCGCGACCGGGCTGAGTTCGGGATCCGTCAGCAACGTGGTCGGTGAACTCGTCGCGGACGGACTGCTGGAGGAGGCGGGCGTCGTCGACTCGGACGGAGGCCGCCCGCGTACGCTATTGCGCGTGGCGCCCGGCAGCGCGCACATGATCGGCGTCGACGTCGGTGAAACCCGGGTCAGGGTCGAGCTGTTCGACCTCACCCTGACCGAATTGGCCCGCACGGAACTCTCGTTGAAGCCGCGCGGCTGCTACGACGTCGGCCCGATCGTCGACCACGTACGGACCGGGATCGCCACGGTCCTGGAGCGGGCCGGGGTCGGGACGGACCGGCTCCTGGGGGTGGGCGTCGGCGTACCCGGCATCGTCGACCGCGACGCGCCGGGCGGGACCGTCGTGCACGGGCAGACCATCGGCTGGGACGCGGTCCCGCTGGAGGCGCTGCTGCGGGCGACCGGAGCCGTACCGCCCGAGGTCCCGTACCTCATCGACAACGGGGCCCGCACGCTCGGGCAGGCGGAGATGTGGTTCGGCGCGGGTCGCGGGGCCCGGGACGCGGTGGTCGTGCTCTTCGGTTCCGGCATCGGAGCGAGCCTGATCACCGACGGCTCCCCGGACGGCGCCGGCACGGAGGGCGCGCCTCTGGAGTGGGGCCACCTCACGGTCCAGGTCCGCGGACGGCGCTGCCGCTGCGGGGCGCTGGGCTGCCTGGAGGCGTACACGGGAGCGGAGTCGCTCCTGGCGCGGTGGGCGGAGCGGGGCGGCGGCGGGGAGGCGGTCGCCGGGGACGAGGAGGAGGCCCTGGCCGGGCTCCTGGCGGCGGCAGGCCGCGGGGACGCGACCGCGCTGGAGGTGCTCGACGAGACCGCGGAGTACCTGGGAGCGGGCCTGTCGGACCTGATCAATCTCTTCCAGCCCGAGCGGATCCTGATCGGCGGCTGGGCGGGCCTGATGCTGGGCCCGCACATCCTCCCGGCGGTACGGGAACACGCGACGCGCTACTCGCTGCGCCATCCCGCCGCCCGGGTCACCATCGACATGGGCTCGCTGGGCCCGGACGCGGTCACCGTGGGCGCGGCCACCCTCCCTCTCGCGGCCTTCTTCACCACGGGCGGCCGGCGCACACCGCCGGAACCCACGGCGGAGGCCCCGGGCTGGCAGACCTCCCTCCGGACCCGCGGCGGCTCGGCGGCGGCGGGGGCGCGTGGGTAGAGTGCCGGGGCCGGAGCCCGGGCCCGTTCCACCGAAGGAGAGCGGACGATGATCCTCCCGAAGGACCGGGACCCGCGCTTGGTGACGATCCGCCGGGGCGGGACCCTCACCGACGCGGATCACCACCTCCTCGCCCTGTGGGCGGCGTCCTGCGCCGAGCACGTCCTCGGCCTGTTCGAGTCGGTCCGGCCCGAGGACCCGCGGCCGCGCGAGGCGATCGAGCACATCCGCGCCTGGGTGCGCGGCGAGGTCACCATGACCGTGTCACGCGCGGCGGGCGGCCACGCGATGGGCGCGGCCAGGGACCTGCGCGGAGCGGCCCGCCACGCCGCGTACGCCGCGGGCCAGGCCGGGGCCGTCGCCCACGTCGCCGCGCACGAGCTCGGTGCGGCCGCCTATGCGATCAAGGCCGCACGCGCGGCGGCGCCGGAAGGGGAGGGCGAGGCGGCGGGCCGACGGGAGTGCCGCTGGCAGCGCGACCAGCTCCCGGAGGCGATCCGCGCCCTCGTGCTCGACGACCAGCGGCTGCGCAACGACATCTGCTGGTCGGCCTTCGACTGCTGAGCACGGCCTCCGGCACCGGGAGCGATCTCCGCCGCCCTCATGTCCCGTACGGGGCCTGGCCGTTCGGCCGCAACAGCACACGGTCACGGCCTATGTCGAAGCCGACGAGCGGTCGCCCCCGATCCTCGTCCCCTTCGGAAACCAGCACCACCGGCCGGCGCAGCCTGCGGCCGACCGCACCGAGGAACCCGCACAGTACGTCCACCCGCATCCTCGGTCGATCGACGCCGACGGGCCGGCCGAAGAACGCCTCGGCCGACGGCAGTGGAAGCGGGTCTCCCTCGGTCACGGAGTACTCGCCGCGCCACCCGTTCTCGGTGACGAGGTCCAGGACGGCTTGCCAGCCCTCGAGACCTGCCCCGTCCGGGCATGACGGCCGGACGCCGGCCGGGCCGCACCCGGAATTCCTCGCGGGCCGCCGCCGGCGCTCACGCCGAGTCGCGGACCACCAGTTCCGGGTCGAAGAGCACCGCCGCCGGGTCCGCCGCGGCCGTGCCGGCCACCCGGTCCAGGAGGAGGCGGACCATCTCCGCCGCCATCTCCTCCACCGGCTGGCGGACCGTCGTCAGCCGGGGCCTCGCCGCCACCGCCGCGCCGGAGTCGTCGAAGCCGACCACCGCCACGTCCTCGGGGATCCGCCGGCCGTGTTCGCGCAGCACCAGGCAGGCGCCCTGGGCCATCAGGTCGTTCGCCGCGAACACCCCGTCCAGGTCGGGGTGTTCGGCCAGCAGGGCGCGCATCGCCTGCTCGCCGCCGTCCAGGGTGAAGTCCGCCTCGGCCACCCGTACCGCCGTTCCGGCCAGCGCCTCCCGGAAGCCCTCGACCCGGTCCCGGCTCGCCGGGACGTCCGCCGGGCCGCCGATCGCGGCGAGGCGTCGGCAGCCCCGGGCGAGGAGGTGCCGCGCGGCCAGCGCCCCGCCCTCGCGGTGGCGCAGGTCCACCCAGTCCAGCGGGATCCCGGGGGCGGGCCGGGCGAAGAGCACCGCGGGCTGGCCGGCCCGCGCGAGCATGCCGGGCAGCGGGTCACGGCCGTCGGTGGTGACGAGCAGCGCCCCGTCCCCGCCGCCCTGGGTGAGGTACGAGACCACCTGCGCGCGGTCCGCGTCCCCGTCGGCGAACAGCAGTACGGGATGCACCCCGCGCGGGCGCAGGGCCCGTACGACCCCGCTCACCACCCGTCCGAAGAAGGGGTCCTGGAACACCCGGCCGGTGTCCGCGCCGGCGCCCGAGACCACCAGCGCCACCGCACCCGAGCGGCGGGTCACCAGTGAGCGGGCCGCGCGGTTCGGCACGTATCCGGTCGCGGCGACGGCCCGCTGGACCGCCTGCTGGATGGCGGGGTCCACATTGCGGACCCCGTTCACCACGCGGGACACCGTGGCCCGGGACACCCCGGCGGCGCGGGCCACGTCCTCCAGGGTCGGGGCCGTACCGGTGCCGGGGGCCGTCCCGGTGCCGGTGGCCGTGCTCGCTGCGTCCATGTCGGCACTTTAGCCGCCCGCGCCCTGCCCCCTCCCGGACCCCGGTCGGACCTCCGCCTCCCCTCGCGCGGGCGGATAGCACGCGCCGCGACCGGCCGGATCAACCGGCGACGGCAGCGGGTGACTTGGGCTCGGGCGCCCGGAGTTCGGCTCGGCGGAGCACGGGGACGGCCAGGCCGAGGGCTGCGGCCAGCAGGCAGATCGCCCCGCAGCCGACGAAGAAGGCGTCCGCTCCCCACAGCGCCACCGTGACGCCGACGGCGGGGAAGAGCACGGGAGCGAGGCCCAGCGTGCACAGGGTCGTCACCGAGGTGACCCGTCCGAGATGGCGGGGGTCCGTCTCCGTCTGGACCAGCGCACCCGTCACGGTCGAGGTGAACCCGCTGGTCAGTCCGATCAGAGAACCGAGTGCGACGGCGAGGGGCAGGCGACGCGAAGCAGTTCCTCCGGCCGCCTCGGGGCACCGCGCGGCCCCCTCGGCAGCGCACCGCGGAAGATCTTTTCCCTGGTCGGCCGGGTTGTCACGGTGTTAGCCTGCGGCCATCCCAGGTGTGGGCACGACACGGGGCAACGCGTCACACAGGAGGCTCACATGTCACGTCGACCGGTCACGATCGTCACCGGAGGCAGTCGCGGAATCGGCGCCGCCACGTGCGTCCGGCTCGCCGCCGACGGGCACGATCTCGTCCTCGGCTACCTCCACGACGACGAGGCGGCCAAGGCCGCCGCCGAGCGGGTACGGGAGGCGGGCGCCCGGTGTGTGACCGTACGCGGTGACACGTCCGAGGAGTGCGGCGTGGAGCGGCTCTTCGACATCGCCGGCGCGGAGTTCGGTGCGGTGACCGGGCTGGTCAACAACGCCGGAGTGACCGGCACCCCGGGCCGGCTCGCCGACATCCGGGTCGAGGACCTGCGCCGCGTGCTCGACGTGAACCTTTTCGGGTACCTGCTCTGCTGCCGCCGGGCCGCCCGGGACATGGCCGAGTCGGGCGGCGGAGCCATCGTCAACGTCTCCTCCGCGGCCGCCACCCTCGGCAGTCCCGGCCGCTACGTCCACTACGCCGCCACCAAGGCCGCCACTGACACGCTGACCCTGGGCCTCGCCAAGGAGCTGGGCCCCGACGGGATCCGGGTCAACGCCGTGGCCCCCGGCATCATCGACACCGACATGCACGCCGCCATGGGCGACCCCGACCGCCCGGCGCTCGCCGCCGCGGAGATCCCGCTCGGTCGGGCCGGGCAACCGGTGGAGGTCGCCGCGGCCATCGCTTGGCTGCTGTCCGCGGACGCGGCGTACACGACCGGTACGGTCCTGCGCGTCTCCGGCGGGCGCTGAGAGGGCCCCGGCTCCGGCTGCGGAGTGGGGCAGGGGGCGGCTGTGTCAGCCCTCGGCTCCGAAAGCCGCGCGCGTGGCCGGACCGTAGACGCCCAGCGGATCGCCCGTGATGCTCCTGTTCTGCTGGAGCTGCATGACACCGCGCCGGGTCTGCTCGTCGTACACGCCGGTGACGGAGACGTACGTGAACCCCTGCGCGTGGAGCCGTTCCTGCAGGGCGCGCACCTCGGCTCCGCGGTCCCCCGGACTCAGGGTCCCGCCCCCTGCGCCGCCCCCGCCCGGCGTCGGGCGCGTGCCCGTCGGGCCCCCGGGCTTCGGGTCCCGGCTCGCACTCGCCGACGGGCCGGACGAAGGCTGCCCCGTGACCTGCGGAGCCGACGCGGACGGGCTTCCGGGCGCGCCCGTGGTCGGCCCGGCCGGCGGCGGCTCCTCCCCCGCCCCCGGGCTGCGTGCGGGGAGGACCGGCACGGACAGGTCCGGCGGAATCACGGCGCGCGGCGGCTCGTGGTCGGGGCCGCGCAGGAGGAACGCGAGGGCCCCCGCCGCCCCGAGTGCGAGCAGGGCGAGTCCCACCAACGGGAGTCGGCTGCCCCGCCGGTCGACGGCGGGAGCCGCCGGGTCCGCGGTGCGCTGCGCGGGATCGGGCTCCGCCCCGGGCCCACGTGAAGACCCGGACTCGACGACGGACGGCCCGAAGTGCGTCGGTACGAAGATCCGCCCGGTCTCCTCCGGCCAGGCGGGCGCGGGCGGCCCGGGCGGCGGGCCCGAGGGGGCCACGTAGGGGCGTACGAGCAAGCGGTCGTCTTCGGGCACGATCCCACTCTCCTCAGGGTCCTCGCGGGCGGGGTCGGTCCGGGTGATGGTGTTCGACCGGCGCACTCTTTGTCCAGGAGATGCCCCAGGTCAAGCCGGATGTCCGATCCGCCCCATCCGCCCCGCCAAGGCATGACCTCTGCCCCGGAAACCGCCCCGTCGGGAGCGGTCGCCCTGCCGCGCGGGATGACAGAACGTCCGGATTGCGGACGGTCAACTCCCGGTCCGGGATCCGGTCGTGGTCGACCGCCGGGCCATCACCGGTCGGCCGGTGAGGCGTCGCGGTCGTCGGTGCGGCCTCCCGGATCGGAGGCACCGGCTGTGGTCGCCGCGCCCGCGCCCATGACGGCCCGCGTGGCCGTGCGGGAGGTGGAGGTGACCCGCACGGTGACGGCGGCCAGGGCCATGAGGGCGGCTCCGGTCCACGCGGCGGCGGGCACCGAGATCCCGTCGACCGCAAGACCGCCGGACAGGGCGCCCGCGGCGATGGCCAGGTTGAACATCGCCACCATCAGCGAGGAGGCCGCCTCGGCGTCGTCCGGCGCGGCCTTGATCATCCAGCTCTGGAGGCTGACCGAGACCCCGCCGTACGCGAGCCCCCAGGCCAGCAGCAGCACCGTCCCGCCGACCGCGCCCGGCACCGTGGCGATCAGCGCCAGGATCACGGCGAGACAGGCCCCGACCGTGAACAGCGTGCGGTACGGGTCACGCGCGCCCGCCAGGAAGTTGCCGGCCACGCCCGTCACTCCGTACCCGAGGAGGAGGGTGCTCACGTAGGCGGCGTCCACACCGGACAGGTCCTGCAGGATCGGCCGTACGAACGTGTACGCGGCGAACTGCCCCGTCACCAGCAGGAAGGTCACGGCGACCCCGGCCCGGACCGCACGGTTGCGCCGGAGCAGGGCGGGGAGCTGGGCGAAGGTGATGGTCCGGGTCGGCGGCAGCGGAGGCAGCAGCAGGAGCAGCGCGGCCAGGGTGAGCACACCGAGCCCGCCCACGGCCGCGAAGGCGCAGCGCCAGCCGCCCAGTTCGCCGAGCAGGGTTCCGGCCGGGACGCCGAGCACCGAGGCCGTGGGAACCCCGCCGAAGACGAGCGCGGTGGCCCGGCCGACGTGGTGCGCCGGGACGAGACGGACGGCGAGGCCGCCGGCTATGGCCCAGAACCCGCCGACGCTGACCCCTACGAGCAGCCGGGCGGCCAGCAGCACGCCGAATCCGGGTGCCAGGGCCGCGACCAGGTTGGCGAGGGCCATCAGGGCGATCAGGACGACGAGCACCCAGCGCCGGTCGAGCCGGCCGGCGCCCACGGTGACGAAGAGCGCGCAGAATCCCGCGACCAGCCCCGGCACGGTGACCATCAGCCCGGCGGTGCCGTCGGACACGCCGAGATCGGCTCCTACGGGGGTGAGCAGGCCCACGGGCAGCAACTCGGAGGTGATGAGACAGAAGATCCCGAGGGCCACCGCCCCTACGGCCCCCCAGCCCCGCCACCCGGCGAGCCCGGCGGGCGGTCCCGTCGTGGCGGCGGGTACGGGTGCGGGGCCGTGCGGGTGCTTCGGCTCCGGGGCTTCGGGTTCGTTGCCGGGCGCGGGGGCTGCGGTCATGGGGCGGGGCTCCGTACAGGGCAGGCAGGCGGGCAGACGGACGGGCACAGGCGGGCGGCCCACCGGAGCGTGCCCGCCGCTGGGTCGTCTCGGCGGGACCCGGTCCGGGGAGCCGGCACGGCAACGCGGAGCACCGGAGGTCGCGCCTCCCCCGGCATCCGTACTGTCGTTCCCCTCCGAACCTTGTCTGGGTTTCTCCGTCAGGTCCACCCCCGTCCAGGTGCGCGTTCTCCCGGACCGGTGAACCTCCCGTCACGGCAGAAACGATCGCGGTGAGCTCGCCGAACCCTTTCAGCAGCCTCCGCAGGGCGCTTCCCCCGCCCACTCGACCCTCCCGGTCCCGACCCGCACGCGGGAGAGCGGGAACCGGCCCGCCCTCCCGTGCGGCATGGTGGTCCGATGCAGTTACGCCGGGCCCTGCCCCTCTCCCTCGTCGCCCTGCTCGCGAGCGCCGGCTGCGTGTCGGTCGGCGGACCGCGGGGCGCCGACGTGCCCGCGCGCGACTCCGTGACCCCCGCCGACGCGCCGGAGCTGACCGGGCCGGCCGACGCCTCCCCCACGGCCGGTCCGGCCGGGCTCCCCGCCCAGTCGCTGCCCCTCGGTGAACTCCCGGCGCCGGCCGGCGCCGACCGGGACGGCGGCGGCCCCGCCCCCTCCCGGCGCGCCGCGAAGGCCCCCCGCCCGGCGGCCGAACGGCGTGCGAAACCGACCGCTCCGCGCCGCGCGCACCCGCCCAAGACGCCCGCCGCCCGGCCCGAACGCCCCGCGCGGGGCCCCGTACCGCCGCTCGCCCGCACGGACGAGCTGTGCGCGGCCGCGGAAGGTGCCCTGCCGCCTTCCATCGTGGACCTCTGCATCCGCCAGGCGGGCCGCTGACCCGACACGCGGGCCCGATCCTCTGATCCGACCTGCGGGCCCGACCTGCCGGCCCAAGCCTCTGACCTGTCCCGATGGCCCAATATTCTGGCGGCGCTTGACTCTCACACCGTGTCAGGGCCTGCACTGGAAGGCGTCATGTTCACCATCGGAGACTTCGCCAAGCACGGCCGGGTATCGGTCCGCATGCTGCGTCACTACGACGCCCTCGGACTGCTGCGCCCGGCCCGTGTCGACCCCGCCAGCGGCTACCGCTCCTACGAGGCCGGGCAGCTCGCCCGCCTCAACCGTGTCATCGCGCTCAAGGAGCTCGGCTTCAGCCTGGAACAGGTGGGGTCGATACTCGACGAGCTGGTCGGCGCGGAGGAGCTGCGCGGCATGCTGCGGCTGCGGCAGGCGGAACTGGAATCGGCCATGGCCGCCGCGGCGGCCCGGCTGGCCCAGGTCGAGACGAGGCTCCGGATCATCGAGAACGAGGGAACCATGTCTTGCGTCGACATCGTCGTCAAGAGCCTTCCGCCGGTCCGCCTCGCCGAGTTGAGCGGGGTCGCGGCCAGCTACGAGGGGCAGCACATCGGCCCGGTCATCGGCCCGCTCTACGAAGAGCTGCTCAGCCGTGTCGAGGCCGCCGGAGTCAGGCTGACGGAGCCGGGCGTGGCGTACTACGAGGACGCCGGTGACGCGTCGCGGCCCGGCGCCGTCCTGGTCCACGCCGGGGTGGCGGTCGCCGCGGGCGTCCGGGCCGAGGACCTCGGAGGCGACGTGCGCATCGTCGTGCTGCCCGCCGTCGAGCGGGCGGCGACGGTCGTGCACCGGGGTCCGATGGACTCCGTCCTGCCGACCGCGCAGGCCCTGGCCCAGTGGATCGACGCGAACGGGGAGCGTTCCTCCGGCTACGCCCGCGAGGTGTCCCTGTCCTGCCCGGAGGACCGCGACCAGTGGGTCACCGAACTCCAGGAGCCCCTCGGCGCCTGAGGGCCCGCGCCTGCGGTTAGGCTCCGCTGATGCAACGCGTACTCGTCGTCGGCATCAGCGGAGCCGGCAAGTCCACCCTGGCCAGGGAGTTGGGACGGCTGCTCGCCCTGCCGTACCGCGAGATGGACGTGTTGCACTTCTCCGGACCGGGGTGGGCGGTCAGCCCGTCCTACGTCGCGGACCTCGCGCGGATCGCGGAGGGCGACCGGTGGATCCTCGACTCCCACGGGCCCGAGGCCGCGCGCGAGCTGCTGTGGCGCCGGGCCGACACCGTGGTGTGGCTGGACCAGCCGCGCCGTACCGTGATGCGCCGGGTGCTGGTGCGCTCGCTGCGCCGGAGCCTGCTGCGGGAGCGGCTGTTCGGGGGCAACCGCGAGCGGTGGCGGGAGTGGCTGCTCGCCGACCACCCCGCGTGGTGGGCCTGGTCCCAGTACGGAGCCCGGCGCGCGGAGATCGGCGCTCTGGCCGGTGACCCGCGGTTCGCCCCGCTGCGCGTGGTCCGGCTGCGCTCCCCGAAGGCCGCCGAGGCCTGGCTGCGGGCTCAGCGCCCGGCCGGGCGGCCGGACGTCACGTAGGCACGTCCCCGGGCGGCGCCTCGAACCGTTCCGCGCACGGCTCCGCGCCGGACCGTGCGCAGCCGGCGCATCGTGGCGTGGCCGCGGCGGCGCCACTCCGCCCGCGGCAGACCGGCGCGCTGGCCGCCGCCGGTGATCAGGGCGTTGACCGGTGCGTGCGGGTCCGCGGCGAGCCCCTTGGCCACCAGCACCCCGACCACGAGCGGGACCAGGGCCACGGCCAGGGCCGCGCCGGCGGTGGTCACGTGCTGCTGCATCCGCGGGCGGCTCGCGGCGGGCGCGGTGGCAGTGGCGGTGGCGGTGGCGGTCTCGGAGGTCATGCCCCCATCAGACCAGCGCAGGCCGTCCCGGGAATCGGGCCGGATACTCAGGCCGTTGGGTGTGAGGTACTCAGAAGCGGACCGGCGCGGCCGGACGGGACGAGGGGACGGCCGTACGTGAACACACCCGGGCAGGGCTTCGAACCGGCGAGCGGCGACGGCCCCGCGCCCTCCGGAGCGGGGCGCGCGGCGGAGCTCCGTACCGCCTACGAGGGCCTGTTGCAGATCCGCCGGCTCGTCAACGGCCCGTCGGGCGCCGCGGTTCCCGCCCCGTGGGAGCTCCGGCAGATGCCGCGCGCCGTGGCCCTCGTCCTGGAGGCGGCGGGCGTCCCGCCGTCGGCGCGGGATCCCCGGGCCCCGGACGGGCCGCGCACCCGCACCGGGTACCGGGTGGGCCCCGCCGCGTCCGGGGAGGGCCACGTCGAGGTGACCTGGCTCGGCCCGCCGGGCGGCGGCGCGGCCGAGGAGGAACAGGAACGCCTCACGGCCTGCGCCGCCGCGCTCGAACGCCTCGGCTGGGTCTGCCTGCTGTACCGCGGCCCCCGCCGCCGCCGCTTCCTGGAGGTCGAGCCCCCGCCGGCCCCCTGAGAGCGCCGTCCAAATCCGGTATCCAGCAGGCACGGAACCGGGGCACACTCGCCCGATGGGAATGCTCGACGTCCAGGCAGACCGTGTCCGCGCGGGCGCGACGGTGGAGTTCCGCCCCACCGGCACGTCCATGGTCCCGCTCGTCCGGAGCCGCCAACGCGTCCGCGTCGCCCCGGCCGACCCCGCCCTGCTCCAGCCCGGCGACATCGTGCTGGCCCGGGTCTCCGGCACGGTGTACCTGCACCTCGTCACGGCCGTGGACACCCCGCGCTGCCGGGTCCAGATCTCCAACAACCGGGGCCGCGTCAACGGCTGGACCGGCCACGACCGGGTCTTCGGCATCTGCCTCGCGGTGGACGACGTCCCCCGCCCCGGCGCGGCGGCGAAGGTCCGCGCGGCACCGGGCACCGCGGGCCCTGCCTGATCCGGAAGGCACGCCTCAGGACGTCTCCCGTGCGGAGCCCGGTCCACCCGGCCGGAGCTCGCCGATCCGCCGCAGGGCCTCCCGCAGGGCTTCGGCCAGGCGTTCGTCCTCGCGCATCTCCTGGTCACAGTCGCCGATGTACATCGGGATGCGGACCCTCTGCTCCGCCGCCGCCCGCAGGGTGGGCAGGGCCGGTGCCGCGGCCGGACCCAGGGCGCCCAGGACCTGGCAGACGTACAGGCCGAACCCGTCACGCACCGCATGGTTCAGGAAGGCGTCGAGCGACGGTCCCGTCGGCTCGTCCCCGGCGTGCAGCCACAAGGTGACGAGGAGTCGCGGGTGCGCGCGCTCCGCGTCGGCGGTCCGCTCCCGGAGCCGGGCAACGTGGTGGGGCTCCAGCCCGCCGTTGCCGGCCAGCCACTCCAGGATCCGGGCCGCCAGGGCGATGTCGCGCGGCCGGTCCCCCAGCCTGCCGAGGGTCTCCTCCGCCCGGCGGCGGTCCCCGGAGATCCGGATCAGGGCCATGGCGGTGTGCCCGGCCCGGGTGCCGGGCCCGTTCTCGGGGATCGAGTCGAGGAGCGGCAGGGCGGGGGCCGCCGCCGGCCCGATGGCTCCGAGCGTGGCGATCAGGCCGCCCGCGAGGCGGGCCGCCCGCTGATTGCGCGGGACGTCGTCCGACTGCCCGTCCGTCAGCTCCGTCAGCATCCGCACCAGCGAGGGCACGGCGGGGGCCCCCGCCGCTCCGCACGCGCTCAGGACGGCGAACACCGGTGCCGGGTGGGTGGACCCGGACTCGGACGTGTCCAGGGCCGCCACGGCCGCCGCCACCAGCGGGGCGAGGTCCGTGCCGGGTACGCCGGCCAGCCCCCGGGCGGCCTCCGCGACCTCCCCCCGGAACGCCCCCGCGCGGACGATCCGGCAGAGCTCCGGGAGGGCCCGTACGTCCCCGATCCGGGCGAGCGCCACCGTGGCCGCCCCCACCCGGCCGTGGCCCGGCTCCGCCAGCTCCTCCCGGCACAGCCAGGCGGCCTCCAGTGAGGCCCCGAGCACGCGTGCGGCCGCGGGCCCCGCCCAGGGGTCCGCAAGCAGTGGCCGCAGGTGCGGTGCCAGGGCCGCCGGGGCGGCCCGCCAGTGACGCATCGCCTCCGCCGCCAGGTCCACGGCCGCGAGCCGGGCAGCCTCCGTCGGCCGTACCGCGAGCCGGGCGACCCACGCGTAGCAGTCGCTCTCGTCGGCGGAGCTGCGCGCCTTCTGCCCCCATACGGTGCCGATCCGCCAGGCCACCCGGCTGCCGGGGCCGCCGAGCCGCGTCCCGGCGGCGTCGAGGTCCTCGAGGACGGCGTCGCCCTCGGGAGCCGGGGTGGCGCGCAGTCTGACCGCAGGATCGGCGTCGGTGCGCAGCCGCTCCGCGAGGCCTTGCCCGCCCTGTACGAGCATGGCTTCGGCGAGCGCGAGGCGGGTCACCGGGTCGAGCGCTCCGGGGTGGTCCCCGGGGCCGGTCAGGAGTTGCTCGGCGGCTGCCCGGTCCGCCTCGGCGAGCAGCCAGGCGGCCGCCCGCCGCACGGGCGGGTCAGGGTCGTTCAGCAGGGGAAGCGCGATCCGGGCCGCGGCCGTGGGGTCCTCGGCGCCGAACGCCAGATCGGTGAGCAGCCGGAGCACACGCAGTCTTACGTCGCCCCGTGCTCCGGATGCCAGGGAGGCGAGCCGCCTCGCCACGGGCCCGTCGCCGTCACGGCGTACGGCATCGAAGACCCTGGAGCGGGCCGCCCCGTAGGCGTGGCCCGTAGGGTCCTGCCCGGCTTCTTCCAGCCAGGCTTCCACACAGTCGGCCGAGCCTTCGGGACCCGGCAGTCGGGGGCTCACGGCCCCGGGCGCAGAACGCCCTTTCGCATCGTCATGCCGTGGATCTTCGCCGTGCCGCCGGCCGGGCGCAACCGGTTTCCCGCCGGTGCTCACGGCTTCTCACCGGTATCTCCCGGCCAGTTCGGCCACCGCGGTCGCGAGGGCTCGGCGCAGGTCCGGGGGGCCGAGGACCTCGGCCTCGGCGCCGAGGCGGAGCAGGTCGCCTACGGCCACCGCGTCGGACTCGACGGCGAGTTCCACCTCCACCCAGCCCTCCGCGTCGGGCGGGCCCGCGGTGGCGAGGGCGCGGACGCCCGCCGCGCCGAACCACATCGGCAGCAGGCGCCGGGCGCGCGGGGAGATCCGTACGACGGCGGTGTTCCGGCGCGTGGCCGCCTCCAGCCGGCGGGCGGACTCGGTCCAGTACGCGGTGAGTTCGAAGTCCTCGGGGCGTTCGAAGAGCTCGCCCGGGGTGTCCACGGCGAGGAACCGCCCCACCCGGTAGCTCCGCACGGCGCCCCCGGCCTCGGCCCCCACCGTGTCCGCGGCCGTGTCCGGCTCCTGCGCGGCCCGGGCGACCAGGTACCAGATGCCGCCCTTGAGGACGAGTCCGAGCGGCCACAGCTCCCGGTGGACGGCTCCGCTCCAGCGGCGGTAGTGGGTCTTCAGGACCCGCTGCTCCCACACCGCCTCGGCGATCTGCGCGAGGTGCGGTACGGGGTCGGCGTCGCGGAACCATGCCGGGGCGTCGAGGTGGAAGCGCTGCTGGATCCGGCGGGCCCGGTCGGCGAGTTCGGCGGGCAGGGCGGCCTGGAGTTTCAGCTGGGCGGCGGCGAGGTCCGCGCCGAGGCCGAGGTCCCAGGCGGGGCCGGGGGCTCCGGCGAGGAACAGGGAGCCGGCCTGGACGTCGGTGAGACCGGTGAGCCGGGTGCGGTAGCCGTCGACGAGGCGGAAGCCGCCCGCCGGCCCGCGGTCCGCGTGGACGGGGATCCCGGAGGCGCCCAGCGCCTCGACGTCCCGGTACACGGTGCGGACGGAGACCTCCAGCTCGGCGGCGAGCTCGGGGGCGGTCATCCGGCCGCGGTTCTGGAGCAGCAGGAGGAGGGAGAGGAGCCGGTCGGCGCGCATGCGGTCATTGTCCGGCGTACCTGACAGCAGATGTCAGGTACGCCGACCAGGCTGTGCACAGACGGGCCGACGGCCCGCAGGACCCGCACCACACCCGCAGTCCCCACACCAGGAGGCCCCCGTGCCCACGCCCACCACGACGCCCACGCCCGCCCCCACCGCCAACGGCTTCACCTTCAAGGAGTGGGAGGAGCACCCGGTCGGCCCGGAAGGCGTCTTCCCCCGCCTCGCCCACGCCAAGGTCACCAACGCCTTCACCGGTGCCCTCACCGCCCCCGGAACGACCTGCACCTACACCGTGGCCTACACGGGGGACACCGCCGGCACCTTCACCGGCATGGAACTGGTCACCGGCGCCGTCGACGGCCGCGAAGGCAGCTTCGTCCTGGAGGAACGCGGCACCTTCGACGCCACCGGCACCCACTGCCGCTTCACCGTGGTTCCCGGCTCGGGCACCGGCGGCCTGACCGGTCTCACCGGCTCCGGCTCCTTCGCCCACCAACACGGCGACACCTCGGTCGAGTACGTCTTCGACTACGCGTTCCCGGCCGCGGACCGGTCGGCATAGCACTGGCGGCCGGGCGCGAGAAGCGCACCGGCCGCCAGTCGGGGGAACCGCTCCGGTTACGGAGCGCCGAAGGTGAGCGTCAGCTTCGGCGAGCCCTCGTTGGCCGCGGCCTCCGAGGACCACAGCCACAGCGCGTCCGTACCGGCGCTGCTCAGCGCCAGGCTGTACGCACTGCCGAGTGCCCCGGCGACGGCGGTCTTGGCCAGGCCGGTCGTCTGCACGGCCGACCCCTCCGGGACGCCGGCGAAGCTGCCGAGCGCCGGGCCGCCGAGGGCCGGGCGGTTGGCGTAGGTGGTCCCGGCCTCCGTCCAGGAGCCGGTGACCGGGAGCACGGACACCGTGTCCGTCGTACCGGCGCCGCTCATGGTGCTGGTCTTCACGCTCAGCGTGGCCGACTTGAGCACCGTGCCGGCGGGCGCGGTGGGCAGGTTGAACCGCAGGTAGCTCGCGTAGAACGAGCTTCCGCGCACCGCGAGCGAGCCGGACGTCCCGTAGTTGGTGGACGGGGCGCCCGCGTTGGCGTACGTGTCCTCCGCCGCCTGGACCTCGGCGACCGAGTCGGCCGGGGCGGTGGCCAGGGCGTGGTGGTTCTGCACCTGGGCCGCGCTCAGGACCGTCGGGTAGACGGCGGTCTCGTCCAGCCGGCCCGCCCAGTACTCGCTGACCGGACGGTCCGGCCAGCCGCCGAGGCTGTCGCCGCCCGCGTGCCAGTAGCCGGCGAAGTTCTCGTGCGCGGTGAAGCCCAGCGTGCCCTTCTGCACTCCGTCCACGTACAGGGTCATGCCGCCGGGGCCCTGGGTCGCGACGACGTGGTGCCACTGGTTGTCGTTGTACGCGGCGGCGGTCGTGACGGTGTGGGTTCCGCCGCTGTAGACGCCGTAGACGAGCCGGCCGTCATTGGTCATGTAGATGTGCTTGTCGTACTGACTGCTGCCGCGGGCCTGGTTGTTGCCGAACCCGACGAGCTTGCCGCCCGTGGTGGTGTTCGTCCTGAACCAGGTCTCGATGCTGTAGGTGGAGCCGACGTTCTGGCGGCGGTCCCCGTACACCTGGGTGTCCGTGCCGTTGAAGCCGATGGCCGTGCTCGCGCCCGAGACCGCGCCGGGCGTCTGGCGCAGGGCGGGGGCGTTCAGGTGCACACCGCTCTGGTTGCCGTCCGAGGAGTCCGCGACGAAGGGCAGGGCCGACTCGTCGTAGCGCCAGAACAGCTGGGCCCCGTCCGCGCGGACCGCGCTCGGGTACGCGTCGGCCGAGTTCGGCACGGTCACGCTCGCCGTCGCCGACAGGGCGCTGGCGTTGCCGGCCGCGTCGGTGGCGGTCACCCGGTAGGTGTAGGACTGCCCCGCCGTGACGGTGGTGTCGGTCCAGGAGGCCTGCGGGCGGCGGAAGAACAGCGAGTCCGCCGCGACCGTGGCGATCGGCGTGGCCGAACCGTTCCGGTAGACCTTGTACGTGAGCGTGCTGTCGTCCAGGTCGAGGCTGGTGCGCCAGCGCACCTGGACCTCACCGGGCTTGAAGCTCACGGCGCTTGCCACCGGAACGCTGGGCGCACCCGTGTCCCCGGTGGAGGCGAAGCGGGTCAGGCTCTGCTGCGCCGCACCGTTGACGGTGGTGAACTCGCCGCCGACCCACAGGTACTTGACGCCGCTCTTGGCCCCGACCGCCATCACGCGCGGGCCGATGCCCTCGCCGATGCCGTCGTTGGTGTCGGGGGCCCAGCCCAGCTTGCCGGTCGCGGTGGTCGGCTGGGCGAGCAGGTGGTGGCGCTGGCCGTCCGGGTACTCGCCGATGCTGGAGCAGTCGTGCGCGTGCGAGGCGCTGTACAGCACGTCCTGGTACGGGAGCACGGCCTGGGTCGCCCCGAGGCAGGTGTCGCGCCAGCGCTGGCCGAAGTCGCTCAGGTTCAGGGCGATCCGGCCGTCGAAGACGCCTCCGCCCGTTCCCTCGTTGCCGGTGTAGAAGCCCGTCGCGTCGGTGGCGATGTCCTTGACCACCGAGTTGGTCTCGATGAACCCCGGGTAGGCCTTGGTGACGGCTCCGCTCGTCGCGTCGACGACGGCGAGGGCGTGGCTGTTCGTACCGCCCACGGTGAAGAAGTCACCGCCCAGGATCACGTGTTCGCCGTCCGGGGTGAGCTCGACGGCCCGGCCCGGCTCGTCGGCGTTCGCGGTGAACGGCTTCAGCGTGCCGTCGGCCGCGTCCACGGCGGCGAACCGCTCGCGGGGCTGGCCCGCGACGGTGAGGAAGTCGCCGCCGGCGTACACGGTGTCGCCGGTGACGGCGAGCGCCCGGACGGTGGCCGCGAAGGCGGGCCGGAAGCCGGTCTTCACGGTGCAGGTCGCCACGTCGACGGCGGCGAGGCTGGAGACCGCGGTGCCGTTGACGGCGCCGAAGTAGCCGCCCGCGTACAGGGTCGTCTTGTCCGGCGAGAGGACGAGCGCGCGGACCGTGGCGGTGCCGGAGCCCACGGTGAAGGACAGCTTGCAGGAGGTCGGGGCGCCCGTCGCGGCATCGAGCGTCGCGAAGTTCACCGCCTCCTGCGCGGTTCCGGCCGCGCCTTCCGGCGGACGCACCTCGGAGAAGGTGCCGCCGACGAAGACCTTGTCACCGGCCTCGGCGAGGGCCCAGACGACGCCGTTGGCCTGCCAGGTGGGCAGCTCGTCGGCGGTGAAGGCCACCGGCGGGGTGATGGCCGCGGCCTCTTCGACGAGGCCGAGGCCCATGGCCGTGCAGGTGCCGGCCAGGGCCAGGGTGAGAGCGGTTGCCAGCCCTCGGGATCTACGCATGAACCCCCCAGTTCAGTGAATGAAAGACCAACCACGAAAGCGGAATGGCCGGAAACCATCGTACGGACGTCCACAACCGTGGCCACGCGCACCCTAGGGGGAATCCCGCTTCCGTTCACCGCACTTGACCCATCGGATGCCAAATCGCGTCGGGTCCGCCGCCCGTCCGTCCGAAGACTGGGACGCCGGGGCCCGTTCTCCCGTTTGCCACCCCACCCGGGCCCGCGCCCCTCTACGGTGCCCTGGGGGACGGCACAGGCGCGGCCAGGAGCGCACGCCCGGGACGTACGCGGGCGCGGGCGCGGGACCGGAGGGGCGGAGCGGGATGAGCGGGATGAGCGACGAAGAAGACACGCGACTGGCGAGGATGACCCCCGACATCTCCCGCCGCACCCTGACCCTGCTGCGCGGCCTGGCCGGGCTCGAGCCGCCGGAGCAGGTGCCCGAGAAGGCGATGGACACCGCCGACGAGATCCTCGCCGAGCACGGCACCGACGGGCTCCGCGTGCTGGTCATGACCCTGGCGGCCTGGGCTACGGCCCAGATCGAGAACGTCTCCGAGCTGAGCGGGCGCACGCACGAGGCCGTCCTCGACGCCATGGAGCTGGCCTGCCTGGAGGCCGGCGCCGAAGAGTAGCCGGACGGATCCGCGGAAGTACCGGGCCACGTCTCCCGACCGTGCCTCCGGCACGCTCTCAGGCGCGCTCTCGGGCCCGCAGGGTTTGCTTCGCCGAAAATCGGACAATTCTCCGGAGACGGACCGCCCGGATTCGGTCCGGCGTCAGCGACACTGGGGGGAGCGGGGGGTCCCGATCGGAGGCCGTCGTGAGCACACCTTCCCCCATCCGGATCGCTGCCGTCCTGTCGACCGAGCATCGTGGGCGGCTGATGTCCCACGCCCGCGAGGTCAATTTCCGCGAGGGCGCCCGGATCTTCGACGAGGGCACGCGTGCGGAGTCCTTCTGGATCGTGCGCTCCGGCACGGTCACCCTGGAGATCCCGGTACCGGGCCGCCGGCCCACTCCCATCGAGAGCCTGGGCCCCGGAGAACTGGTCGGGTGGTCGTGGCTGTTCGCACCGTACGTGTGGCAGCTGGGCGCCGAGGCCATGACGCCGGTGCGGGCGTACGAGTTCGACGCCACGACCGTACGGATGCTCATGGACGCCGATCCGGCCTTCGGGTCCGCCCTCGGCCACTGGGTGGGGCGGGTCCTCGCCCTGCGGCTGCACCAGACCCGGACCCGCCTCATCGACCTGTACGCCCCGCGTCTCACCGCGAGCTGATCCGGTCGGGTTCGGGCCGATTCCGCCGACCGCTCCCCCACAGGTCAGCCACCCGGGGGCGCTGCGGTCTGCGGTCATGCGTGCGCGGTGCGTGACGAGAAGTAGAGGTGCGAACGGGCGTTCCGGTTCCGCATGGGCAAGACTCGCGTCCGTTATCCGACGCAACGACGCGAGGAGTGTTCGACATGCGATCCGTCACCAGGACCCTGGGACTGTCGTCCGCCGCCATGGGGCTCACCGCCCTCACCGCCCTGCTGGGCTCGGGCGCCGCCGGAGCCGCGCCCACCGGCGGCGACAGCCTGTACGCCCCGTCCGCGCTCGTCCTGAGCGTCACCGACGGCGACGACGCGACCGGCGGTACGGTGCTGCGCGCGGTCACCCTGGTCTGCGCGCCCCTGCCCGGCGGAACCCACCCGGCCCCGGAGGCGGCGTGCGCCGAGTTACAGGCCCACGCCCCCGAGCTGGACGCACTCGCCGAGCCGCGCCCCGACGCGGCGTGTACCAGGGAGTGGAGCCCGATGACCGTCACCGCCGAGGGCGTGTGGGAGGGCCGCCGGATGACCTACTCCTACACCCACGCGAACCCGTGCGCCCTGTGGAACAGCACCGGCACGCTCTTCTCCTTCTGAGACCGGCCCCGCTCCCGGGATCTGCTCCCGGGAGCGGCCCGCTTCCCGAGGTCAGCCCAGTTCCAGACTCGTGACCCCGTACATGCCGGTCAGGTCGAGATCCGGCTCCTGGCCCGTGTACATCCGGGCGGTCTCGAACGTCGGGGTCAGGCCCAGTCCGCCCAGCAGGGCGGCGGCGCGCGGATGGGCGTCGGGCACGTCGACGGCCACCGCGCCGTCGGGCGTCCGTTCCGCGAGCCGGAGCAGCAGGGCGGTGGCGACGGCCGGGCCGGACGCGTAGAGCGGACCGATCCGGGAGGCGCCGCTGCCCGGCCGGACGACTCCGAGCCCCTCGATCCGGCCGTCCCGGACCGCGGCGAGGGCGGTACGGCCGGGCAGTCCGACCCAAGCCGCGAGGAAGGCGTCGCGCGGGGCGGGGAAGAACCTCCGGTCGTACGCGGCGAGTTGCCCGAAGGGCAGGGTGGCCGCGTCCACGATCCGTACCCCGGGCGCGGCCTCCTCGCTTCCCGGGCCGGACGGCCCTGCCGCCCGCGGGACCCCTTCGTGGCGGACGTTGTTCCAGGCCGAACGGAAGCCGGACTTGCGGTAGTTGTGCTGCTGCTCGATCACCCCGTCCAGCCCGACCAGCCGCCCGTCGAGCCGCTCCGTCCCGGCCCTCCACAGCTGGATCCCGTACCCCTGGCCGCGGACCTCGGGGCGGGCGATGTAGAAACCGATGAAGCCGAATCCGGCTCCGTACCGGACGGCCGAGATGCAGGCGACGGGCTCCCCCCGGAGCCGTCCGACGAGGAATCCACCCGGATCGGCGACGGCGAACGCGAACCGGTCGGAGTCCCCGGGATTCCAGCCCTCCTCGTCGGCCCAGTCCCGGATGAGCGCCATGTCGGCGACGCTCGCGCCGTTGATCTCGAATCCAGCGAGTCCCGTCATGTCCGATGTTGTACCAGATCCGTCCTTGCTCAACCGCCGATCAGGAGGCGGACGAACGCCGTGCGATCGGCCTCCCGGTGCAGATCGCTCACCTGCCCGTCGCCCACCTCCACGACCCGCCAGACCCCGTCCGCGCGCAGCGCGAGGTCCGTGGTGACGAAGGCGCAGCCGAGCTCCGCGACGGCGGCCCGCACCGGTCCGAGGTCCGGCGCCGCGGCGACGGCGTACGGGCTGTCGGGGTGGGCGGTGACCAGCCGGGGCTCGCCGTCGCGCCACCAGACCCGTACCTCGCCGGCCTCGCCCTCGGCCGCCGTGAACTCCTCGAAGGCGCGCAGCACCACCCCGCCCGCCAGGTCCCCGCCCTGGAGTTCCACGAAGCGGTTGACCACGCGGTGGACGGCGGCCCGGTCCGCGAGGTCCGGGAGGTGACAGGCCTCGGCCCACTCGTGTTTGCGGGACTTGACGTAGTCCTTGACGATGCCGGCGCGCGACGGGAGGGCCTCGGCGGCATCCGCGAGCCGGGCCGGCTCCGGGGTCCTTCCCGGGGCTGTCGCCAGCCAGCGGCTGGGCGGGGTGAGTCCGGCGAACGCCTCGTACCAGCCTGGCAGTTCGTGGGCGCGCCGGTACGCGTCCGGGGTGACGTGCAGGGCGGCTCCGCGCTCGCGCAGGGCCGCGTCGAGGTCGGCGTACCGGCCCGCCGGAATCATCCAGCCCCGGTACCAGAGCGCCCCCGCACCGGCGGGGACCCCGGCCACGGCCCGGCCGGCGTCCCCGGCGAGCAGCGCGTCGTGGTCGATGAGCGCGGTGCCGCCCCCGGCGTCGCGCACCGCGCGGGCCTCCTCGGCGAAGTGGGCGTCCGCGCGGCGCCCGTTCAGCGGATCGGAGCAGTACAGGACGGTGGTCGGCATGCGGACAGCCTACGGATCTCGGCGCGGGGGCGGGGGCCGGATGCACCGGGCGACCACCGGGATGATGTGATCGCCACAGGAACCGGAATGCCGGGGAGCCGGAATGCCGGCGAGCCGGAATCGGACCCGGCCGGGAAGCGGGAGGACGTTCGTGCTCGGAACGGGTGAGCTGGTCGCGGGCTGGCGGGAGGCCGGCGTCGGCGAGGGCATGACGTTGATGGTGCACGCCTCGCTGTCCGCGCTGGGACGGGTGGACGGCGGCGCCGCGACGGTGGTGGCGAGCCTGCGCGAGGCCGTGGGCCCGGCGGGGACGGTGGCCGTCCCGGCGTTCACCTGGGAGGTTGCCGATCCCGACCCCGAGCACGTGGGCGCGCCGGACCCGGCGGTCGCGGCACGCCGGGCCGCGGTGCCGCTGTTCCACCCGGGACTGCCGGTCACGCGTGCGCTCGGCGCCGTACCGGAGGCCCTGCGGTCCCTGCCCGACAGCCTGCGCAGCGGACACCCGCAGGCTTCGGTGGCGGCGGTGGGCGCCCGTGCGGCGGACGTCACGGCGGGGCAGTCGCTGGGCTTCGCCCTGGGCCGGACCTCTCCGTTCGGCCGGCTGCACGACCTCGACGCGCACATCCTGCTGATCGGCGTCGGCCACAACCGGAACTCGTTCCTGCACTACGTCGAGTCCCTGGTGCCCCGGCCCCGGCTGCGGGTACGGCGGTTCCCGATGGAGGTGGCCGGCGAGCGGGTCTGGGTCGAGACCCCGGACGTGGGCAACGACAACGACACCCACTTCCCGGTCCTGGGCGCCGATTTCGAACGCCACGCGGGCATCCGGGAGTCGAAGGTGGGGGACGCGGTCTGCCGCCTCCTGCCGGTGGCCGGCCTCGTGGACTTCGCGGTGCCGCGCCTTCAAGAGCTCCTGGACACGGCGGCCGGCGCACGGGCGCACGCGTCGGGCTGAGCGAAACCCTGTGGAGGAGACCGCTCCCGCTCCCTAGGCTCGGCGCATGGGAAAGCCGCTCGTCGCAGTGTTCAGTGGGGCCGGGATGTCCACCGATTCGGGAATTCCCGACTATCGGGGGCCGCAGGGACTGTGGCGCCGGGAGCCCGACGCCGAAAAGCTCGTGACCTACGCGTCCTACATGGCCGATCCGGACATCCGGCGCCGGTCCTGGCTGATGCGCGCCGAGATCGGCGCCCTGGAGCCGCGGCCGAACGCCGCGCACCTCGCCGTCGCCGATCTGGAGCGTGCGGGGATCCCGCTGCGGGTGATCACGCAGAACGTGGACGGGCTGCACCAGCTCGCCGGGACCCCCGCGCGGAAGGTGTTCGAACTGCACGGCACGGCGCGGGCGGTGGTGTGCACGGTCTGCCGTGCCCGTACCGGTATGGACGAGGCGCTGGCCCGGGTCGCCGCCGGGGAGCCCGATCCGGCCTGCCTGGCGTGTGGCGGGATCCTGAAGGCGGCGACCGTGATGTTCGGGGAGCGGCTGGACCCCGAGGTGCTGGCGCGGGCGGTCGCGGTCGCCAAGGGGTGCCAGGTCTTCGTGGCGGTGGGCTCGACGCTCCAGGTTCACCCCGCGGCCTCGCTGGCCGGGATGGCCGCGGAGGCCGGGGCCCGCCTGATCATCATGAACGCCGAGGAGACCCCGTACGACTCCCTCGCCGACGAGGTGATCCGGGAGCCCATCGGGACGGCGCTGCCCGCCCTGCTGGCGCGGATCGCCTCGGACGGCGCGCGCCGCTAGCTGCGAGGGTGCCCGGCAGCCGGTGTCGGGCACCCGCCGGCCCGCCCCGGACCGGCTCAGCCCGCGTCCGCCGCCCGCCGCATCTCCGCCACGTCGAGCTTCTTCATCTTCATCATCGCCGCCGACGCCCGGGCGGCCCGCCCCGGGTCGGGATCGGAGATCAGCTCGATCGCCCCGGCCGGGATGACCTGCCAGGACAGCCCGAACTTGTCCTTGACCCAGCCGCAGGCGGACTCCGCACCGCCGTCGGCGGTCAGCGCCTCGTAGTAGTAGTCCGCCTCGGCGTCGTCGGCGCAGTTGATCTGGAAGGAGACGGCCTCGGTGAAGGGGAACTGCGGGCCGCCGTTGAGGCCGACGAACTTCTGGCCGTTGATCTCGAACTCGACGACCATGACCTCGCCCGCGACGCCGGGGCTCCCCTCCGGGTAGTAGCCCACGCGGCCGCGCTCGCCGTCCTTGAAGACGGACAGGTAGTAGTCGGCGGCGGCCTCCGCCGCGCCGTCGAACCACAGACACGTGGTGAAGGGGTTGCTCGCCATGACTGCCTCCGGAGTGTGCGGCGGGGCGGGGAATCCGTCCCGCACATACAGACCGGCCCCGGCCCCGAAACTCATCGGTGGGGCCGGGGCCGGTCCGTATCCGGTCCGCACTTCACTCCCGCGGGCTACATCTCGAGCATGCGATCGACGATCCGGCGGGCTGCCTGCCCGTCGTCCAGGTCGCAGAACTCCTCACGGAACGCCGCCCGCGCCTGCGCGTACCGCGTGCCCACCTCGTCCGCGTTCCGTACGGCCTCGATCAGGCTCGCCGAATCCCTGAGCAGCGGGCCCGGGGCCTTCTTCTCCAGGTCGAAGCTGAAGCCGCGGAGGGTGTCGCGGTAGTGCTCCAGGTCGTACGTGAAGAGCAGGACCGGCCGGTCGGTGTGCGCGAAGTCGAAGATCGCGGAGGAGTAGTCCGAGATCAGCACGTCGGCGACGAGCAGCAGGTCGGTGGCGTCGGGCCAGTGCGACACGTCGACGACGAACCCGTCGCGGACGCCTTCGCGCACCTGCTCGGTGACCTTGTGGTGGCTGCGGATCAGCAGGACGTGGTCCTCGCCGAGCTCGCGCCGGGCCGCGTCCAGGTCGATCCGCTGGTCGAGCTTGTAGCCCGAGGTGAGCGTCCAGCCCTCGAGGTTCTCCCGCCACGTGGGCATGTAGAGGACGACCTTCTTGCCCTCCGGCAGGCCGAGCCGCCGGCGGACCTCCGCGATCCGCTCCGCGTCGGGGCGCACCAGCGCGTCCGTGCGCGGGCTGCCCGACTCGACGACCTCGCCCTCGTAGCCGAGCGCCCGCTTCAGTACCGGGGTGGCGTACGAGCCCGGGGAGGCGAGCAGGGACCACTGCGCGCTGTCGTGCTCCAGCGCCTCCAGCACCTCGGGGCTGGTGTAGTAGTCGTGCGTGAAGTCGTAGCCGATCTGCTTCAGCGGCGTACCGTGCCACGTCTGCACGACGGTCTGGCCGGGGCGGCGGCGGAAGGCGAGCGGCACGCTGTCGTTGACCACGTAGTACCGGGCCCGCGCGAGCAGTTCCCAGAATTCGAGGCTGTCGTACTGGACCGCGCGCGCGGTCTCCGGGACCTCGGCGCGGCCGTCGCGCACCAGCCAGACGTGTTCGAGCTTCTCGCCGCGCCGCAGGAGTTCCTCGTGGACGGCGCGGGGCGAGTCGCCGGCGCCGTGCCCCTGGAAGGCGTCGTAGAGCACGACGTCCTTGAGCGGGAGGGCCCTCTGTGCCGGGTACGTGACATCGCGCGCGACCCGCTGCGCGTAGCGCGAGCGGTCGTGCGGGCTGAGCATCGGGTCGGCGACCAGCACGACGCGGTCGTAGAGGCGCGATTCGACGCGCATCCGGCGGCCCAGGGCCGTGACGGCGTGGGGTCCCGAGTACAGGGCGGTCGGGGAGAACTGCAGCGGGACGCCCCGGTCCACGCCGAGCAGGCTCGCCGTGGCTCCGCCCTGGGAGGCCGGGCGCAGCGTGGGCCACCAGCGGCCCTGCGGCAGCGGGACGCGGCCGGCGCGGTTCTCGGGGAACGCCGGCTCGAAGGAGGCTTCGAAGGCATCCCCGTCGCGGGTGACGGGGTAGCTGAACTCCACGCCGGCCGCGTTGTGCAGGACCAGTTCGTAGGGCTCGTCCAGGGGGGCGGCGAACCGGCCCCGGAGCGTCAGGGCACCGTTCCCGGCCTCGACGGTGTCGACCAGCGGAGGGGAGGGCTGGATCGAGAGGATGAGGTGTCCGGTGGTGTGGCGCTTGGCGAAGAGGGCCCGGCCGGGCTCCCCGTCGGGCAGCGGGACGACCAGTCCGGTGAACCCTGCACGCTCGTCGAGCACCAGGCGGCGTTCGGCGCCGTCGGCGCCGATCACGGTCAGGCTCCACGGCTTCGGGGACCACTGGCCGGGCACGCCCGGGGCGGCGGGGACGTCGGCCAGACCGGCCAGCGGAAGCCGCACGGTGAAGGGGATCCGGCCGCCCTCACCGGCGGGAGCGGTCTCCAGCGGAAGGTTGAGCGTGGCCCTGCTGGAGGCGTGCACCGCGCGCAGGGTGGCTCCGGCGCCGACCTCGGCGGCGAGCTCGCCCGACACCTCGATGTCGTCACCGTCCAGGCGGACGTCCAGGGCGCGGGCGCGGACGATCTCGACCTGGACGCTGAAGAGACCGCCGGTGCTCGGCACGAGACGTACGTCCGGGGCGACCCAGTGCGCGGGCGGGTTCTGTCCGCTGTCGTGCTCGCCGTGCGAGAGCCGCTCGCGGTGCAGACCGCCGGCGCCGGTGGCGATGACGGAGCCGGTCCACACGCCTTCGTTCCACTGGCCGCCCGTCTGGAAGGCGGTGGCGTCGATGACGGCGCTGAATCCGGCCCAGTCGGCATGGCGCAGGGTGAGGTGCGGGGAGTTCGCCGTGGCGAGGGGCGAGGCGACCGTGCGGGTGGTGACCACGGCCCGGCGGGGCTTGCTCTTGCCCTTGCGCTTGCCCTGTTCGCGGAAGACCAGCATCTTGCGGGAGCCGAGGCGGCTCTCGGCGCCCAGCAGTCCGGGTACGGCGTAGCCGCGCAACAGCAGCTTGCCGTCGGCCCATTGGGCCTGCTCCACGCGGCTGATGACGTGTCGTTCGCTCGGGCCGACGGCGAGGACCTTCGCGGGGACCGGCGCCTTGAGGAAGGGGAAGTCGGCCTGCGGGCGGGCCAGTCCCTTGACCGGCACGCTGTGGTGGAACGCGCGCTGGTGCCGGACGAGGGCCACGAACTCCTCGATCCGGCCCTGCTCCGCGAGGTAGGCCTTCAGACGGTCCCCGATCGGCAGGTCGGGCCAGGTTCCGGTGCCCATCTCCCGGACGAGGCCGCCGACTTCCTTGGCGAAGGCGGCACGGTAGTCGGCGCCGCCTTCGGGAACGAACTTGTAGAGGAGCTGGAGTTCCTCGGTCAGCAGGTTGCGGTCGTAGTCGCGCAGGTGACGGGCGTGGGCGGCGTCCTGCTTGCGCTGGAGGGCCTCGCGGACCAGTCGGATGGAGGTGACCCGGTCGATGACCGAGGCCGGGTCGGTGGTCCGCTGGGTGATGGAGCGCTCACCGGTTTCCCGGACGCGCCAGTGGTAGACGCACTCGCCGATGACGTCGACGCTCTTGGCGAGGTAGTGGGCGGGGATGGAGACGGGGGCGTCCTCGTAGAGGATGCCTTCCGGGTACTGGAAGGCATGCTCGTCCCAGAAGCTGCGCCGGTAGACCTTGTTCCACGCGGTGCGGTCGGTGACCAGCGCCGGGAACTTCGAGACGTGGGTCTTCAGCCGGGTCGATGCGAAGGCGACCCGGTGTCCCCAGGCCTGCTGCATGCCGACGGAGCGGAAGCGCTTGACGTTGCCGGCCGCGAAGTCGGAGCCGGTCTTGTCGAGGGCGTCGATCATGCGCTGGTAGGCGTTCGGCGGCAGGGTGTCGTCGCTGTCGACGAAGGCCAGGAACTCGCTGTCCGGGCTGATGTGCCGGGCGCCGGCGTTGCGGGCCGCGCCGAGTCCGGCGTTCTTCTGGAGGACCAGCCGGAAGCGATCGTCCCGGTCCACGAAGGCCTGAGCCAGTGCCGCGCTGCCGTCGGTGGATCCGTCGTCGAGGAGGACGACTTCGAAGTCACCGAAAGTCTGTGCCGCGATGGACTCCAGGCACTCGTCGAGGTAGAGCTCGACGTTGTAGACGGGCACGACGATGCTCAGACGCGGTGGCATGGGTGGCGGCTTCTCCAGCTCAATAACACTATGATGATCAGTCGATTACAGCATCTTACGCTGTAGTGAGATGATAAAAATCGGTCATCTCGGGCATAAGTTGAGAAGCTGCGGGGCGGGCGGCCATGAGTTCAGCCGCCCGCCACCTCGCCGTCATCGGATCAGACTTCCAGCTCCGCCTCGATCTTCTTCAGCTGGTGCCGGGCCATCGCGAGATTCGCCCGCTTGCTGTCGAGCGCGAGGTAGAGGAAGAGCCCCGCGGATCCCCGACCCTTCAGGAGCCGGATGAGGTGGTACTGGCTTCCGAGCGTGATGAGGATGTCCTCGATGTCGTCCTTCAGGCCGAGCATCTCCATCGTGCGGAGCTTGGCCCGCACGACGTCGGTGTTGCCCGCGGCGGCGACCGTGAGGTCGAGGTCCTTTCCGCCGCCGATGGTGCCGAGGGCCATACCGCTGCTGCAGTCGACCAGGGCGACGCCGAGCACGCCTTCGATGGTGGTGGTGGCTTCCTTGAGCGATGTCTCCACGTTGGCCATGGCTGTTCCTCTTTCTCTTCGCTTCTCTTCGGTGTCCTGGACGTGTTCGGTCGGTACGGGTCGGTCAGGAGCCCGGGCCGCGACGGCCGAGGCTCTGGTCGATCAGCTCCGCTATGCGCAGGCTGGAACGGCGGGCCTCCAGGTGGAGCCGGCCGACGTTGACGCGCGGCTCCGCGATCAGGGTCAGTACGGCCGCCTCGCCCGCCGCGTAGGTGGCGACGTAGCCGTCCTCCCCGCGCACGAGCAGCTCGCGGAACCCGCCCTGCCCGGTGCAGTCACTGAGCCGCTGGGCCACTCCGAGGGCCGCGGCGGTCAGGGCCGCCACGGATTCCGCCTCGGCGGCGGCGCTGTCGTGGGCCAGGACCAGGCCGTCGACGCTCGCGGCGAGGGCGCCGCCCAGCTGCGGGACCCGGGCCCGCAGCCGGCGGAGCTCGGCGAGTATCTCGGCCTCGGCTTCGGCGGGCACCGTACTCATGTCGGACCTTCTCCTTTCGGACTGCCGCCGCTCGGAACGGTCGCCGCGCTGGGCGGCTCGCAGCGGGAGCCTCACAGGCTTGCCTCCAGTGCGTCGCGTAACCGGCGCAGCAGCGCCACGTCCGGGGACTGCGCCTGCGTCATCCAGTCGGGCAGCGATGCCTCCGCCGCGGCGGCGGGGGCCGGCGCGTGCGGGGTCTCGACCAGCCCGGCCGCCGCGAGGCGTCGTACGTCGAGCAGGGTGTGGAAGGCCGGCCGGCCCAGCACCCAGGCGAGGTCCGCCGGAGTCCGTACCCCGTCGGCCAAGTCGAGCAGGATCCGCTGGCGGGCGGTGACGGTCTGCCCGGGAGCGGCGGCCCGGGGCACGACCGGGGAGGTGTCCAGCAGCGGATAGGGCCAGACCGCGTCGAGCAGTTCACGGCGGCGGCAGGTCTCCCGCTCGACGGCGGCGGCCGGAACGGAGCGGACGGAGCCGATCCAGTGGGTGGCCCCGCGCCGGAACCGGGAGGGGCCGCTGCCCGGGGAGAGCGCGAAGAAGGCGGCGTCGAAGATCGCGGCGAGGTGGCATATCTCCAGCTCGCCGCCCGCGAGCCCCCCGCTGTCGACGAGGAACCGGGCGACTTGGCGGCGGGCGCCGGCCTCGTTCACGGCTTCGGTCCAGCGCTCGGGGGTGAGGCCCCCGCCGGTGGTGAGCAGGACGTCGAGTCCGGGGGTGGCCGGGCTCTCCGCGTGCACCACCCGGCCGTTCTCCAGGAAGAGCGTGCCGCGCTCCCGGAACAGCGCGCCGGTCGCCCGCTCGGCGGCGAGCCGGGTGAGCAGCGGGGAGACGGCGACCGTGGCGACGGCGGTCATTTCAGCACCAGCTCCTCGGCCAGGGCCCTGAGTCTGTGCCGGGCGAGGGCCAGGTTTCCGTCGGTCCGGTCGAGCCACAGGTGCAGGAACACGCTGCTGTCGAAGCTGGTCTCGACGAAGCGGAGCACGTGGTAGCCGCTCCGGGTGGTGACGATCAGGTCCTCCACGGGTGGCCCGGCGCCGTCCTGCGCCTCGGTCCCGTCCGGGGCGAAGGACTCGTACTCGGCGGCCGCCCGGGCCAGCTCGGCGGTCTCGGCCGCGGTGGTCTCGTGGTCCCCCACCGGTGATTCCCCGGCGGTGCCGAGGGCCAGTCCGCTGCTCCAGTCGACCAGCGCGGCTCCCCTCGCACCAGGCAGGGCCATGGCTTCGAGCAGGCATTCGTCGATCCCGGGCACGCGGGCTCCCCTCCCGGCCGGACCGTGCGTGGTGCACGGGCTGCGGCGCGACAGAAGGGAACTTACTCAAGTTCCACACTGTGGAAGGGCGTTCTGGCATTTTCCGCTGGAACATGCACGATGGCACGTGACAGCTTGGCCGGAACCCAGCGCATTTTGATCATTACCTTCGGTCACGAGGCTAGCGGCAGATGGTCCGAGAGCCGGAAGGAACCGCCCTCGCGCTGTACGTAGCCCTCGTGGCTGAGGGTGCGCAGCAGGTGGTACACGGTGGGCAACGGGATTCCGGTGAGCCGGGCGAGGCGCTTGGCGGTCGCCCCGCCCTCCGCGTACATCGCTTCCACGAGCCGCAACGCCCGCTGCACGGAACCGATCAGGGTGGGTGCGGTGGTGGCGCTGCCGCTTTCGGTGCTGTCCGCACTGTCCTTCGGGCTGTCCTTCGGGCTGCGTTCGTTACCCATGAGTGGTCCCCCCTGCTCCGGTACGAGGCCTGGCAAATCCATCAAAGTCGCTCACCGGACTCAAAACCAGCGGACGCGCGTAAACCTGAGCATAAGATCAACTATTGCCCGGCCCCGGACACGCCCCCGGGCCGGATCAGATGCGGGCCGGTGTCCATTCCTCGATGTGCCAGGGCGCACCCACGGTCAGCGCGTGCGGGGAGCCGGAGACGGTGAGGCAGGCCTCGCGCGGGGAGCCCTGTTCGAAGGTGAGCCGCAGGGAGCCATTGCCGGTGACCTCGGCCGAATTGATCCGGCACAGGGCCAGTTCGCCGAGGAGGGCCAGCGGATGGCCGGGAAGCATGCTGCCCGGGCTGGCGGAGACCCGGACGTCGCCGTCGGCGGCGACGCCGACCCGGACCGAGCCGAAGAGCGGCTGTTCCAGCCGCCAGGGGGCGTCGATGACGATGCGGGCTTCCGCGTCCGTGAGCTCGTCGTGGACCGTGAGGAAGGGCGAGGCCCGGCGCCGCTCGCCCGTCTCCAGGACCAGGGCGCCCTCCAGGTCCACGGGCAGGGGGGCCACCCCGCTCGCGACGGGGAACGGATCACCGTCCACCCGCAGGCACACCGGGTCCAGGCAGTCGGGCACCGGATCCACCACGGGCCCCGGCAGCGGCGGCCGGTCGGTCACCTCGCCCCACAGCGCGGGGACGGCGTGGCGCAGCACCACGTCCGTGACCTCGTCCGCGACGCGGGCGGCGGTGCGCTCGTCGGTGATGGTCCACCAGTGGTCGTGCGGGTGGCCGAGGAGGCGTCCGATCCTGGTGTGCCAGCCGACGGGACCGATCCGGTTGGCGCTGAGGCGGGTCCCGAGGGCCGGCCGCAGCCGACGCAGGGCCTCGTGTTCCTCGTACGGGACCGCGCGCAGGTTGACGGTGAACCTGCATTCGGCGGCGCCGGACGAAGCGCTCCGCTGGAAGCCGAGCAGCGCGTGGTCGGGCTCGGCGGCGCGGAGCCGGTACTCCAGCCCCGTACCGGTGAAACCCGCGTCGCGCAGCGCCGGGGCGATCCGGTCGCGCAGCGCCTGGTGGAACAAGTCGGTCGCGTTCACCCCCGTAGTGTCACAAGACGCGCCCTCCCCGGCCAAAACCGCTCATCCGGGGAAGCCCGGCGAAGCCCGGGGAACCCCCTACTGCGTGCAGGTCACGAAGGCCGGGAGCGGTGTCTCCTCGACGAGTCGGCGCGGAAGGGACAGCCCGAAACGGTGTTCCAGTACGGCGAGGGTGAGGCGGTCGCGCTCCTCGTGCGGTTCGTCCTCGGGGCGGGCGTAACAGCCGTCCGGGGTGAGGATCTTGGCCTCGACCAGCTCCGGCAGGAGGAAGTCGGGCCGGTGGCCGCCGCGCCAGTGCTCCTCGCCGATGCCGAAGCAGCAGACCAGCTCGCCGTCCCGGGCGTACGCGAACTGTTTGGGCGGGTGATCGGGCTGCGGGTCGAGGTACACGGCCTCGGCCCCGGAGCGGGAGACCTCGGCGAGGCGGTGCGCCCCGGCGGGCACTCCGTGTTCCACGGCGAAGGACCAGCCGCCCCAGCTCCCGACCCGGGCCACGCCGTCGCCGTCCACCGTCTCGGTGACCATGCTCCACGCGTCGATGGCCCCGAGCGGCCCGGGGCGCAGGTCCGGCAGGGCGCCGAGCCGGACGGCCAGTTCCTCGGGGCCGATGCCCCGGGCGAAGGTGAGCCCGACGTACCAGGCGCTCCAGTCCGCCAGCCACTGGATGCCTTCGCCCGGTCCCTGCCCCGTGATGTCCGCCATTGCCACGGTCCCCTCCCGCGATCTCCGCGATGCGAGCCGGTCCTGCCGGTCCTGCTGTTTCCGCCGGTGCCGCCGGTCCTGGCGGTCCTGCCGGTCCTGCCGGTCCTGCCGGAACATGCCCTACCGGCACGATAGTCAGTCGGCGGGGCCCTCCGGGAGGAGGCGCTCGACCATCGTGTCGATGAGCCCCTCCACCGAGTGGGGGTCCAGCAGTCCGGGCACGGTCAGGTCGTCCACGATCAGCCCGAGCATGGCCAGGTAGATCAGGACCACGCCCTGCCGGTCCCCCGGCAGGCCCGCCTCCAGGTGCGAGGCGATGTTCGCCTCCAGCTCGGCGCCCTGGAACCCGGCCAGCGCCTCCTGCAGTTCGGGCCGCCGGGTGGCTTCTAGGCGCAGTTCCAGCATCGCGGTGTGGACGCTGCGCTCGCGGCGCATGCGCTCCAGGAGCCGGCGCAGCAGCGCCTTCGTGTCGAAGGGGCCCGTCAGGTCCGCCGGATCGGGGGTGAGCCGCTCGCGGGTGCGGTGCAGGATCTGCACCAGGAGCTGGGCGCGGTTGGCGAAGTAGTTGGAGGAGGTGCCGGTCGGAACTCCGGCCTCCGTGTCCACCGCGCGCAGGGTCAGCCCCCGCGAGCCCTCGCGGGCGAGGACTTCGATGGCGGCGTCGAGCAGCGCGGCGCGGCGCTCGGGGTTCTGGCGCATGGGTGGATCCCTGACCGTGTGGACGTGGCTGCCGGTATGACCGCCGCATATGCACTGCACGTGCAGTGCTTCGGACACGCTAGCGGACACGGCCTCGTCGCGGCCCTCCCCAGCACCCCCTCCGACGTGCCACCCTGCCCGTCATGGAGCGGATCATCGGGGAGATACGCGAGGACCTGGACCGCCGGATGGCCGTGGCCGCCGAGCGGCTCGCCGACCGGTCACCGGACGGGGATCCGGCCTGCGCCGTCTACGTCGACCTGCTCGGCCGGGCCGCCCTGCGCGAGCGGGTCCACGAGTTGCTGCGCCAGACCGTCGACGGTCTCCTGCGCGAGGCCCGCGGTCTGCCGCCCGAGCTCGGCGAGGCCCGCGCCGACGGGGAACTCCGCGCCCGGCAGGGGGTGCCGCTCGATTCCCTGCTGCGCGTCCACCGGCTCGCCGGCCGGCTGCTGTGGCAGGTCCTGACCGAGGCCGTCGCCGCGCACGACCGGGCGGCGCTTCCCCGGCTGCTGCCCGGGGCGCCCGCACTGTGGGACGTAATCGACCGGATGGCGGACGCGGCGGCCGAGTCCTACCGCCGGGCCGACGCCGCGCGCGAAGACCGCGAGCGGGAACTGCGGGGGGCCCTGCTCGACGCCCTGTTCGACGGTGGGGGTCCGGCGGGCCGGACCACCGAGGCGGCTCGGCGGCTCGGCCTGCCGGAGCGCGGGCGGTTCGCCGTGGTGGTCCTCGACTCCGGGGACGGCGTGACGACCCCGGCCGGCGGCGCCCCGCGCGTGCTGTGGCGGATCCGGGCGGACGGGGAGACCGGCCTCGTGGACCTGGGCCCGCTGCCGCTCGCCGCCGTGACCGATCTGCTCGCGCCCCTCGGCTTACGGGCCGGGGTGAGCCCGGTGGTGCGGACGCCGGGCGAGCTGGCCGGGGCCCGCCGGCTGGCCGTACTCGCGCTGCGCGCTGCGCCGGGTGCCGGCGGTCCGCACACCGCCCTGCTGGACGAGCGGCTCCCGGCGGCGCTGGTCGCGGCCGAGCCCGAGCTCGCGGGCCGGCTGCGTCAGGTGGTGCTGGGTCCGGTCCTGGCACTGGCCCCGGGGGACCGCGGGGTGCTGCTGACCACCCTGGGCACCTGGCTGTCCTGCCGGGGCTCGACCACGTACGCCGCGCAGCGGCTGTACTGCCACCGCAACACCGTCTCGAACCGGCTGCGCCGGCTGGAGCAGCTCACCGGCCGGTCGCTGTCCGATCCCGCCCACGTCGTGGAGCTGGCGCTGGCCCACACGGCGGTCACCCAGCGCCCGGCCGGGTTCCCGCCGGTTCCTGCGGGTCCCCCTGACCCGGGTTCCCCTGACCCGGATCGCCCTGCTCCGCCGATTTCGCGGACTCCAGCAGGAACGGCACGTCGATCACCGCGACCCCGGGCGTGAACAGCAGGCGCGCCTTGAGGCGCAGCGCGTTCTGGTTGTGCAGGGGCTGTTCCCACCAGTGCCCGACCACGTACTCGGGGATGACCACGGAGAGCATGTCCGTGCCCTCGGCGGCCGCCTGTTCCTGCACGTAGGCCAGAACCGGACCGACCACCTCGCGGTACGGGGAGTGCAGCACCTTGAGCGGGATGCCCGGGTCGTGGTCCGCCCAGTCCGCGCGCAGCCGCTTCGCGTCCTCCTCGTCCGCCGCCACCGAAACCGCCGTCAGGGTGTCGGGGCGCAGCCCCATGGCGAAGCCGACTGCCTTGAGCGTGGGCGCGTGCACGGACGCGACGAGGACGACGACGTGGTGGCGGGCGGGCTTGCGCGGTTTGACCCCGGGGGCGACGGCGACTTCCCTGGCCACGGTGTCGTAGTGCCGGCGCACGCCCTTCATGCCGATGAAGAGCACCGGCATGGCGATGACGACGAGCCAGGCTCCGTGGGTGAACTTGGTGATCAGGACGATGACCAGGACCACGAAGGTCATGGTGGCGCCGACGGCGTTGATGGCGAGCCGGCGGTGGATGTGGATCCGCTCCTCCTTGCGGGTCCCGGGTGAGGCGAGCTCCTGCTGCCAGTGCCGGACCATGCCCGCCTGGGAGAGGGTGAAGGAGACGAAGACGCCGATGATGTAGAGCTGGATGAGGCGGGTCAGCTGGGCGTCGAAGGCGACGATGAGGGCGATGGCGGCGAGCGCCAGCAGGACGACGCCGTTGGAGTAGACGAGGCGGTCGCCGCGGTTGAAGAGCTGGCGCGGTACGTACCGGTCCTTCGCCAGGATCGAGGCGAGCATCGGGAAGCCGTTGAAGGCGGTGTTGGCGGCCAGGACCAGGACCCCGGCCGTGACGGCCTGGAGCAGGTAGAAGAGGATGTGCCAGTCGCCGAAGGTGGCCCTGCCGATCTGCGCCAGCGCGGTGGACATCGGGGTTCCGGGGGCCAGGCCCAGCTCCGTCGGATCCGCCGCCACGTGCACCTCGTAGCTCATGGCGAGGATGGTGATCCCGGCGAACATGGTGACGGCGAGCGCGCCCATCGCGGCGAGGGTGGTCGCCGCGTTCTTGCTCTTGGGCTTCTGGAAGGCGGGGACGCCGTTGCTGATGGCCTCGACGCCCGTGAGCGCGGTACAGCCGGAGGCGAAGGCGCGCAGAGCGAGGAGCACCACCGCGAGGCCGGCGTAGTTGCCCTCGGCGGTGATCGGCAGCTCGGCGGATTCGGCGCGGATCGTGTCACCGGTCGCGAGCCGGTAGGCGGCCACGGCGAACATCAGGTAGATGACGAGGACGAAGCCGTAGGTGGGGACGGCGAAGACCCGGCCGGATTCCCGTACCCCGCGCAGGTTCATGAGGGTCAGCAGCACCACGAAACCCACCGACAGGGGGACTTCGTGGTCGGCGAGGGAGGGGATGGCGGAGGTGATGGCGGCGACGCCGGAGACCACGGAGACGGCGACCGTCATGACGTAGTCGACGAGCAGGGCGCTCGCGGCGGTGAGGGCCGCGGTCTGGCCGAGGTTCTTGGAGCTGACGATGTAGGCGCCGCCGCCGCCCGGGTAGGCGTAGCAGGTCTGCCGGTAGGAGGCGACGACGACCACGAGGAGGAACACGATGGCGGCGGCCGCGTACCAGGCGAGGTGGAGCAGCGCGACCCCGCCGAGGGCGAGGATCAGCAGGATCTCCTCGGTGGCGTAGGCCACGGAGGAGAGCGGGTCGCTGCAGAAGATCGGGAGCGCGAGCCGTTTGGGCAGCAGGGTCTCGCCCAGGCGCGCGGTGTCGAGCGGTTCGCCGACCAGCACACGTTTCGCATTGATACGCCTCATTCAGGCATGATCAGCCAAGACCGTGTCGATTCGTCCCATATCGACCCTGTGTCATGGGGTGAACCGCCTACATCTTCGCCGCGGCGCTGCGGATCGCCTCCCGGATGCGGAAGTACGTGCCACAGCGGCAGATGTTGGCGATCGCGTCGATGTCCTCGTCCGTGGGGGTGCTCGTCCGCTTCAGCAGGGCGACGGCCGCCATGATCTGGCCGGGCTGGCAGAAGCCGCACTGGGCGACGTCCTGTTCGAGCCAGGCCTCCTGCACCGGGTGCAGGTCCTCGCCGTCGGCCAGCCCCTCGATCGTGGTCACCGACTTCCCCGCGCAGGCGGAGACCGGCACCACGCACGGGCGGACGTCCACCCCGTCGAGGTGGCTGGTGCAGGCCTTGCAGACGTCCACTCCGCAGCCGTATTTGGGACCGCGTACGTTCAGCATGTCGCGGAGCACCCACAGCAGGGGCAGATCGTCGGGGGCGTCCACGGTGACGCTCTGCCCGTTGACGGTGAAGGTGTGCGAGGGCACGGCTCGGCTCCTGAAGTCGGTCGGCTGGCGCGGGTGAGGCCTAGCGCGGGTAAGGGGTGAAGTCGACGTCGAAGTCGAGGGGGAAGCTGCGCGGCTTGGTGCCGGTGGCCCGGGCGTAGGCGTTGGCGATGGCGCCCACGGCGGCGGGCAGGCCCAGCTCGCCGGCCCCGCCGGGCTCCGTTCCGGTCGCCGGGAGCACGAAGACGCGTACGTCCTTCGGGGTGTCGCGCTGCCGCGCCCAGTGGAACTGGCTGTAACTGCCTTCCAGCGGGAGCCCCTTGTCCAGGTGCAGGCCGGCCCTGAGCGTGGTGGAGATCGCGTCGGTCAGGCCGCCGATCATCTGGGCCTCCAGACCGCGCGGGTTGACGGGCAGGCCCACGTCGACGGCGATGACCGCCTTCGTGACGCGGATGTGCTCCGGGTCGCGGGTGTCGATCTCGACCAGGCAGGCCGTCCGGGACTTGTACTCCTCGTGGAAGGCGATGCCCTGGGCGCACCCGGCCGGCATGGCCCGGCCCCAGCCCCCTTCGGTGGCGGCCTTGTCGAGTACGGCGCGCTGGGCGGCCGTCTTCAGGAAGGTCCGGCGGAACTGGTACGGGTCCCGGCCGGTCGCGGCGGCCAGCTCGTCCACCACGATCTCCTCGGCCCCGCGGGTGTTCGCCGAGTACACCGAGCGCCAGGACCCGGTGGGGACTCCGGTCGGGACCTCGCTGAGCGTCTGGGTGGTGAGCCCGAAGTGGTACGGCGACTTGATCGTGGTGAGGAACAGGGTCTGGGCGAGGGTGGCGTTGCCGATGCCGAGCGGGAGGCTCGCGGCGGTGGCGGTGATGATCTCGCCGAGCCCGTGCCGGAAGTCGGTCTCCGCGGCGGCGACCCGGTGTTCGAAGCTGAGCACCTCGCCCAGCAGGTGGGTCGCCCGGATCTTGTGGTGGGTGGCGGGGCGCATCCTGCCGTGACGGGTGTCGTCGACGCGGGTCCACATCAGTCGGACCGGACGGCGGCAGGCCTTGGAGATCCGGGCCGCTTCCAGGGCCGCGTCGAAGAACAGCCGGCGGCCGAAGGATCCGCCCGCCTGCACCACGTGGACGGTGACCTTGTCGAGGGGCAGGCCAAGGTCGGCGGCGATCGTTTCGCGGGCCACGATCGGCGATTTGAGCCCGGACCAGATCTCGGCGCGGTCCTCGCGCACGTCGGCGACGGCCGAGTTGGTCTCCATCGGGGCGTGGCTGACGAAGGCGAAGTCGAACTCGGCGTCCACGTGCGCGGTGAGCAGAGGCGGCACGAGCAGGGGCGGGGTGGCGGCGCGCAGCTTCGTACGGACCTGCGCGTCCGAGAGCTGGTCCGCGGGGCCCGGACCCCAGGCGACCTGGAGGGCGGCCTTGGCGTCGAGGGCCTGGCCGAAGGTCTCGGCGACGACCGCGACGCCCGTGGCGATCGTGACCACGTGCAGGACGCCGGGCATGGCCCGGACGGCAGCGAGGTTGGCGACCGAGCGGACGCTGCCGCCCAGGGTGGGCGGGCGGCGCACCACGCAGGGCTTGGCCCCGGGCACGTCCAGGTCGAGGGTGTAGCGCTGGGCCCCGGTGACCATGGCGCGGGCGTCGATCCGGCTGGTGGGCCTGCCGACCAGGGCGTGCTTCGCCGCCGGCTTGGGGGTGGCGCCGAGGACGATCAGGGCGGGGTTTGCGGCGGCCGCGGCGAGGGAGCCGTAGGACGCGGTGCGGCCGTCGGGGGCGCGGACGGCTCCGCCCACCGTGGTCAGGGTCGACGCCGGGAGGCTCCAGCGCACGGCGGCGGCCGCGACGAGCCTGGCCCGGGCGGTGGCGGCGCACTGGCGGACCGGACCGTAGAGGGAGCGGATGGAGTTGGAGGATCCGGTGAGCTGATTGAAGAGCAGCTCGGGGCGGGCGTCGTCCAGTTCGACCCGTACGGCGGCCAGCGGGGCGTCCAGTTCCTCGGCGACGAGCATCGCCACGGCGGTGGTGAGCCCCTGGCCGACCTCTTCGCGCGGGAGCCGGAAGCGGATGGTTCCGTCGGCCTCCACGACGAGCGCGAGCAGGGCGGAGGTGGGGGCGCCGGCCAGGATGAACAGGTCCCCGAGGTCCACCAGGTCGGCGGGGGCGGGGAGGGTCGGGATCACGGCGTGCGCGGGCTGCGGGGCGAGGAGATCGGCTCCGGCGCGCGTGACGAGGGCGAGGGTCGGGGCGGCGATCAGGTAGGTGAGGAAGGAGCGCCGGCTCCGTCCGTCGGCGAGTACGGGGCCGTCGGTCGGCGCGTGGCTGTGCCCGTCGGTCGGCGCGTGGATGTGCCCGGTCATGTCGTTGTGTCCCCACCCTGCGCGCCCTGCCCAGCGAGCCTCCTCGGCTCATTACCGGCACGTAGAGTAGCCATTCGGGGTGCGCTGGGGAAGTCCGGATCAGCGCCTGGACGAAAGGGCGGACGGCACGGGGTCCTTCGTTCGGGGGGTATCCGCACGGCCGTGTTGACCCGGGTCCCGCACGTCTTTCGCCGGTTCGGCGGGCGGCCGGCCTCGTACACCTCGGCCGTACGCTCGACCGCCGCCGTCCGGAGGGCTGTTTTCCGGCCGCGGGTGGAGCGCGGCGGAGCGGCCGGAGGCCGCCCACGGCGCACTCCGGCGGGGTCCGACCGGCACCGCATCACCGCGCGACGGCCCTGGGCGGGCTCGGGACGGGCCCGGTGCGGACACGGGTCGGCGGGGCTCCCGCACCGGTCCGTCGGCATCGGCTGACCGGATTCGTTCGCACGCTCCAGGAGGTCCGGAAGGCCTCAGGCATATGCCCGGTGCAAGTCCGCCACAGATGTTGCCAAACGCCTTACAGGCCGTCGCCCGCTGTGCAACAGTCGTTACCGGCCCTTCCTTCAGAACCGGTCCCTCCTCAGACTTGGCCGTGCCGCGCCTGTATCGGAGTTCAGATGCCGTCCCACCTGTACGCGGACCGCCCCGCGCAACCGCCCGAGCCAGGGTCGGTGGACGCGCTGATCTCGCAGACCCGGCGGCTCCGGGGCGAAGTCGACGCGGTCCGCCGCGACACCGTGGTCGACGACGACGACGCGCAGGGCCGCTGGCAGCGCGCACTGTGCGATCTCGCCGTCCACCATCTCGACGATCTCCGCGCCCACCTCGGCCAGCTCAAAGAGGGACTGCCGCCCGCCTCGCCCGAGTCGGCCACGCTGCCGCAGGCCGCCCCCGAGACGGGGGCCGAGGCCCAGCAGACCAGGGTCGGCAGCGCCGAGTGGAACCTGCTGACCGATGAGGTCAGTTGGTCCGACGAGCTCTTCCAGATCTTCGGCCGCTCCCCCGAGGCCGGCGCGCTGCCCCTCGACGAACTGGGGTCCACCCTGTTCTCCGAGGACCAGCCGCTGCTCACCGCGATGGTGACGGCCTGCCTGGTGGACGGCAAGCCGATAGACGGCGAGTTCCGCATCGTCCGGGCCGACGGCCGGGTCCGGACGCTGCACATGAGGGGCGAGCCGGTACTCGACTCCGACGGCTGCACGGCCTCCATGTGGGCCGTGCTGCGGGACGTGAGTGAACTGCGCCGGAGCCAGCGGGCGGTGCGCGAGTCCCGGGACTCGCTGCAGCGCCGGCAGGAGATCGCGCAGACCGAGCGCCGGCTGGCTGTCGAGCTGCAGGAAGCCGTGCTCCCCCCGTGGCGCGGCTCCCTGCGGTTCCCGCACGACAACACCAGGGCGCTCGACGTCGCGGCGCACTACCTGCCCTCCGCCACCAGCGCGCTCATCGGCGGAGACTGGTACGACGCACTCGAACTCCCCGACGGACAATCGATGCTGACGGTCGGTGACCTCACCGGCCACGGGGTGACCGCCACCTCCGGCATGGCGATGATGCTCGGCGCCCTGCGCGGGATGGCGATGGCGGGCATCGAGCCGGGACCGCTGATGGGCTGGCTGAACCAGCTCCTGGAGACCTCCGTCCAGCCCGCGCTGGGATCCGCGGTGTGCTGCCGCTACGATCCCGCGCGCCGGGTGCTGTCCTGGGCGCAGGCCGGGCACCCCGCCCCGCTGCTGTTCCGGCGCGGCCAGGGCCGTTCCCTGCTGCCGCCCGAGGGCGTCCTGCTGGGAGCGACCTCCGGAGCCGCGTACGGCCAGGCCGAGGAGCGGCTGGAGGTGGGCGACGTGCTCGTCCTGCACACCGACGGACTGACCCCGCGCAGCATCGAGTTCAGCAAGGCCGACGGGACCGAACGACTGCTGGCGCTCGCACCGCACTTCTCCTCCGCCCGGTCCGCGCAGGACTGTGTGCGCCTGCTGATCGGGGAGTTCGGCGAGGGCGAGCGCGAGGACGACGCCTGCGTACTGGTGGCCCGGATCGGCTCGTAGCGGGCGGCGGGTGCTTCGCGGGACTCAGGGCCGCGCCGGAAGGCGCGGCCTTTCTCGTCGTCGTGCCTTTCCCGTCGTCGTGCCCTTCCCGTCGTCGGACACCTCTCCGCATCGCGCCCTTCCCGCCGTCGGACCCGGGTCGGCCACCGGTCTCAGACCGACCGTGCCACGGGGCTGTTCGGCAGGGCCAGCTTGATCTCCTCGCGGAGCTCCTCGATGCCGGCGAAGCCGGAGTAGTGACCCGTCAGCCGGTACATCTCGCGCAGCCGGTCCCATGTCCGGTGCGAGGAGGTCTCGTTCATCGAGACCAGCGCCAGGCGGGCGTAGCGGTCGGCCTGTTCCGGGTCGTCCGCGATGAAGCAGGCGGAGGCCATCGAGATGTAGTCGAAGATCTTCGAGCGCTGGTGGCCGTCGGCCCGCAGCCGCAGGGCCTCCTTCGCGTGCTGCTGCGCGATGGTCGCCGCGGAGGGATCGTGGTCGGCGAGGGTACGGAAGGCCAGCGCCTGCATGCCGTGCAGATCGGCCTCGTCGAAGTGCTGCATCCAGGACGGCGGCGGTACGTCGCCCGAGGTGGACACGAACAGGTCCTCGGCCTCGCCCAGGGTGCGGCGCATGGCCTGCCCCTTGCCGAGCGCGGCCTGCGCCCAGGCCTCGATGGTGTGGAGCATGGCGCGGGTGCGGGGCAGGGTCTGCTCGCCGGAGCCGGACTGTGCCAGCTTCATCAGGTCGAGCGCCTCGTTCGGCTTGCCCAGGTGGACCATCTGACGGGCCGCGCGGGAAAGCGCCTCCCCCGCGCGCGGCCGGTCGCCGCCCTCGCGGGCCGCGTGCGCGGCGATGACGAAGTACTTCTGCGCGGTGGGCTCCAGGCCCACGTCGTGGGACATCCAGCCCGCCAGGACGGCCAGGTTGGCCGCCACCCCCCACAGCCTGCGCTGGAGGTGGTCGGGGTGGTGGTACGCGAGCATGCCGCCCACCTCGTTGAGCTGCCCGACCACGGCCTTGCGCTGGAGGCCGCCGCCTCTGGAGGCGTCCCAGGCGCGGAAGACCTCCACCGAGCGCTCCAGCGCCTCGATCTCCTGGGAGCCGATGGGCGCCGCCTCGTAGCGGTCGTAGCCCGCGGAGTCCGCCTGGAAGGCGTCTCCGTGGCGCTGTACGTCCTTCGCCCGGGCGGGGTCGGTGTGGAGCCAGTCGTACATGGCATTGCTGAGGGCTGAGCCGGCGGTGAGCGCGGCACCCGCGCTCATCAGACCGCGACGGTTGAGCATGAGGTCCATTCCCGTGAATTCGGTGAGGACCGCGGCTGTGCGTTCGGGCGCCCAGGGCATTCCGTCGGGGTTCTCCTGCTCCCCGTCCGATTGCTGCTTGGCGGTGCGCCGTTGTCGTACGAACCCGAGGTCCTCGATGGTCACGACACGACCGAGCCGCTCGGTGAACAGTGCTGCCAGTACCGTGGGCACCGGTTCGCGCGGGGTCTCCCCCATGTCGATCCAGCGCCGCACCCGCGAGGTGTCGGTGGCCAGCTGGTGGTGGCCCATCGAGGCCGCCTGCCGGTTGACCATCCTCGCCAGTTCGCCCTTCGACCAGCCGGCCAGGCCGAACAGGTCGTTCAGACGGGTGTTTGGACCTTTGCTCACGTCAAGCCCCCAGGTTCTCGGCTGAGTTGACAGTAACCCCGTGTCAGGTGCCGAGCGACTATTCGCCAGGGTTCGCCAGGGCACGCAATGTGGTCCGCCACCCACGCCCGGGTGTCAGGTAGGAATGCGCCTCCCCGACCCGGTCACCGGCGGAACTCCCCAGGGTGATGCACGGGATCCGGCGGGGCGGCGTACGCACCACGCAACTCGTCGGCGCACGAAGGGATCCGTAACGCCATGTACGCAGCCACGTCCTCCGTGTCCGCCCCGGTCCGGCCGCACCGCACGCTCCCCGCGGGCGGCGGCCCCTACCTCGAACCCGGCCGCCCCGCGGCCCCGGCGCAGGGCGCCGTACGGGCACGGCGGATGCCTGGTGCCGGATCGCAGCCGCTCAGCGGGAGAATCGACCTGTCGGGTCCGCAGGGCGCGCAGTTGCGCACCGCACTCGCCTCCGTACAGCGCATCTGTCCGGAGTTCGCGCCCGTCCAGGTACTGCGCCGCAGCGGCCGGTCGGTCCTGCTGGTGGGAACCACCGGACGGATGACGGCCGTCGCGAAGGTTTTACTGGATCACTCGCCCGAGTGGCGCGAGCGGTACCGGCACGAAATAGCGACGTACCGGACGTTCGTCCGGCACCGCCCTCAGGTCCGGGTGCCGCGGCTGATCGCCGCCGATCCGGAGAACTGCGTACTGATCGTCGAGCGGATGGCCGGCCGGGTCGCCGCGCTCCAGCGGCATCCGGTGGAGGCCCCGCCGCGGGCCGACCTGCGGGCCGCGCTCGGAGCGCTGCGCCAGGTGAACGGCTGGAGGCCCGCCGACGAGCTGTTCGGCCGACCGCTGGACTACGACCGGCGGATCGCCCGGGACTACCAGCTGGGCCTGCTGACCGACCGTGACTTCGGCGATCTGCAGAAGCTGCTGCACGGGGTGAAGATGTCGGGCAACCCCTGGCAGTTCAACCACGGCGACGCGCTGCTCTCGAACCTGCTGCTGTCCCCGACGGGTCCCGTGCTCCTCGACTGGGAGCACGCGGGCTGGTACCGGCCGGGCTACGACCTGGCCACCCTGTGGACGGTACTGGGCGACGCCCCGATCGCACGCGCCCAGATCAGCCGCCTGGCCCAGGCGGCCGGACCGGCCGCGCGGGACGCGTTCCTGGTCAACCTGATGCTGGTGCTCACCCGGGAGATCCGGATGTCGGAGACGGCCGTGCAGCGCTCGATGCTGGCGACCACCCCGACCCAGGCGCCGCCGTCGGGCTCCCTGTCCTCGGGCGAGGAGCAGCGCCTGCTGCTGCGCCGCCTGCACGACGACGCGGGCATGGCCCGCAGGGCGGTCCGCGCGGCGGTGGGCACGCGCTGACCCGGCCGCACTGACCCGGCCGTACTGACCCGGCCGCGTTGGGTGCGGTCGCCCACGAGATCCCGTGCCGCACACACCCGGTGTGTGCGGCACGGGATTTCGTGCGTCCGGGCCCGAAGCGCAACTGGCGCGTATGCCTTGACTTCACATGATCCCCCGAACACCTTTTCTGACTCAGCATCAGAATGCTGGATCCGTCCCCCCACCCCCTCTCCGCTGGAGCCTGCCCATGACCGCGAGAACCGCCTCCACAGCGAGCTCCGACCCGAGTTCCGAACCGAGTTCGGACCCGGGTTCCGCCCTCCCCTCCCGCCGGACGGTCATTGCTGGGGCGGGGGCCGGCGTGCTCGCCGCCGCCGTGCTGCCGGCCGCCGCCGCTCACGCGGCCGGTGAACCCTCGCTCGGCGAGTACGACGTCGTCGTGGTCGGCTCCGGAGCCTCCGGAATGACCGCCGCGCTCACCGCGGCCAAGCGGGGCCTGAGCGTGCTCGTGGTCGAGAAGGCCCCGACCTTCGGGGGTTCGGCCGCCCGGTCCGGTGCCGGGATCTGGCTCCCGAACAACTCCGTGATCCTGGGCGCGGGCGTCCCGGACACTCCGGCGAAGGCGGCGCAGTACCTGTCGGCCGTGGTCGGCAACGGCTCCTCCGCGGACCGGCAGGCGGCCTTCCTCGCCAACGGGCCCCGGATGCTGGACTTCGTGATGGCCAACAGCCCGCTGCGGTTCCGCTTCATGGACGGCTACAGCGACTACTACCCGAACCTCCCCGGCGGGCTCCCCAACGGCCGGTCCATCGAGCCGGACCAGATCGACGGGAACATACTCGGCGCCGAACTGGCCCGCCTGAACCCGGCGTACATGCCCGTGCCGGCCGGAATGGTGGTGTTCAGCCAGGACTACAAGTGGCTCAACCTCGCCGCGGTGAACGCCAAGGGGCTCGCGGTGTCCACCGAATGCCTGGCGCGCGGCACGGCGGCAGCGCTGTGCGGGCAGAAGCCGCTGACCATGGGCCAGGCCCTGGCGGCCGGCCTGCGGGCCGGCCTGCTCCAGGCCGGGGTTCCGGTGTGGCTGAACAGCCCGCTCGTCGACCTGGTCCAGGAGAGCGGCGCCGTCACCGGCGTGGTGGTGGAGAAGGAGGGCGTACGGGGCGTGGTGCGGGCCCGCAAGGGCGTGGTCATCGGTTCGGGCGGCTTCGAGCACAACGCGCAGATGCGGTCCCAGTACCAGCAGCAGCCGATCGGCACCCAGTGGTCGGTCGGCGCGAAGGAGAACACCGGCGACGGGATCCGGGCGGGCCAACGGGCCGGTGCGGAACTGGCGTTGATGGAGGACGCCTGGTGGGGCCCGTCGATCCCGCTCCCCGGAGAACCGTACTTCTGCCTGGCCGAACGGACCCTGCCCGGGGGCCTGATGGTCAACGCGAAGGGCGCCCGCTTCGTCAACGAGGCCGCCCCGTACAGCGATGTGGTGCACGTGATGTACGAGAAGGACCGGGGTGCGGCCGGCTCGCACATCCCGGCCTGGCTGATCGTGGATCAGAACTACCGCAACAAGTACCTGTTCAAGGACATCCTGCCGACGTTCGTGTTCCCGGACTCCTGGTACCAGGCGGGCGCCGCGAAGAAGGCGTGGACCTGGGACGCCCTCGCCAACCAGATCGGTGTGCCCGCGGCCGCCCTGCGCTCCACCCTCAACCGGTTCAACGCGCAGGCGTGGAACGGCACCGACCCCGACTTCCACCGGGGGGACACCGCGTACGACCACTACTACACGGACCCGGGCGTGACGCCGAACTCCTGTCTCGCCCCGATCTGGGCGCCGCCGTTCTACGCCTTCAAGATCGTGCCGGGTGACCTGGGCACGAAGGGCGGCATCGTCACGGACGCGCGGGCCCGCGCACTGCGGCCGGACGGATCCGTGATCCGGGGCCTGTGGGCGGCGGGCAACGCGAGTGCGGCCGTGATGGGGCACAGCTACGCGGGGGCCGGGTCGACGATCGGTCCCGCGATGACGTTCGGCTACGTGGCCGCCAACGACATCGCGGACGCGTGACGCCGGTGGGCTAGCCCGCTGGTCTAGCCCTGCTGGAAGAGCTCGGCCGGGAGCGGCTTCAGCAGCGCGTAGAGGTCGTCCGTGATCGGCCGGTCCCAGCTCGCGATGGTGACCAGCACGTTGTCACTGCGGTCGAACTGCACGCAGCTGATCCGGCTCTCGGAGAGCTTGATCTTCCGGACGATGAGGAGGTTGTCGCCCTGCATGACGGGGCAGTCCTCGGCCCCGGTGACCTCGACGTCCTCGTCGTTCTCGAGGGCGTCGAGGAGCTGGGCCACCTCGAAGGGGACCTGGCCCTCGGAGAGGTCGCGCGCGGGGGATCCCTCGGGGAGGTTTCCGATGATCATCGCGGGGCCGCGTCCGCCGAACAGGTCGTAGCGGAGGAACACACCCTGGCAGCTGCCGTCGGGCGCGGGCAGCAGCCCGGCCCCGAGATTGCCCGGCCAGTCCCCCGGGTCCATGGCCAGGACGTCGAAGTCCGGGCCGGCGGGTGTGGCGGCGCGGTGGCGGCGGAGGAAGGACATGCCGCCATGGTACGTGTCCCGCCGGGTTTCCCGGCCCTCCACCCCCGACCCGGGCCCGGCCCCGCCTGTGCCGCTGCGCGGGGCGGAGTTCCCCGCGGCGCCCCTTGCCGCTGCGCGGGGCTGGGTCCCCTACCCGCCCGTCGCCCGTTCCCCGGGGCTCCGCCCCGGACCCTGTCCACGTGCAGCACCGTCCCCGGGGGCCAGCCCCCGGACCCCCGCGCCTCAAACGCCGGAGGGGCTGGATTTCGGCCGGGGCTGGATTGCCCGCAGGGCAATTCCAGCCCCGCCGGCGTTTGAGGCGCGGGGTCTGGGGCGGAGCCCCAGGAGGGGTCCGGGCGCAGCCCGGGGAACGGTGGAAGGGCGGGTAGGGGAAGCCCCACAGGGCCCCGGCCGTCAGTAGGCCGCGGCCGGGTCCGGGTCGGGCACGACGCCTCCGTGCGGTAGGGGGCCGCCCAGGGCAAGCAGGGCAGCCGCAGCGGTGGCCACCAGGCCGTCCGCCCCGCAGGCCCGGGCGGCGGCCACCGCACGCGCCAGGACGTCGGCGGACCTCCGCTGCTCCCCCAGCGCGGCCAGCGCGAGCGCCAGCTCGTACGCCGCCGGCGAGGCCGACAGGACCTCCACCGCCTCCTCCAGGAGCGCCGCCCGGTCCCGCGGCGCAGCCACCTCCGCGGCCACCCGCAGGGCCTGGCCGATGCCGGACGCAGCCCCGAAGGCACGGGCTCGGCGTACCGCCTCCTCGGCCAGCTCCCGCGCCCGCGCCGGGTCCTCCGCGGCCACCGCCCGGGCCAGGTGGAGCTGCCACGGGCACCAGGACGGGTTCTGGATGCCCCTGGGGGTCAGCCGCCGGTCCACGGCCTCCAGCTCCGCCGCCGCGGCCTTCGCCTGGCCGCGGGCCAGCAGCAGTTCCGCGTAGACGGTCTGGGAGTCCGGGAAGACGACCGCCGCCGGGAAGGGCTCCCCGTACTCGTGCTCGCGGGCCAGCTCCCAGGCCTCCTCCGCCCGGCCCCGCGCCAGCAGCGTGGTGACGAGGATCGCGATGGCGTACCAGTGCACGGGCGTGCGCCGCCCGACGCGCTCGGCGAGGCGCAGTCCGGCCCGCGCCAGTTCCTCCGCCTCGGCCAGCCGCCCCCGGCGGTAGCGGATGTAGGCGCGCAGGCTGTAGGCGAAGGACAGGTGCGCCCCGCGCCAGCCCTGCCGCTCGAACTCGGCGGTGCCCGCCTCGAACAGCTCCTCGGCGCGCTCCGGCCGGTCGGCGTACATGTGCACCATCGCGACGAGTACCGGGACCTCGAAGCCCCGGTCCGCGTACGCCCAGCTGAACTCGGTCTCCAGGACCCGCCCGGCATGGTGGAGGACCACGTCGACGGGCTCCCCGCGCAGGCAGGCGTCCCAGGCGCGCAGCCCGATGACGTACCGCTCGGTGAGGTCGCGCCCGCTCAGCCGGTCCGCGAGCTTCGCGAGCCGCCGGGAGCGTGCCGGGGAGTCCGGCTCGGCGGCGTTGAAGGCGTCCCACATGAACTGCTCGGACTGCAGGCGCAGCCGGGCGCGCACGTCCTGGGTGTACGGGATCTCGCGCGCGAGGCATTCCGAGGCCTCGGCGAGCCGGTCGCTGTGCGAGAGCACCTGGGCCAGCCGGATGACGATGCCCTGGCGCAGCGCTTGGTCCTCGAAGGGCTCCGCGAGGGCGGCGCGCAGGTGGTTGACGGTGTTGGCGGGCTCGGTGAGCAGGGAGGCGCAGCCCAGTTCGTACAGGACGGCCGCGCGTTCGTCGAAGTCCGGGGGTTCGCGCAGGGCCCGCGCGAGCTGGCGGCGGGCGGCTTCGGGGGCGCCAGCGCGGAGGTTCTCGCCAGCCGCCTCGCGCAGGATGCGTACGACCCAGGGGTCGTTCTCGGGATGGGTCTCCAGCAGGTGCCGGGCCGCGGCGGAGGGCCCGAGCCCCGCGTCGACCACGGCCGCGGCGGCCTTTCCGTGCAGGGCGACGCGCAGGGCGTCGGGGATCGCGCGGTATATGGCGGTGGCGATGAGGGGGTGTACGAACTCCAGCCCGGCCGCGTCCTCGGCGGCGGTTTCCTCGGCGGCGCTCGACAGGATGCGGGCGTCGCGCAGCCGCCCGGTGGCGTCCACGGCCTCCTCGGTGCCGAGTCCGGCGACGCGGGCGGCGAGTTCCCGGGGGATGTCGGTGCCGAGGACGGCACAGGCCCAGGCGAAGCGGACGGTGGAGGGGCCGAGGCTGTGCAGACGGGCGACGAGGCCGCTGCCGCGCTGGGCGGCGGCGAGGTCGCGCAGCAGCGGAGCACTGGCTTCGACGGGGGCGAGACCCTTGTCCCGGACCTTGACGGTGAGCTCGACGGCTTCGAAGGGGTTGCCGGTGGTGACGGCCCAGGCCTCGCGGCAGAACGCCTCGTCGGCGTGTTCGCCGACGGCCTCGCGGACCAGCCCGGAGACGGCCTCGGCGGTGAGCGGTGCGAGGGTCAGCGGGCGGTGTCCCGCGCGGCCGGGCAGCGTACGGAAGGCTTCGGCGTGCGCGGGCAGTTCGTCGGGGCGGTAGGCGACGACGAGGAGGAGCGGGAGGTGTTCGGCGCGCGGGGCGAAGGCGGCGAGCCACGAGAGGGATTCGGGGTCGGCCCAGTGGGCGTCGTCCAGGACGAGGGCGACGGGGGCGCGCTGCACCACGAGGTGGGTGAGGACCCAGTCCAGTCCGTCGCGCAGGCCCTGCGGGTCGGGCGGGGCGCCCTGCTCGGCCGCGCAGAGGCCGAGGGCGGGGCCGACGATGGAGTACCAGCTGCCGAGGGCCTCGCGCAGTTCCGCGTCGGAGGTACCGGCCAGTTGGGGCTGGATGAGCTGGCGGGCGACGTGGAAGGGCTGGCTCTGCTCCTGTTCGCCGCCGCGTGCGGCGAGGACCGTGCAGGCCTTGGTGTGGGCGCGGCGGCGGACTTCGGCCAGGAGCGTGGTCTTGCCGAGGCCGGCGGGTCCGGAGAAGGCCAGCAGGGCTCCACCCGCGTCGGGGCCCGGGTCGGTGAGCTGCTCCAGGGCTTCGTCGACGGCGGTGAGCTCCGTGTCGCGTTCGAACATCTTGCGCCGTTTGCGGGTCCGGCGTTCCGTCATGGCTGGTACCCCCCAGGCCTGTTCGGGGGTTCAGCGTACGCCCGCGCACGCGCCCGGGAAGGCCGGTGCGGCAAATAAAGCTGATCTTCTTCGGGGGGCCGCCAACTGGTGTATGCCCAAAGGGCTCAGTCCTGGGCGGAACGGGCTGCGAGCGCTTCCAGGACGGCCACGGCCTCGTCGGCCCGGGCTGCGTCCACGAAGAGGTGGTCGTGGTGGTATCCGGCGATGACGTTGCAGCTCAGGCCGTGTGCGCCGAGTTCGGTGGCGAAGGCGGCGGTGAGGCCGACGGCGTCGAGGGAGGAGTGGACGCGCAGGGTGATCCACCCGGCGGTGTACTCGTAGGGGAGACCGGCCTCGTCGGCGTCCTCCTGGCTCAGCACGAGGGTGAGCCCCTCGGGTTCCAGGACGGAGGCGACGGGGGTGAGCCCGGCCAGGGTCTCCGGGTCGGTGTCGCCGGGGACGGTGCAGAACACGTACAGGCCGTCGTTCAGTTCGGGCCGCATGCCGCTCAGCAGCTTGCGCAGGTCGTTTTCTCCGCTCATGCGCTCACCGTAGCGGTCGTCCCGTCAGGGCCGGCCCGACACCCTGGGCCCGACCGGACGACCATGACCGGCCGGCCGGTCAGCCGGTCGGTGGTCAGCCGGTCGGTGGTCAGCCGGTCGGCCGGTCAGTCGTCCTCGTAGAGCCGCCGGCGCCACCAGGCACGCGGACGGCCGCTCCAGTCCACCCAGCTCCCGGCGCGCGGGACCGGGTGCGGGAGCGTGCGGCGGCGGAACTCCGCGTCCAGGCCCCGCAGCACGCGGCCCAACTCGGTGCGGGCGGCCGGCGGCAGTTCCCGGTACAGGTCGCCCAGGTCGTCCCGGACGACGGCGACGTCGTCGCGTGCGCAGCCGGGGCAGGCCGGACACTCGGAGGGGACCAGGAGCAGGCGGCCGCCGGGGCGGCTCAGGAAGGTCCGGTACCGGGTCAGCAGGTCCGCGATCTCACCGGCCCGTCCGGGCCGGCCCCAGTGCACGGCGGCAGCGGCGGCGGGTGACATCCGGTCCACGGGCGGGAGTTCCCTCGCCCAGGCGGGTGGCCGCCGGTCTCCGTACGTTCCTCGTTCGGCGCGCAGCGCGCCGGGCCGTCTACGCGGCATCGCCCTTTCGGCGGGTGGTCGTCATGGCGGTCATGATGCCCAGGCCCTGCCGGGTCCGGCAAGGGGTTTACGGGGCCCCGGGCACGGGCTCCCCACCAGGGCGGCGGCTCCCCACCAGGGCGGCGGCTCCGCGCCCGGTGGTGCGCCGCGTTCCCGCCCCGCCTCTACGTCAGGTCGAACTCCCCGCCCCGCGCGTTCAGGACGAACTTGCGCCACTCGTCCGGTGCGAAGATCAGCGAGGGGCTTTCGGGGCGGTCGCCGTTGCGCATCGCGATGAACCCCTCCACGAAGGCGATCTGGACGTCCCCCTCCCCCCGGCTGCTCGACTGCCAGTCCGCCTCGGTCAGGTCGAGGTCCGGCTTTCCCCAGCCGGCGGGCGCCTTCGAAGTCATGCTCTCTGCCACGTGCGTGCTCCTCCCGGTACTCCCGGTTCGTCGTCCCGGGGCCAGGTTAGCCATCGCACGCCGTGCCGCACAGGCCACGGTGCGTCACTCGTGGCCTGTACGGCACCCGTGCGGAATGCGGTTTCCGGTCAGGATCCGGGCTGCTCCGCTCCGACCAGCCACATCGCGAAGAACTGCGCCCCGCCGCCGTACGCGTGTCCCATTGCCCGCCGGGCGTCCGGGACTTGGTGCTCCCCCGCCTGACCGCGCACCTGGAGGGCCGCTTCCGCGAAGCGGATCATGCCGGAGGCGCCGATGGGGTTGGTGGACAGGACGCCGCCCGACGGGTTGACCGGGAGGTCCCCGTCCAGTTCCGTGACTCCGGCCTCGGTCATCTTCCAGCCCTCGCCCTCCTCGGCGAAGCCGAGGTTCTCCAGCCACATCGGCTCGTACCAGGAGAACGGCACGTACATCTCCACCGCGTCGATCTCCCGGCGCGGATCGGTGATCCCCGCCTGCCGGTAGACGTCGGCCGCGCAGTCCTTGCCCGCCTGCGGGGACACGAAGTCCTTCCCGGCGAAGAGGGTCGGCTCGCTGCGCATCGCCCCGCCGTGCACCCAGGCCGGCGGCTTCGGCGAACGGGCCGCGCCCGCACGGTCGGTGAGGATCATCGCGCACGCCCCGTCGGAGGACGGGCAGGTCTCGGAGTACCGGATCGGGTCCCACAGCATCGGGGACGCCTGGACCTTCTCCAGGGTGATGTCGTGCTCGTGCAGGTGCGCGTACGGGTTCTTCAGCGCGTTGCGGCGGTCCTTGTACGCGACGAGCGAGCCCACCGTGTCGGGGGCGCCGGTGCGCCGCATGTACGCGCGCACGTGCGGGGCGAAGAACCCGCCGGCCCCCGCCAGCAGCGGCTGCTGGAAGGGGACGGGCAGCGAGAGCCCCCACATGGCGTTGGACTCGGACTGCTTCTCGAAGGCGAGGGTCAGCACCGTGCGGTGCACCCGGGCGGCGACCAGGTTGGAGGCGACCAGCGCGGTGGAGCCGCCCACCGAACCGGCCGTGTGCACGCGGAGCATGGGCTTGCCGACGGCGCCGAGGGCGTCCGCGAGGTACAGCTCCGGCATCATGACGCCCTCGAAGAAGTCGGGGGCCTTGCCGATGACGACGGCGTCGATGTCCGCCCAGGTCAGCTCCGCATCGGCGAGCGCGCGCGCCGCCGCTTCCCGGACCAGTCCGGCGAGGGAGACGTCGTGGCGGGCGGCCACGTGCTTGGTCTGGCCGATGCCGACGACGGCCACCGGCTCCTTGCCCGTGGTGCTCATGCTCGGTCCCCTTCCAGGACGGCGACCAGGTTCTGCTGGAGGCAGGGGCCGGAGGTGGCGTGCGCGACGGCCCGGTCGGACTCGCCGCGGTGGATGCGGGCGGCCGCCTCGCCGATCCGGATCAGGCCGGCGGCCATCATCGGGTTGGCGGCGAGCGCTCCGCCGGAGGGGTTGACGGCGACGTCCCCGCCGAGTCCAAGGGCCTTGCGCAGCACGACCTCCTGGGAGGAGAAGGGCGCGTGCAGTTCGGCGGTGTCCACCGGGGACTCGAAGACGCCCGCGTGCTCGGCGGCGATCCGCGTGGAGGGGGAGTCGGTGAGGTCGCGCAGCCCCAGGCTGTGGGCCTCGATGCGGTGGTCGATGCCGGTGATCCAGGCGGGCCGTTCGCACAGCCTGCGGGCCACGTCCCCGGCGGCCAGGATGACGGCGGCCGCGCCGTCGCCGATGGGCGGGCAGTCGCCGGTGCGCAGCGGGGCGACCTGGTACTCGCCCTGCGCGACGGCTCCGCTGAGCTGGGCGTGCGGATTGGCGCTCGCCGAAGCCCGGCTTCGGGCTCCGATCGCGGCGAGCCCGGCTTCGTCGGTCTCCCCCGCGTCGATGAGCGCCTGGGCCTGGAGCGCGGCCATGGCCACCGAGTCGGGCCAGAGCGGAGCGACGTAGTACGGGTCGAGCTGGCGGGTCAGCACGTCGCGCACCGACCCCGGCGAGGACTTCCCGTACGAGTAGACGAGCGCGGTGTCGGCCTCGCCGGTCTGGATCTTGACCCAGGCCTCGTAGAGGGCCCAGGCGCCGTCCATCTCCACGTGCGATTCGGAGATGGGGGGCCAGGCGCCCACCCCGTCGAGGGTCATGGTGAAGGAGAAGGCGCGGCCCATGAGGTAATCGCTGGAACCGGAGCAGGTGAAGCCGATCTCACCCGCCTTCAGTCCGGTGGCGGCCAGCACCTGGTGCAGGACCGGCATGACCATCTCGACTTCGCTGAGCTCGTCGGTGCGGCGCAGGTGGTCGCTCTGCGCGAAGGCGACCACCGCGACCTCGCGGGCGTATCGGGCCATCAGATGAGCTCCTTGTACACGTCGTAGTCCGCGTCCGGCTCTCCGGTGGGGCGGTAGTGGTCGGGGTAGCTCCCGCCCTCGGTCCAGACCGGTTCGACCCTCAGCCCCATGCGCACCTGGTCGTACGGGATTCCGCCGATCCGGCCGTGGAGGGCGAGGCCCGCGCCGTCGAGGGCGATGTGGGCGTAGACGTACGGGACTTCGATGTCGAGGTTCTTGGCCTTGATGTTGACGATGCAGAAGGTGGTGACGGTGCCCGCCGGACCGACCTCGACCCGGTCGGTCGTTGCCACCCCGCAGGTGGGGCAGGCTCCGCGCGGGGGCACGTACACCTTGTGGCAGGAGGGGCAGCGCTCACCGATGGTCTTCCGCTCGGAGAGCCCGGCGATGTACGCGGTCTGCGCGCGGCCGGGGCTGTACGAGTAGTCCAGGCGGGCCTCGGCGACGATCCCGGTGACGGCGTCGGTGAACTCCCCGCTGTGCGGGGTCGCTTGCGGGTCCGGCTCGGGGGCCCCGGCATCGGGCTCGAAGCAGGCGATGTCGGTGATGGCCCCGGTCTGCTCCCCGGCCCACCGCACGCGGACCCGCATGCCGGTGGTGACGGCCTCGGGTCCGGGGGCGTCGAGGGCGTGCAGGAGGGCGGTGTCGGCGCCGTCGAGGCGGACGAGCACCCAGGCGAAGGGGGTGGCGAGGGGCTGGTTGGGGCGCGGCGAACCGTTCCAGGCCCAGGTGGTGACGGTCCCGCTGGTGCCCACCTCGACCAGGTCGCGGATCTCCTCGGCGGTGACGGGGTCGTACTCGACGGGCGGCACCATCACCTTGCCGTCGGCGGACCGGACCCCGAGGACGACCCCTTCGCGCAACCCGGTGAGGAAGGCGCTCTGCACGGGGCCGAGGGAGCGGGTGAAGGGGAACTCGACGACAAGGGGTGCGCGGAGGATCTCGGGTGGGGACGCGGCTGTCATGGATGGGTCTCCGATGTGTGGGGTTACGAGAATGGTTGGGACGGACGCCTGGCACGTGTCCAGTGCGGCCAGGGGGCAGATCCGGTCCCGCGGGACGAAAGCCCAGCCCCTCCGGCGTTTGAGGAGCGGGGGGTCCGGGGTCCGGCCCCCCGGCAACGGCGCCGGGCCGGTACACCCGGCGCGGCCCGGCGAACCGGCACCGCCGGGGCCGAATCAGGCCCGCCGGCGTTTGAGGCGCGGGGGTCAGGGGACCGGTCCCCGGCAACGGCGCCGCACCGGCCCACGGACCGGAACCACCGGGAACGGGTGGGCCCGGCACGGGCTCGGAACCGCTACTCCCGCCGATACATCGCGGGCCGCTTCTCCGCGAACGCCCGCGCCCCCTCCTTCGCGTCAGCCGTGTCGAAGATCGGCCACCCCCGCAGCAGCTCCGCCGCCAGCCCCTCCGACTCCGTCATCTCGGCCGCCTCGTAGACGGAGGCCTTGACCGCCTCCACCGCCAGCGGCCCGCACGCGTTGATCCGCTCCGCGATCTCCAGCGCCGCTTCCAGCGCCGTCCCGGTCGGCACCACCCGCCCCACGAGCCCGATCCGCGCCGCCTCCTCGGCGGCGTACGGCCGTCCGGTCAGCAGCATCTCCAGTGCGTGCGTCCGCGGGATCTGCCGCGGCAGCCGGACCGTCGAGCCGCCGATGGGGAAGAGTCCCCGCTTGACCTCGAACAGTCCGAAGGTGGCCCCCTCGCCCGCGACCCGGATGTCGGTCCCCTGGAGGATCTCCGTGCCGCCGGCCACGCAGTAGCCCTCCACCGCCGCGATGACGGGTTTGCGCGGCCGGTGGTGGCGCAGCATCGCCTTCCAGTGCAGGTCGGGGTCGGCCTTGAGCCGGTCCCGGTAATGGTCGCCCGCCATGCCCTTGCCGGCCAGCGCCTTCAGGTCCATGCCGGCGCAGAAGTCCCCGCCGGCCCCCGTCAGCACCACCGAGCGGATCGTGTCGTCCGCGTCGGCCTCCAGCCAGCCGTCGTACAGCCCCACCAGCAGTGGCAGCGAGAGCGCGTTCTTCGCCTCGGGCCTGTTCATGGTGAGCACCAGCGTGGCTCCGTGGCGTTCCACGGTCAGGTGTTCTGTCCCACCCATTGCCGTCCTCCCGTCTCAAGACCTAGAACAGGTTGCAGGAGGGGCGGGTGCAGTTCAATAGTTTTCTGACACCCAGTCAGATTTCTTGGACGGTCCCCTTCCCTGTTGGGGTTGGCGACGCTCTAATGACCGCCGAGCAGACCAGCCATGGGATTTTCTGGGTCAGGAGGACCGGTGGAGTACAACATTGCCGACCTGTTCGAGTCGGTCGTGGACGTGGTCCCGGACCGCGAGGCCCTCGTGTACGTGGACCACCCCGGGACCGGCGCCGAGCGCCGCCTCACGTACGCGGAGCTGGACGCGGCGGCGAACCGCATCGCGCACCATCTGCTGGACAGCGGCCTGAAGGCCGGTGAGCACCTGGGCCTGCACCTCTACAACGGCGTCGAGTACCTCCAGACCGTCATCGCCTGCCTGAAGGCCCGCCTGGTGCCGGTGAACGTGAACTACCGGTACGTGGAAGAGGAGCTGATCTACCTCTACAACGACGCCGACCTCGCCGCGCTCGTCTTCGAGGGCGAGTTCACCGAACGGGTCGCGGCGGCCCTTCCCCAGACGACGAAGCTCCGTCACCTGATCCGCGTCGGGCCGACCCCCGAGGGCGCCCCGGAGCCCTCGATCGCGCCGGTCGCGTACGCCGACGCCGAGGCGGCCGGCTCACCGGAGCGCGGATTCCCGCCCCGCTCCCCCGACGACCTGTTCATCATCTACACGGGCGGCACGACCGGTATGCCCAAGGGCGTCATGTGGCGCGCGGAGGACCTGTTCTTCGCCGGCCTCTTCGGCGGCGAACCGACCGGCGAACCGGTGAAGCGGCCCGAGGAACTGGCCGAGCGGGTCGCGTCGAAGGGGGCCGGGCTGACCTTCTTCCCCGCGCCGCCGCTGATGCACGGCACGTCCACGCTGACGTCCTTCATCGCCTTCAACTACGGGCAGCGGGTGGTCATCCACCGCAAGTACGCGCCCGAGGAGGTGCTGCGCACGATCGAGAAGGAGAAGGTCTCCAGCGTCTCGTTGGTGGGCGACGCCATGCTGCGGCCGCTCATCGACGCCCTCAACGGGCCCCTGAAGGGCACCGACCTGTCCTCCCTCTTCAGCGTCTCCTCCTCCGGCGCGATCATGTCGGAGACGGTGCGCGCCGAGTTCCAGGCGCTCGTACCGAACGTGATGCTGCTGAACAACTTCGGCTCGTCCGAGTCCGGCTCGAACGGCCGCGCGACGAACGACTCCGGCCCGGAGAAGGGGTTCCGGCTCGAGGTCAACGAGCGGACGCAGGTGGTCGACCCGGTGACCCACGAGCCGGTGCCGGTCGGCGAGCCGGGACGGCTCGCGCAGCGCGGGTACGTCCCGCTGGGCTACTACAACGACCCCGTCAAGACCGCCGAGACCTTCTTCCAGAAGGGATCCGAGCGGTGGGTGCTGCTCGGTGACATGGCGACCGTGGACGAGCAGGGCATCGTCACCATCCTCGGCCGCGGCTCGCAGTGCATCAACACGGGCGGCGAGAAGGTGTACCCGGAGGAGGTCGAGCAGGCGCTGAAGTCCCACCCGGACGTCTACGACGCCCTGGTCGCCGGGGTCGCGGACCCGAAGTGGGGCAGCCACGTGGCGGCGGTGGTCCAGATCCGGGAGGGCGCCGCCGACCCGTCGCTCGACGACATACAGGCCCACTGCCGCACCAAGCTGGCGGGCTACAAGATCCCGCGCCAGCTCGTCATCGCCCCCGCCATCCAGCGCTCCCCGAGCGGCAAGGCGGACTACCGGTGGGCGAAGTCGGTGGCCACGGAGGCCGACGCGGGCGCCGCGAGCTGACCCCGACCGGCGTACGTACGCCCGCGGGCCGGGACCCCAACGGGTCCCGGCCCGCGGGCGTTCGCGTGTCCGCGCCGGCGGGCGCGGCTCAGGCCCCGTGGGCCAGGAACCGCTCGACGCGGGCCGCGAACCACCGCGGCTCGTCCAGCCACGGGAAGTGCCCGCCGCCGCTCTGTACGTCGACGACACCGTGCGCGAAGAGCTCCGCGAGCCGGGCGGCGAGGGCCGGGGAGGGGTTGGAGTCCAGTTCCCCGGCCAGGACCAGCACCTCTCCGGCCAACCGGCCCAGCGCGGCCCGGGTGGCGGGCGGGTCGAAGGCTCCCGGGCCGGCGAAGGCGGCGGAGGCCTCGGCGTTCTTCTGGACCGGGCTCAGTGCGGCGTGGGCGCGCGCCGTCCCGTCCCAGCTGCCGTAGGCGAGCGGCATCGCCGCCGCCCAGTCGGCCTCGTCGGGGACTCCTCCGGCGGCCAGGACGGCGAGCGCCCGCTCGTAGGCCGCGATGGCCGTGTCGTAGGGCGGGCGGCCGGCCCTCCGCCGGACGTCCGCCAGCCGTGTTTCCGGGGACTCCGCGAGGTCCACCGCCCAGCAGGTCGGCGTGACCAGGGCCATCCGGCGCACCCGGTGCGGGTGCGCCGCCGCGTAGAGCAGGGCCAGGTTACCGGAGGCGGAGTGGGCGAGCAGGTCGACGCTTTCCAGGCCGAGGTGGCTGCGCAGGGCCTCGACGTCGGCCACCTGGTGGTCGACCCGGTACGTCGAGGTGTCGGCCGGGACCGCGGAGTCCCCGGTGCCCCGCAGGTCGAGCAGGATCAGCCGGCGTCCGGCGGACAGTCCGCCGAGGTCGCCCAGGTAGGCGGAGGCCCGCATGGCGCCGCCGGGGAGGCAGACGAGCGGCTCGCCTTCGCCCTGGACGTGGTACGCGAGTTCGGTTCCGTCGTAGGTGGTGAAGGTAAAGGTGCAGGTGGAGGGGGTGGAGGTCGCCATGGACACCATCTCAGCAGACGATCACCCGTTCGAGTAATTGATTTGGCCGCCGCCGTCCGGCAACGTACCGAATGATCGGTCGGTTCACTCGGGCAGGTTGACTCGGACAAGGGGTGGGCGTCATGGGTACGTACGCACAGGACCACGGCCACGACGGCGGGGCGGACGAGGGCGAGCGGATGGGGCGGGACGAGCTGGCCGCGCTCCAGCTGACCCGGCTGCGGGCGACCTTGCACCGGGCTTACGACCGTGTGCCCTTCTACCGGCAGGCCTTCGACAAGGCCGGCCTGCATCCCGACGACTGCCGCTCCCTCTCCGATCTCGCCCGGTTCCCCTTCACCACCAAGTCCGATCTGCGCGACCAGTACCCCTTCGGAATGTTCGCCGTACCGCGCTCCGAGGTCCGCCGCATCCACGCGTCCAGCGGGACCACGGGCCGGCCGACCGTCGTCGGGTACACGGAGGGGGACCTGTCCACCTGGGCGGACGTCGTCGCCCGCTCGATCCGGGCAGCGGGCGGCAGGCCCGGCCAGATCGTCCACATCGCCTACGGGTACGGCCTCTTCACCGGCGGCCTGGGCGCCCACTACGGCGCGGAGCGCCTGGGCTGTACGGTCGTCCCCGCCTCGGGCGGGATGACGGACCGCCAGGTCCGGCTGATCCAGGACTTCCGGCCGGAGGTCATCATGGTGACCCCTTCCTACATGCTGACCCTGCTGGACGAGATGGAGCGCCAGGGCATCGATCCCCGCGCCACCTCCCTGCGCACGGGGATCTTCGGCGCCGAGCCCTGGACGGAGGAGATGCGCCGCGAGATCGAGGACCGGCTGAACATCGACGCGGTGGACATATACGGGCTCTCGGAGGTGATGGGCCCGGGTGTCGCACAGGAGTTCGCCGAAACCAAGGACGGACTCCACATCTGGGAGGACCATTTCTACCCGGAGGTGGTCGACCCCCTGACGGGCGCGGTACTGCCCGAGGGCGAGCCCGGGGAGCTGGTCTTCACCTCGCTCACCAAGGAGGCCATGCCCGTCATCCGCTACCGCACCCGGGACCTGACGAGACTACTGCCCGGCACCGTCCGTCCGGCCTTCCGCCGGATGGAGAAGATCACCGGCCGCAGCGACGACATGATCATCCTGCGCGGGGTGAACGTCTACCCCACCCAGATCGAGGAGGTGCTCCTGCGCACCCCGGCCCTGGCCCCGCACTTCCAGCTCCGACTGACCCGGCAGGGACGGCTGGACGCACTGACGGTCCGGGTGGAGGCCCGCCGCGGGAGCGACGCGGGCCGGCGGGAGGCCGCGGCCGCCTCGGTGGTGCGCGCCGTCAAGGAGTGCATCGGAGTCTCGGTCACGGTGGAGGTGGTGGACCCGGAGACCCTCGAACGCTCGGTGGGCAAGATCAAGCGAGTGGTGGACCTCCGGGACTCCTGGCGACCTGGGCCCAGGACGGGGCCTAGTCGACGTAGGTGAAGGAGAGCTGGTTCGTGAGCAGGCCGCAGGGTGTCGCCGCTACCACGGAGACGGTGCCTGCCGTGGGCCACTGGGGGGCGGTGGCGATCACGGAGCTGTCGCTGATCACCGTCACACCGGTGGCCTCCAGGCCCGTGAAGCAGCCGTCGGGTGCCAGGGAGCCGAAGAGCACCCGGGTGTAGGGGGTGAGCCCGCTGCCGTTCAGGACCACTTGGGTGCCGCCGCTCCTGGGTGCGACGTCCGGCTGGAGCGCGACGAGCACGCCCTGCGCGTCCTGGCCCGGCCCGGCGGGGTGGACGGGCAGTGCGCCGACCGCACAGTGCGGGGGGCGCGCGGCGGCCTCGGCACGCGGGGCGGCATGGACCAGCAGAAGGGTGCACAGCGGCAGCGCGGCGAGCAGGATCCCGGCGCGACGATGCGTACGTCTCAAGGCGGTGCCTTCCGGTGAAGGGTGGATCCGGAGGAGCCCGGACCCGGCCCGGCCCATCATGCGATGCCGATACCGTGTGAATCCAGGACAAGAGGGATCATTCACCCCATGCGTCGCGCCGGGCCCTCGGACTCGCACGCCGTGCGGCCGCCGAGGCCGCGCGCGACCGGGCCACCCCTTCGGGCTCAATTCCGGGGGCGGGCCGGGACAGGGCCGGGCTGTCCGGGTAGGGACAGGGGCGTGACCTCGACCTTCCGGCGGATCCACGACCGGCTCCAGGCTTCCCAGGCCGGGCTGGCATGGAGCCGTGGGCGGGAGATGGAGCTGATGCACCGGGCCATGGGCTTCGCCGCCCTCGGCTTCCTCACCCTGGTGCCGCTGCTCGTCGTCGTCGCGGCCGCCGCCCCGGGCAGCGGCTCGGGCTTCGGCCGCTGGCTGGGTCAGGCCCTCGGGGTGACGGAGTTCTCCCGGGAGCGGGTGGAGATGCTGTTCGGCGCCGCGGACCTGGCGCTGGAGCGGACCACCGCCTTCGGTCTCGCCGCCCTCGCGGTGTTCGGCCTGACCTTCGGCTCCGCCGTGCAGACGGGGTACGAGAAGGTCTGGGACCTGCCGACGGCCCGCTGGCACACCATGTGGCGGCACGTCGTCTGGCTCGCCCTGCTGGTCTGCTACCTCGGGCTGCTGGTCCTCATCCCCGCCCCCTCGGACGACGCGCCCGGCACGATCCTGGGCACCACGGGCGATCTCATCGGGACCTGTCTGTTCTTCTGGACCTCCCAGTGGATCCTCCTCGGCGGCCGGGTCCGCTGGCGCGCCCTGTTCCCGGGGGCCGCGTGCACCAGCCTGGGCCTCCTCGGCCTGCGGGTCTTCTCCCAGCTGGTGTTCTCCCCGCTGATCGCCTCCAACGCCGTGACCTACGGCCCCTTCGGCACCCTCCTGGTCGTCCAGTCCTGGCTGGTCGGCGTCGGCTTCGTCGTCTACGGCGGCGCCCTGGTCGGCCGGCTCCTCCACGAACACCTCGTCATGCGCCGCCTCCAGGACGCGGAGTCCGCGGAGGTCGATTGAGCGTGCGATCCCGGCCGTGATAGAACTTCACGTTCACAAGACGACCATGTGATGCAACGGGAAGTACGGGGTGGGTGGGCATGGCGCTCGGAGAACTGGTGAAGCTGCGGGCCATGGGCCCCGAGGACGCCGAGGCCCTGTGGCGCTGGAACCACGACCCCGAGGTCATGCGGTGGATGGACGACACGTACGCCCAGCCCGTGGAGCGCGTCCGCGCCTGGCTGACCGACCGCCCCCGCAACTCCTACGACGACCTGCTCCTGGGCATCGAGGCGCTCGCCGACGGCAAGCTCATCGGGCTGGTCACCCTGCACGACGCGGCCCCGGAGAAGGGCATCGCGCAGCTCGACATCTACGTGGGCGAGAAGGCGTACTGGGGCCGCGGCTACGCCACCGACGCGGTGCGTACGGCCTGCCGCTACGGGTTCCAGGACATGCGCCTGCACAAGGTGACCCTGACCGTGGTCACCGAGAACCACGCCGCGCGCAAGGCCTACGAGAAGGTCGGCTTCGTCGAGGAGGGCCGCCTCCGTCAGGTGTTCCGCCGCGACGGCCGCTGGTACGACCAGTTCACCATGGGACTGCTCGCGGACGAACTGCGCTGACGGCCACCGCACGCACCGGCGCCGACCGCGCTCAGTCCGGGGACGAGAACCGGTCGCGCAGGGTGCGCTTGAGGATCTTGCCGCTCGCGTTGCGGGGCAGGGAGTCCACGAAGAGGATCCGCTTCGGGGCCTTGAAGTGGGCCAGCTTCTCGCGGGCGTAGGCCAGGAGTTCCGCCTCCGTCACCCCGTCGCGCGGGACCACCACCGCCGTGACGGCCTCGATCCACCGCTCGTCCGGCAGGCCGACCACCGCCGCCTCGGCCACGCCCGGATGGGTGTACAGCACGTCCTCGACCTGCCGTGAGGCCACCAGCACCCCGCCCGAGTTGATGACGTCCTTCACCCGGTCCACGACCGTGAAGTACCCCTCCGGGTCCCGGACCGCCAGGTCGCCGGAACGGAACCAGCCGTCCCGGAAGGCCTTCTTGGTCGCGTCCGCGTCGTTCCAGTAGCCCAGGCAGAGCTGGGGGGAGCGGTAGACCACCTCGCCCGCCGTGCCGTCCGGCACCTCGGCCCCGTCCTCGTCGACGACCCGCGCCTCCACGTGGTGGACCGGCCGCCCGCACGAGTCCATCCGCCCCTCGTGCTCCTCCGGCCGCAGCACCGTGGCCAGCGGGCCGATCTCGCTCTGCCCGAAGCAGTTGTAGAAGCCGAGTCCGGGCAGCCGTGCGCGCAGCCGCTCCAGGACCGGTACCGGCATGATCGAGGCCCCGTAGTACGCCTTGCGCAGGGCCGACAGGTCGCGAACGGCGAAGTCGGCGAAATCGGGATGGTTGGCCAGCCCGATCCACACCGTCGGCGGCGCGAACAGGCTGTCCGCCTGCCCCACCTCGACCAGGCCGAAGATCTCCTCCGCGACGGGCGCGTCCACGATCGTGTTGCTCGCCCCCACCGCCAGGTACGGCAGCAGGAACACGTGCATCTGCGCCGAGTGGTACAGCGGCAGGGAGTGCACCGGGAGGTCACCCTCCGCCAGGTCCAGGGCCGCGATCGCGCTCTCGTACTCGTGGCAGAGCGCCTCGTGCGTCATCATCGCCCCCTTCGGCAGGGCGGTGGTCCCGGAGGTGTACAGCAGCTGCGCCAGCCGCGACGGATCCGCGGAGCGGGCGAGGTCCTCGGGCCCGGTCCCGCCGGGTTCGGCCGGTTCGGCCAGGAAGGAGCCCGGCGCGTCGCGCAGCGGGCGTACGGCGAAGCCCTCGGGGATCCGCGCGGCCAGTTCCGGGTCCGCGAGGACGAGCGCGCTCCCGGAGTTCTCCAGGATGTACGCGAGGTCCTCCCCGGTGAGGTTCTGGTTGACGGGGACGTGCGTGAGCCCGGCCCGCGCGCAGGCGAGGAAGGCCAGGAGATAGGCGTCGGAGTTGTGCCCGAAGGTCGCGACCCGGTCCCCCTCGGTCAGCCCGTAGCGCCCGCGCAGCACGGCGGCGCCCGTGGAGACGGCCGCGTCCAGTTCCGCGTAGGTCCAGGTCCGCTCGCGGTAGCGGACCGCGATCCGTTCCGGGACGCGCCGCGCGCTGTCGTGGAGCAGGCCGTCGACCGTGTTCTTGCGCACCGGGGTCATGGCGGGATCTTCGTCTGCGGGTACGGCCGGGGTCAATGACCCCGGCTCCGCGGATGCCCGACCGGAACATCCGGGGATACCAAACGGCATGTTGACATGACGTCAGGTGGCCTGCATGAGTGTGGGGGCACACCTGCACCACCCACCCGCTCGGGCGATCGCGCCCGTCCGCAGGCTACTTGGGAGGTACGTTGCGCCTACTCCACGGACACGGTCGCGCCCGCCCGCTCCTCCGTCGCGTCGCCGTCACCGGCACCGCACTGCTGATCGCCGCCTCGGCGATACCCGAGGCCGCCGCCCGCGACCAGGGCTCCGGCCCGTCCGGCGGTGGCCTGTCGGCCGTCATCCGGTACACCGAGAACGGGATCCCGCACATCCTGGCCCGGGACTACGCCCACCTCGGTTTCGGCACCGGCTGGGCGCAGGCCGCCGACCAGGTGTGCGTGCTCGCCGACGGGTTCCTGACCGTTTCCGGGGAGCGGTCGCGGTGGTTCGGCCCGGACGCCGTGCCCGACGGTTCGCTCTCCTCCGCCGCCGGGAACCTCTCCAGCGACCTGTTCTTCAAGGGCGTGCGCGACTCCGGCGCCGTGGAGCGGCTGCTGGCCGTGCCCGCGCCGGCCGGGCCGGGCAAGGAGGTCAAGGAGCTGATGCGGGGCTGGGCCGCCGGCTACAACGCCTGGCTGGCCCAGAACGAGATCACCGACCCGGCCTGCAAGGGCGCCGGGTGGGTGCGCCCGGTCACCGGCACCGACGTCGCCGCCCGCGGCCTCGCCGTCTCGGTCCTCGGCGGCCAGGGCCGCGCCGTCGACGGGATCACCTCGGCAAGGCCCCCGGGTGCCACGACCGTCCCGGCCGCCCCGGAGGCTGCCGGCCCCGATCCGGCGGCGGCCGCGGAGGCGGCCCGGGAGTTCTTCGACACCACCCGCTACGACAGGGGCTCCAACGCGGTGGCCTTCGCGGGCTCCACCACCGCGAACGGCTCCGGCCTGCTCCTCGGCAACCCGCACTACCCGTGGCAGGGCGGCCGCCGGTTCTGGCAGTCGCAGCAGACCATTCCCGGCGAGCTGAACGTCTCCGGCGGCTCGCTGCTGGGCACCACCGTGGTGAACATCGGCTTCAACGAGAAGGTCGCCTGGAGCCACACGGTGGCCACCGGCACCCCCGTCAACCTGCACCAGCTGAGCCTCGATCCGGCCGACCCGACCACCTATCTGGTGGACGGCAAGCCGGAGAAGATGACCGCACGCACCGTCAGCGTCCAGGTCGCGGGCGGCTCCCCGGTCACCCGGACCCAGTGGTGGACCCGCTACGGCCCGGTCCTGTCCGGCCTCGGCGCCGGCCTCCCGCTCCCCTGGACCACGACCACCGCCTACGCGCTGGCCGACCCCAACGCCGTGAACCTGCGCGGCTCCGACACCGCCCTGGCCATGGGCAGGGCCCGCTCGGTCGCCGGTGTCCAGGACGCCCTGCGGCGCACGCAGGGCCTGCCGTGGGTCAACACGGTGGCCGCCGATTCGGCGGGCGACACCCTCTTCACCCAGTCCCAGGTGCTCCCCCGCATCACGGACGAGCTCGCCGCGCGCTGCTCGACCCCGCTGGGCAGGGCCACGTACACCTCCTCGGGGCTGGCGGTGCTCGACGGCTCGCGCGGCGACTGCGCGCCCGGCTCCGACCCGGACGCGGTGCAGCCCGGGGTCTTCGGCCCGGGCCGGGCGCCGACGCTGCGGGGCGCCGATTACGCCGAGAACTCCAACGACAGTGCCTGGCTGGCCAACGCGGACCGGCCGATCACCGGCTACGAGCGGATCTGGGGCAATGCCGGAACTCCGCGCTCGCTGCGCACCCGGGGCGCCCTGGAGGACATCTCGGCGATGGCGGCCCGGGGCGGGCTGACGGTGGCGGACCTGGAGGAGCAGCAGTTCGCGAACCGGGTTCCGGCCGGTGATCTGGCGGCCGCCGACGCGGCGAAGGCCTGCGCGGCCCTGCCGGGCGGGACGGCCACGGGCTCCGACGGCGCCGCCGTGGACGTGTCGGCGGCCTGCGGGGTGCTGGCGACCTGGGACCACAAGGCCGATACCACGAGCCGCGGCGGGCTGCTCTTCGACCGGTTCTGGCGGAAGCTGACCGCGACCACGGCGGCCAAGGACCTGTGGCTGGTGCCCTTCGACGCGGCCGATCCGGTACGGACGCCCCGCACGCTCAACCAGGCGGCGCCCGGGATCGGGCGGGCCCTCGCCGACACGGTGACGGAGCTGAGGAAGGCGGGCATCCCTGCGGACGCCCCGCTCGGGGAGCACCAGTTCGTGGTGCGCGGCGGGCAGAAGCTGCCGGTGGGCGGCGGAACGGAGGCCCTGGGCGTCTGGAACAAGATCGAGGCTCCGTGGAACGCGGCGGCCGGCGGCTACGCGGAGGTCCTGCACGGCTCCAGTCACATCCAGGCGGTCGGCTGGGACGGCAGCCGGTGCCCGGTGGCGCGCACGCTGCTGACGTACGGCCAGTCCTCGAACCCGAATTCCCCGTACGCGGCCGACCAGACCCGGCTCTTCTCCCAGGAACGCTGGGTGAGGGCACGGTTCTGCGAGCGGGACATCCTCACCTCGCCCCGGCTGAAGGTGGTCTGGCCGCGCGAGCGGCGCTGACACCCGTGCGACCCGTACGACAGGCCCTGGCGGCTGGTCGTACGGGTCGCGGCGTGCTCAGGGGCTGACGGCGAGGAAGAGGTACGCGGCCAGCAGCACCATGTGGACGCCGCCCTGGAGCAGCGTGGCGCGGCCCGGGACGATGGTGAGGGCGCCGACGACCACGGTCAGCGCGAGCAGCACCATGTGGACCGGTTCGAGCCCGAGCACCAGCGGTCCGGAGAGCCAGACCGTGGCGAGGGCGATGGCCGGGATGGTCAGGCCGATGCTCGCGATGGCGGAGCCGTAGGCGAGGTTGAGGCTCGTCTGCACCCGGTCGCGGCGGGCCGCGCGGACGGCGGCCAGGGTCTCGGGGGCCAGGACGAGCAGGGCGATGATCACACCGACCACGGCGTACGGCAGGCCGAGGTCGGCGACCCCGCGCTCGATGGTCGGGGAGACGGCCTTGGCGTTCCCGACGACCGCGACGAGCGCGACGAGCAGCAGCCCGAGGCTGATCAGGGCGGCGCGCGCGGTGGGCGGTTCGGCGTGCTCGTCCTCCTCGCCCGCCGCGGCCGCTGCGGCGGCCTGCGCCGCCTCCTTGCGGATCCGCTTCGTGTCGACGGGCAGGAAGTAGTCGCGGTGACGGACCGTCTGGACGGCGACGAACAGGCCGTAGAGGGCGAGAGAGGCGGTGGCGGCGAAGGCGAGCTGGGCCGTGGAGAACTCGGGGCCGGGCTTGGAGGTGGTGAAGGTGGGGAGCACCAGACTGAGTACGGCGAGCGTGGCGACGGTGGCCAGGGCCGCGCCCGAGCCCTCGGCGTTGAAGACCGCGACACGGTTGCGCAGGGCCCCGACGAGCAGGGACAGGCCGACGATGCCGTTGCACGTGATCATGACGGCGGCGAAGACGGTGTCGCGGGCCAGGGAGGCTGTCTTGTCGCCTCCGTCGGCCAGCAGGGTGACGATGAGGGCCACTTCGATGACGGTGACCGCGACGGCGAGCACCAGTGAGCCGAAGGGTTCGCCGACCCGGTGGGCGACGACCTCGGCGTGGTGGACCGCCGCCAGCACGGCGCCGGCCAGGCAGAGCGCCACCAGGGCCACGGCGAGCGTGGGCAGGTCGCGTCCCCAGCTGAAGGCGAGCGCGACGAGCGCCACCACGGGGACCACGACGGTCCAGTCGATCAGGGGAGCTCTGTGCGTTGCCGTACTCATATCAGCCAACTTGCCAGAACTGTTCCGCTTGTGCGGAGCAACAGCCGCCTTCAGGGCCCTGACGTGGCACTTCTCACGAAACTCCGGGCGTGGCGGACGGATGTCCGGGGGGTCGGCGCCGCACGGCCGACCCCCCGGCACCGGTCCCGGCACCGCCCCCCCACCGGGGCGGCCCGGTGCTCACATCGCGCGGTCGTGGCCCTCCCAGTACGGCTCGCGCAGGCGGCGCTTGTACAGCTTGCCGTTGGGGTCGCGCGGCATCGTCTCGATGAAGTCGACGGTCTTGGGCCGCTTGTACCCGGCCAGTTGCCGCTCGCAGTGGTTCAGGATCTCCGCGGCCAGGGCGTCGCTCGCCGCGAAGCCCTCGGCCGGTTCGATGACCGCCTTGACCTCCTCGCCCCAGGAGGGGTGCGGGATGCCGAAGGCGGCGGCGTCCGCGACCGCCGGATGCGTGAGCAGTGCCGACTCGATCTCCGCCGGGTAGATGTTCACCCCGCCCGAGATGATCATGTCGATCTTCCGGTCGCGGAGGAAGAGGTAGCCCTCCTCGTCCATCAGGCCGAGGTCTCCGACGGTGAAGAAGTCGCCGATGCGGTTCTTCTTCGTCTTGCCCTCGTCCTTGTGGTAGCTGAAGCCACCGGTGTTCATCTTGATGTAGACGGTCCCGAGTTCCCCGGCGGGCAGTCGCTCGCCGTCGTCGTCGAAGATGGCGAGCTCGCTGATCGGCCAGGCCTTGCCGACGGTTCCCGGCTTCTTCAGCCAGTCCTCGGCCGTCGCGAAGGCGCCGCCGCCCTCGCTCGCCGCGTAGTACTCCTCCACGCACCCGCCCCACCAGTCGATCATCGCCCGCTTGACGTGGTCGGGGCAGGGCGCGGCGCCGTGGATGGCGTGCCGCATGGAGGAGACGTCGTACGCGTCCTTCGTCTCCTGCGGGAGCGCGAGGAGCCGGTGGAACTGCGTCGGGACCATGTGGGTGTGCGTGCAGGCGTGCGCGTCGATCAGGCGCAGCATCTCCTCGGCGGTCCACTTGTCCATCAGGACGAGCGGGTGCCCGATGTGCAGGGCCGCGGCCGCGAACTGCAGGACCGCCGTGTGGTAGAGCGGCGAGCACACGAGGTGGACGTTGTCGTCGAAGGCGCGGATGCCGAAGATGCCGAGGAAGCCGCCGAGGTACGTCTCCTCCGGGAGCTTGCCGGGCAGCGGGCGGCGGATGCCGCGCGGCCGGCCGGTGGTGCCGGAGGTGTAGTTCATGACCCAGCCGAGCGTGCGGTCGGCGGGGGCGGTGTCCGGCTGCCCGTCGAGCAGTTCGCCGTACGAGCGGAAACCCGAGACCGCTCCGACGGCGTACCGGTGGCTCGCGGGCAGGCCCGCCTCGTCGGCCGCGGCGGTGGCGGCGTCGGCGAAGCGTTCGTGGGCGACGAGCACCTTGGCTCCGGAGTCGGAGACGATCCAGGCGATCTCGGGGCCCACGAGGTGGTGGTTGACGGGGACGAGGTAGAACCCGGCCTGGGAGGCGGCCAGGTAGGCGGTGAGGAACTCGACGCTGTTGGGGAGGACGACCGCGAAGACGTCGCCCTTCTCCAGGCCGGCGGCGCGCAGTCCGTGCACGAGGCGGTTGACGTCGGCGTGCAGCCGCGCGGCGGACCAGGTCTCGCCCTCGGGGGTGACCAGGACGGTGCGCTCGGGGTCGGCGGTCGCCTGGGCCCAGAAGCCATTGGGGGGTGTGTCGGTCATCTTGTCCACTCCTCGGAGCCTCAGGCCCGGCCGGCGATGCGGGTGATGCGGTCGATGGCGCGCTCGAAGCCGCTGGTGAGGTCGTCGAAGACGGCCTGGACGCTGCGTTCGCTGTTCATCCGGCCGACGATCTGCCCGACGGGCGTGCCCAGCAGCGGCTGGATCTCGTACTTCTGGATGCGGGACACGGCCTCCGCGACGAGGAGTCCCTGCAGGGGCATCGGCAGGGCGCCGGGGCCCTCCGGGTCGTCCCACGCGTCGGTCCACTCGGTGCGCAGCTGCCGGGCGGGCTTGCCGGTCAGCGCCCGGGAGCGGACGGTGTCGCCGGAACCGGCCGCGAGCAGCTTCTCGGTGAGGGCGCGGGAGTGCATGTCCGCCTCGGTGGTGGTCAGCCAGAGGGAGCCGAGCCAGGCGCCCTGGGCGCCGAGGGCCAGTCCGGCGGCGATCTGCTCGCCGCTGCCGATGCCTCCGGCGGCGAGGACCGGGAGCGGGGCGACGGCCTCCACCACCTCGGGCACCAGGACCATGGTGGCGATGTCCCCGGTGTGTCCGCCGGCCTCGTAGCCCTGGGCGACGACGATGTCGATGCCGGCCTCGGCGTGCCGGCGGGCGTGCTTGGCGCTGCCCGCGAGGGCGGCGACGAGGACTCCGTGGTCGTGGGCGCGCGCGATGACGTCGGCGGGCGGGGAACCCAGCGCGTTCGCGAGGAGTTTGATGGGGTAGTCGAAGGCGACGTCGAGCTGGTTGCGGGCGACCTGCTCCATCCAGCCGGTGATGCGCCAGCCGGAGGCCTCGCCCTCGGCGAGTTCGGGTACGTGGTGTTTGGCGAGGGTGTCGCGGACGTACTCCCGGTGCGCGGCCGGGATCATCGCCTCGATGTCGGCCTCGCTGACGCCGTCGACGGCCTTCTTCGCGGGCATGACCACGTCGAGCCCGTAGGGCTTGCCGTCGGTATGCTCCTGCATCCAGTCGAGGTCGCGCTTGAGGTCGTCGGGGGCGGTGTAGCGGACCGCCCCGAGCACCCCGAACCCGCCCGCGCGGGTGATGGCAGCGGCCACCGCCGGGAAGGGCGTGAAGCCGAAGATGGCGTGCTCTATTCCCAGTTTTCTGCTCAGCTCCGTCTCCATGGGCGGCAGGATGCCGCAGCCCGGCCGCCGAGGGAAGGGGTTTTCTGATGCAGCGTCAGATTCTTTGCCGGCCGGTCACCGCGGGGCCCGCCTCCGGAGCGGGCAGATACTCGGGAGGGCACGACGGCGGACGGGAGGACCGGGCATGAAGGCACCAGGGGAAGCCGGGAACGACGGTGACACGAAGGGCTCCGGCCCGACCGGCCCGACGGCCCCCGACGGCGGCGGCAGCGCGCCCGGGACGGAGGGCGGCGGGGTCGGCGCGGACGGGGCCTGGCTCGAGGCGGACGGCGGCGTGCCCGGGACGGAGGGCGGCGCGATCGAGGCGGACGGCAGCGCGCTGGAGGCGGACGACACCGCGCCAGAGGCAGCCGGCGCCGCACGCGAGGCGGACGGCGGCGCCGGAGGCGTGCGCGGGCTCACCCGGCGGCGGCTCGGGGCGCGGCTGCTCGCGCTGGGCGGTGTGCTCGTGCTCCAGGCCGCGCTGCCCGGGGCCGCGGGGGCCTCCGGGGGGCCGGCCGAGCGGCGCGCGCTCCAGGGACTGCGGCTGCGGTACGGGTCCGCCCGCCAGGCCGGGCTGCTGGAGAAGCACCTCGAAGGGGTGGCGGACGAGGCGCGGCGCTTCCTCGGCCCCTCCCCCGAACACCCTTACTACTCCGGAGCCGTGGTCCTCGCCGGCCGGGGCCGCACCGTGGCGCTGCACCGGGCGATGGGCGACGCCGTCCGGTACGCCGACTACGACGGCCGCACCGACCGGGTCCGGGAGTTCCCGGCCGCCCAGCGGATCGCGATGGCCGAGGACACGGTCTTCGACCTGGCCTCCCTCTCCAAGCTGTTCACCTCCCTGCTGGCCGTGCAGCAGATGGAGCGCGGACGCCTCGAGCTGGAGGCGCCGGTGAACCGGTACCTGCCCGAGTTCACGGGCGGGGGCAAGGAGTCGGTCACCGTGCGCCAGCTCCTCACGCACACCTCGGGCCTCCGCTCCTGGGCCCCCTTCTACCAGGAGCCCACCAAGGCGGGTCAGTTGAGGCTGCTGTGGTCGGTGCGGCCCCAGGAGACCCCGGGGACGGTCTACCGCTATTCCGACCTCAACCTCATCGCCCTCCAACTGCTCCTGGAACGGATCACCGGTCACACTCTGGACCTCCTGCTCCAGGACGAGATCACCGCTCCGCTCGGGATGCACCGCACTCGTTACAACCCACCGCTCTCCTGGCGCCGGGCCACGGCCGCCACCGAGGTGCAGCGCCCGCCCTGGTCCGGGCTGGACCGCGGGCTCGTCTGGGGCGAGGTCCACGACGAGAACGCGTACGCGCTGGGCGGAGTCGCCGGTCACGCCGGGGTCTTCGGCACCGCCTGGGACCTGGCGATCCTCGCCCGCACCCTCCTCGACGGCGGGGTCTACGCCGGCAGGCGGATCCTGCGCCCCGCCTCCGTCGAGCTCCTCTTCACCGACTACAACACCGTCTTCCCCGGCGACGACCACGGCCTGGGCTTCGAGCTCTACCAGCACTGGTACATGGGCGCCATGGCCACCCCGCACTCCGCCGGCCACACCGGTTTCACCGGCACCTCCCTGGTCCTGGACCCCTCCACGGACTCCTTCCTGATCCTGCTGGGCAACTCCGTCCACCCCGTGCGCACCTGGCGCGCCGGGAGCGCCCCGCGCGTCGCCACCGGCAACCGCTTCGCCCGCGCCGTCCCCGTCCGTACGAAGCACGGCGGCCCGGCCTGGTACTCCGGCATGGAGACCGGCGGCTCGGGCACCCTGACGCTGCCGCCCCTCACCCCCAGCACGGGCGCCGCCCGGCTGCGCTGCGCGTTGTGGTGGGACACCGTGCCCGGCGCCGGAGCCCTGCACCTGGAGGCCTCCGCCGACGGGCAGACCTGGGAGCCGCTCCCCTTCACCACCGTCCGCACCACCGGCGGCGGCGCCGAACAGTGGCCGCGGGGCTCCGTCTCCGGCTGGTCGGGCCGCATCTGGCACCGCCTCGAAGCCCCGCTCGCCGCCTGGGCCGGCCGAGAGGTCCGCCTCCGCTTCCGCCACACCGCGCAGGGCCGTTACGTGGGCCGCGGCGTCTACGTCGACGTCCTGCGCGTCTCCGAACCCTCCCACCTCCTCTTCGCCGAGGACCGCCCCGCGGACGCCGCCCGCATCGAGACGACGGGCTGGTCCCGCTCGGCGGACTGAAAGCCGCTCGCGCCTCGGGGCGCCCCGGCGCGGCCCGGTGCAGGACATCCCCCGGGGGTGACGGGCCCGGACCGCTCCGGCCCGCGCTACCGCGCGGCCCGCAGAGCCGCCGCGATCCGGTCGACGTCCAGGTCCACGACGACCTCCTCGCCGTCCCACACGCCACGCGAGGAGATCGCCAGGCCGATGAAGGCCAGCTCGGCGGCGTCCTCGCGCAGGTCGTACTCTTCGCGGCTCTCCTCGCCGATCCGGCCCAGTTCCTCGCGCTCCCAGGCGGCGACGGCCGGCTCCGCCACGGACCGGGGCAACCGCACACCGATCCGACCGATCTGAGGATCGAGATAAGCCCCGATCGCTGCCAGCACGGCCCGATCCCGCCGGTATCTCACATACTGCTCGCGATCTTCCACGAGCCGAGCGTATCCATGCCCACCGAAGCCCCGGCCGCTTCCTGACGAAGGCATGAGGTCACAGCGCCGGCCTAGGCGAGGACCGCGTCGATCATCCGGCGGGCCACGGTCTTCAGTTCGGCCGGGTCGGGTGCGGGGCGGGTGCGGGCGGGTGCGCCCGCGAGGCGGTCGTAGAGGAGTCCGTCGGTCCAGGCGACCAGGAGTTCGGCGGATTCGGCCGGCCGGGCGGCGCCGAGTGCCGCGAGGATCCCGGCGGCCCGCTCGCGCGAGCCCCGGCCGGCCCGGTGGAGTTCCGTCGCGAGCTCCGGGTTCCGCGCGGCCTCCAGGCTCAGCTCGAAGCGCGCCAGTTGCCGGGACCGCCCCGTGGTCAGCCATCGGTGGAGCAGCGCGGCGACCGCCGCGGCGACGGCGTCCCGGTCCGCCGGTGAAGGCGGGGCGCCCCCGTCGAAGTCGCCGAGGTCCAGCTCGGCCAGCCGTGCGTAGCAGGCGCCGATCAGCGCGGTCCTCGTACGGAAGTAGTACGAGGTGCTGCCCGCCGGAAGCCCCGCCGCGCCGTCGACCGCCCGGTGCGTCAGGCCCCTGAGCCCGACGGCGGCCACGAGGTCGATCGCGCTGTCCGCGATCAGGGTTCTGCGGTCGCCGCCGCGCTCGGGGGAACTGGAACTCATGGTGGCACTCTACAGATGTAGAGTGCCGCACATCGGCATCCTCTACAGCTGTAGAGGCCATGGGGAGCGAGGGAGGACCTGTCATGACGCGACGTCATGCGGTGGTCGCGGGTGCGGGGATCGGCGGGCTCTCGGCGGCGGTGGCCCTGCACCGTCGTGGTTGGAAGGTCACCGTCTGCGAACGCTCGGTGGGGCCTTCCGCCGTCGGCGCGGGGATCGTCCTCGCCCCCAACGCCCTGCGCGCCTTCGACGCGATCGGCTTCGACCCCGTCCGCGCGACCGGGCACGCCGCCCCCGCCGCGATGGACCTGCGCCGCCCCGGCGGCCGCCTGCTGAGCCGCGCCGACAGCGCCGCGCTGACCGCCCGGTACGGTCGGCCCCCGCTCGCCGTGTACCGCCCGACCCTCGCCGCCGCCCTGGCCGCCGAACTCCCCGCGGGAGCCATCCGGTACGGCACGGCGGTGACCGCCGTCGACGACGCGGACGGCGAACCGCTCGTCCACACCGCGACCGGCGCCCTCGCCACCGGCGCCCTCACCGCCGACCTCGTCATCGCCGCCGACGGCATCCACAGCCCGATCCGCAGCCAGTACTTCCCGGCCCATCCCGGCCTGCACCACAGCGGGGAGACCTCCTGGCGGACCGTGATCGAGTCCGGCGGCCCGCCCGTGCACGCCGCCTCCGAGACCTGGGGCCGCGGGGAACGCTTCGGCATCGTCCCGCTCGCCGACGGCCGCGTGTACCTCTACGCCACCGCGGTCGTCCCGGAGGGCTACCGGCCCACCGATGTCCGTGCCGAACTCCTGCGCCGCTACGGCACCTGGCACGACCCGGTCCCCGCCCTGCTGGAACGGATCGACCCGGCGGCCGTGCTCCAGCACGACCTGTACGACCTCGCCGCCCCGCTCCCCCGGTTCCACCAGGGCCGGCTGGCCTGGCTCGGAGACGCGGCGCACGCCATGACCCCCAACCTCGGCCAGGGCGGGTGCCAGGCCGTCGAGGACGCCGCCGTCCTCGCGCACCTGCTGGACGGGGCCGGGGTACGGGCGGCCCTGGCCGCCTACAGCGCGGCCCGCTGGGCCCGTACCGACGCCCTGCGCGTCCGCTCCCGCCGCGCCGGCCGGGTCGCCTCCCTCACGCACCCCCTCGCGGTGGCCGCCCGCGACCTCGCCCTCCGCGCCACCCCGGCCCGCGCCGCACGGCGCGCCCTGGACGATCTGTTCGCCTTCGGCGGGTTCGGGCTTCCGGAACAGGGGCACACGCCCTCGGGTGACAGGGCCGTGCCCTGAGGCGCCGACACTCGTTGTTGTGGTTCGTTGACCGTTGAACACGAAGGCAGGCGAGTCCATATGACAGACATCGACTGGGACAACCCGATCGACCCCAAGCCGGGCTGGACCCTGGATCACGTCAAGCTCTACGCCGGTTCGGGCGGGACGGAGGGGCAGTACTGGAACAACACCCAGACCCTGCTGCTCACCACCATCGGCCGCAAGTCCGGGAAGCCGGTGCGGACCCCGCTCATCTACGGCGAGGACGAGGGCCGCTACCTCATCGTCGCCTCCAAGGGCGGCGACCCCGCGGACCCGCTCTGGTACCGGAACCTCACCGAGCACCCCGAGGTCCGGGTGCAGGTCGGCCCCAAGGTCATGCAGGGCATCGCGCGGACGGCGACGTCCGAGGAGCGCGCCGCGTTCTGGCCTCTGATGGTGAAGCACTGGCCCTCGTACGACGAGTACCAGACCAAGACCAGCCGCGAGATCCCGATCGTCGTGATCGACCCGGTGAGCTGACAGCGCGCCGGGGCGCGTCAGTGCCCCAGCACCGCCATCGCCGCGTTGTGGCCGGGGACCCCGCTGACGCCGCCGCCGCGGACCGCCCCCGCGCCGCACAGCAGTACGTTGCGGTGGGCGGTCTCCACGCCCCACCGGCCCCCGCCCTGACCGGAGTCGGCGTACGGCCAGGACAGGTCCCGGTGGAAGATGTGCCCGCCGGGCAGGCGCAGTTCGCGCTCCAGGTCGAGCGGGGTCTTGGCCTCGATGCACGGGCGGCCGTCGGCGTCGAAGGCCAGGCAGTCGGTGAGCGGTTCGGCCAGGTGGGCGTCGAGCTGGGCGAGGGTGGCGGCAAGGAGCACCTCGCGCGCCCCCTGGTTGTCCTTTTCGAACAGCCGCGCAGGGGTGTGCAGTCCGAAGAGGGTCAGGGTCTGGTAGCCCTGCTCCGCGAGCTCGGGCCCCAGGATCGTCGGATCCGTCAGCGAGTGGCAGTAGATCTCCGAGGGCGGTACGGAGGGCAGTTCGCCGGCGGCGGCCTCCGCGTGGGCCCGGGCGAGCTGTTCGTACCCCTCCGCGATGTGGAAGGTGCCGCCGAAGGCCTCGCGCGGGTCCACGGAGGTGTCCCGCAGCCGGGGCAGGCGGCGCAGCAGCATGTTGACCTTGAGCTGGGCCCCCTCGGGGGCCGGCTGGGCCGGCTCCTCCCCGAGGAGTTCGGCGAGCGCCCGCGGGGAGGCGCCCACGAGCACCACCCGGCCGGCGACCCGTCCCTCGCCCGTCGCCGTACGGAAGGTCACCTCGGCCGGGGCGGTCGTGCCGTCCGTGTCGATGCGCAGCGCCTCGTGCCCGGTGGCGATCTCCGCCCCGGCCGCCAGGGCGGCCGCGGCGAGGGCGTCGGTGAGGGCGCCCATGCCGCCGACCGGGACGTCCCAGTCGCCGGTGCCGCCGCCGATGACGTGGTAGAGGAAGCAGCGGTTCTGGGCCAGGCCCGGGTCGTGGGCGTCGGCGAAGGTGCCGATCAGCGCGTCCGTGAGGACGACCCCGCGCACCAGGTCGTCGGCGAACTCCCGCTCGACGGCCCGGCCGATCGGCTCCTCGAACAGCATCCGCCAGGCCGCCTCGTCGTCGAGCCGCGCCCGCAGCTCCGCGCGCGTGGGCAGCGGCTCGGTCAGGGTCGGGAAGAGGCGTTCGGCGGCCCGCCCGGTGGTCCCGTAGAAGGCGCGCCAGTTCTCGTACTCCCGCTCCGAGCCGGTGAGCCGCGCGAAGGACTCCCGGGTGCGTGCCTCGCCGCCGCCGACCAGCAGTCCGCCGGGGCGGCCGGCGCGCTCGACGGGGGTGTACGAGGAGACGGAGCGCTTGCGGACATCGAAGCTCAGCCCCAGCTCGCGCACGATCTTCGCCGGGAGCAGCGAGACGAGGTAGGAGTAGCGGGACAGGCGGGCGTCGACGCCCGGGAACGGCCGGGTGGACACGGCGGCCCCGCCGGTGCGGCCGAGCCGCTCCAGGACCAGGACCGAGCGGCCGGCCCTGGCCAGGTAGGCGGCGGCGACGAGGCCGTTGTGGCCCCCGCCCACGATCACCGCGTCGTACACGTCGTGCCCGAAGCCCCGCGAGGTCGTCATGGCTCTTGGTAACACACCTGGCCGAGCCGCTCCAGACAGTGCGTCTCGTCGGCGTGGGCGGCGACCGTGTCCGGGTGGCCGTCGCCGAGCGAGCGTTCGCGGATGCCGGAGAGTTCCCGGTAGACCGGCAGCGCCTGGTCCCAGCGGCCCAGCCGGCCGAGCCCGACGGCGAGCTCTCGGCGGCTGACCAGGGTGTCCGGGTGCTCGGGGCCCAGCGTGCGGGACCGCGCCGCGGCCACCTCGCGGGCCTCCGCCACCGCTTCCTCCCAGCGCTCCAGGCGCCCGAGGTTCACCCCGAGGACGTGCCGGGCCCGCAGCGTCTCCGGATCGGCGGCCCCGTAGGCCCGGGTGCGGTCGCGGACCAGGTCCCGGAACAGCTCCAGGGCCTCGGCCGAGCGCCCGGTCCGGCCCAGCGCGATCCCGGCCTCGTAGCGCGCGGCCAGCGTGTCGGGGTGGTCCCGGCCGAGCACCCGCTCCCGTACGGCCGCGATGTGCCGGAAGGCCTCCAGGGCCTCCTCCCAGCGGTCCAGGCGGCCCAGCGCGTACGCCACCTCGTACCGGGTCAGCAGCGTGTCCGCGTGCTCCGCCCCCAGGACGGCCGCCCGGTCGGCGGCCACCTCGGCGGCGGCGGCGTGGGCTTCGGAGAAGCGGCCGAGGGCGCCCAGCGCGCAGGCCAGGTTGTGCCGGCAGCGCAGGGTGTCGGGGTGGATCCGGCCCACGGTCCGCTCGCGGGCGGCGAGCACCGCGCGGTAGCCCTCGTACGCCTCCTGGTGGCGGCCGAGCAGGCCCGTCTCGTACGCCGCCTCCTGCCGCGCGGCCAAGGTGTCCGGATGGTCGGCTCCGAGCACCCGGGCGCGCCCTTCGGCGACGGCCGCGTACCCCGCGAGGGCCTCCTCGGTACGGCCGGCCCGGCTGAGGGCGAAGGCCCGCGTGTGGCCCGCGTCGAGCGCGGCCGGGCCGGTGGGGGCGGGGCCTGGGCCGTGCGGGGACCCGTAGGCGGCGGTGAGCCGGGGGTCCTCGGCCGGACGCGGGCGTACGACGGTCGGCGCGGGTGCGGCGGCCTTCACGGCCGGGGGAACGGTGGCGGTGCCGGTGGCCACCCCGGCGGACGTGCGCCGCTCCCCGCTCGGGCGCGCGGCGGTCCAGGAGCCGGTGAGGACGGCCCACTCCCCGCTCGCGGGGCGGGCCTCGATGCCGGCCCTGCGTCCGGCGGTCATCCCGTCGGCCCAGACGGGCAGCGGCAGGTGCGCTCCGGTCGCGGCTCCCGGGCCGAGCCGGGCCTCGACGAGCTGCCGGTGCAGGTGGCGGGCGTCGCCCGGCCGGTCCTCGGGGCATTTGGCGAGCAGGTCGAGCACCAGCCGCTCGAAGGAGACCGGCAGCTCGGGCCGGTGCTCGCGCGGCGGCACGGGCGCGGTGTCGCGGTGGCCGACCAGCACGGACCAGGAGTCGCCGAGGTCGAAGGGCGGGGCTCCGGTGGCGATCTCGTACAGGACGCAGCCGAGGGAGTAGAGGTCGCTGCGGTGATCCACCTCGCCGCCGGCGATCTGCTCGGGCGACATGTAGTGCGGGGTGCCCATGGCCATGCCGCCGCCGGTGAGCTTCGCGGTGAAGCCGATGTCGGCGGCCAGCCGGGCGATGCCGAAGTCGCAGATCTTCACCGTGCCGTCGGTGAGCCGCATGATGTTGGCGGGCTTCAGGTCGCGGTGGACGACGCCCTGGTCGTGGGTGTAGCCGAGGGCGGCCGCCATCTGCTCGGCGATGTCGACCACCACGTCCACGGGGAGCGGGCGCGCGTCGTTGTCCTCCAGGAGCTGGCTGAGGTTGCGGCCTTCGAGGAGCTCCATGACGAGGTACAGGGGGCCGCCGGCCGCGCTGTCGTCGCCGAAGTCGTGGACGACGGTGACGCCCCGGTGCTGGAGGGAGGCGGCGACGCGGGCCTCGCGGCGGAAGCGCTCGCGCAGTACCTGGGTGAAGTGGGTGTCCTGCTCGGACCCGATGGGCTTGAGGCACTTGACGGCGACCTGCCGGCCCAGCGACTCGTCGCGGGCCCGCCACACCTCGCCCATGCCGCCGCGCCCGATCAGGTCGAGCGACCGGTACCGGCCGTGGATCAGTCTGGACTCCGCCATGTCTTGAAGCCGCCCCCGTGTGTCGTGCTACGCCCTCCCCGGCCGGTCCAGTATGGCCGCTGATGTACGCAGTGTGTACGGCGCGGGGCGGCTCCCGGGGCCCATGCGGCGCATCGCTTTCAAGATGTGACCTGGAGGCAGCTGCCAGCGCAGACCTGCGGGAATGCTGCGCAGCAGGGTACCGGTGAGACGCAGGCGACGGGTAACGCTGCGCGGGGCCGGTGCGGGGCGGCCGTACAGCTGGTGCGCCCAGCCGGGGAGGGATCCGTAGGCGAGGGCGGCGAGTGGGCGCCACACCAGGTTTCGGCCAGGGACGAGGAGGGGGTGGATGGGCGGGGCGCACAGGAAGGAGTCGACGGCGTGCGCGTCGGGTCCGGCGGCGAGTTCGGGGCGGATCCGCTCGAAGTAGGCGGCCAGGGACGCGGTGTCCCCCGGTACCCCGGACGGGTCGAGGCCGACGAGCCGTGCGTTGACGCGGTTCTCGGCCACGTAGCGGTCCGCCTGCGCGGGGGTGAGCGGGACCCCGGAGCGGCGCAGGACGTGCAGGAAGCTGTTGATCTGGGCGCAGTGGATCCAGAGCAGCAGCTCGGGCTCGTCCACGCGGAACCGTGCCCCGGTGGCCGGATCGGTCGCCGACAGCATGGTGTGGATCTTGCGGACTCGGGCGCCGGCCCGCTCGGCGGCCTCGGTGGTGCCGTAGGTGACCGTGCCGACGAAGTCGGCGGTGCGCAGCAGGCGTCCCCAGGCGTCGCCCCCGCCGTTGTCCCCGCTGAAGGCGGAGCTGTTCTCCATGACTCCGCGGACCGCGCGCGGGTGCAGGGCCTGGAGGTACAGCGCGCGGACCCCGGCGATCCACATGACCGGGTCCCCGTGGCACTGCCAGGTCACGGACCCGGGGCCGTAGAGCCCCGGGTCGGGGCCCGTGCTCTCGTCCATGTCCGGCTCCTCCCCCGTCGGCCGCGGTGGTCCGCGGACCCTTTCCAGCATTCCACCGAACGGCCGTACGCACGCGTGTGCGCGACCCTAGGCTTTCGCCCCGGCGGACCGCACCCGCCTCCCCTCGGGACGCGGAGGCACGGTCATGCGCAAGGGACAGCTCGAAGGGCGGGTCGCCGTCGTCACGGGCGGGTCGTCCGGCATCGGCCTGGCGACGGCCCGGCGCTTCGTGGAGGAGGGCGCCCGGGTCTTCGTCACCGGGAGGCGGCCGGAGGAACTGGCCGCGGCGGTCCGCGAACTGGGAACGGAAGCCGTCGCCGTACCCGGTGACGCCTCGCGCGTCGCGGACCTGGACCGGCTGTACGCGGCGGTCGCGGCCGCGGGCTGCGAGGGGATCGACGTGCTGGTCGTGAACGCGGGCGGCGGCCCGCCCGGCGGCTTCGCCGACTTCACCGAGGAGCAGTTCGACGCCACCTCGGACCTGAACTTCCGCGGCGCCTTCTTCACCGTCCAACGGGCCCTGCCGCTGCTGCGCGACGGCGCCTCGGTGATCCTGCTGGGCTCGGCCGCCGGCTCCTCGGCGTCCGCGCGGTACGGGGCGTACGCCGCCACGAAGGCGGCCGTACGGTCCCTCGCGCGCAGCCTGGCCCTGGAGCTCGCGGGGCGCTCCGTCCGGGTGAACACCCTCAGCCCGGGCCCGATCGACACCCCGGCCCTGGCCGGCGCCCCGGCGCACGTCCGCGAGCGGGCGACGGCCGGAGTTCCGCTCGGCCGGGCCGGACGCCCGGAGGAGGTGGCCGCGGCGGCCCTGTTCCTCGCCTCCGGGGAGAGCAGCTTCATCACCGGGATCGAACTCTTCGTGGACGGCGGGGCCGCCCAAATCTAGGCCCGGGGCGGGAGGAGCGGGCCGCTCTGAACTCCCACAGCGCCGATGTCGCCGATGAGCGGGACGCTGTCCTACAGCGTGTGGGGCCGGCTCTGGTACGTCCCCGTCCTCGTGGCCGACGGGAAGCTCAAGCAGGCCCGGCGGCAGGCCCGGCAGCGGGTGATCGCCGCGACGGAGGCCCGGCACGCGGAGACGGCCTAGCTGTGTGACTGCCGGAGCTTGATTACACCGGGGCCTCGGTTTTCTGCTTGAGGCGTTCGTAGGGTGTCTGGCCGCCGAGGGCGCCGTGGGGGCGGTGGTAGTTGTAGTAGTCCTCCCACTCTCGCAGCTTGTCGTTGAAGACGCCTGTGTCGTCGATGACGATGCCATCGAGCATGCGGTAGAACTCCTCGGCGTCGATGCGGTGGGAGCGTTCGACTTTGCCGTTGAGGTGCGGTGATGCGGGTTTGATGTAGGTGTGGGCGATGCCCTTGTCGAGGACGTGCCAGTGGAAGGCGGACTGGAACTCCGCGCCGTTGTCGGTCTGGATGACTTCGATGCGGAACGGCAGGCGCTCGAGGACGTAGTCGAGGAACTGGACGGCGGTCTTTTGGTCGCACCGCGGGTAGATCCGCAGGACCCGCAGCCGGGTGCAGTCATCGATGGCGGTGAACTGGTAGTACTTCGCCCGGCGTCGCCGTTTGGGAGGTGGCCCGGTCACCGGCACTGTCGCTGGAGCCTGCTCGGGGAGACCGATTGGTTCGATGAACTTGACGTCGATCTGCACGCGGTTGCCGGGCAGCTGCTTCTCGTAGCGGGTGTAGCGCTTGTCGTGCCGCTGGTAGCGCTGGGAGGCCGGCAGGCGGTTCAGCCCGAGCTTCTTGAGGATGCGGTAGACGGCTGAACAGGCGATGTCGATGTCGTGGTACCGCTTGAGGTACATCTTGATCTTCATGGGACCGAAGTGGTAGCGCTGCCGCAGGTAGACGATCTTGTTCACCACGTCGTCCTCGGTGGCGTGAGGACAGTGATGCGGCTTGCTGGACCGGTCGCGCAGGCCGTCGAGGCCGTCGTCCTCGTATCCGCGCTGCCACTTGTAGAAGCAAGTCCGGCTGATGCCGTAGTACCGGCAGGTCAGCGCAACGTTCCCCGTGACTTCTTCGGCGTATCGCAGGACCCCCAGGCGGTGCTGGGCCTGACGGTCTTGCCGCTGTTGCGGTGAAGGGGGCATGGCGGACCTCCGTCTACTCGGAGACCCATGTGTAACCAACGTCCGGCAGTTTTATACCTAGCCCGTTCGGAGGAAAGGGCGGGGCCCGGTGCGGGAGGGCTGGGCCTTCGATGTGCGGGAGCCGGGGCGGGCACCGAGCATGGGTCCATGGCCACCACGGAAGACACACCTGACGAGGTCGAAGCCGAAGTCGGGGCCGGGCGCGGGACGAAGAGGCAGTTCATCTCCTGGGTGACGCTCGCCCTGATGACGACCGCCTCCGTCGCCAGCCTCCGTCCCTCGCCCTCCATGGCGATCTACGGTCTCGCCGCGGTCTTCCTCTACCTCCTGCCCGCCGTCGTCTTCCTCCTGCCGACCGCCCTGGTCGGGGCCGAGCTGGCCTCGGGCTGGTCGGGCGGCATCTACCGGTGGGTCAGCGAGGCGCTCGGCAAACCGCTCGGGTTCGTCGCGGTCTGGTGCCAGTTCGCCATGACCATCGCGTACTACCCGAGCCTGCTGGCGTACGTGGCGAGCACCTTCGCCTACGTCATCAACCCCCGGCTCGCCGAGAACGGGCTCTACGTCGCGATCGTCATCGTCGTCGTCTACTGGACCGGGGTCTGGATCTCCTCCCGGGGCACGAAGACGGTCGCGGGGCTCTCCTCCGCCGGGCTCGTCATCGGCACCCTCGTCCCCGGCGTCCTGCTGGTGGTCCTCGGCATCGTCTTCCTCGGCCAGGGCAACTCCTCCGCCCAGCCCATGGGCGCCTCCCACTGGCTGCCGCCGTGGACGGGGCTCGCCAGCCTGGTCCTGATCGTCAACAACTTCCTGTCCTACGCGGGCATGGAGATGAACGGCGTACACGTCTCCTCGCTGCGGCACCCGAAGCGCGAGTACCCGAAGTCGATGTTCCTGGCGACCGGCCTGGTGCTGCTGATCTTCATCCTTCCGGCCCTGGCCATCTCCTGGGTGATGCCGTCCTCGGAGCTGAGCCTCACCGCCGGGCTGATGCAGGCCTTCCAGGCCTTCTTCGACCACTTCCACATCGGCTGGATGACGAGGGTCGTCGGAGTGATGCTGGTGGCGGCCGCACTCGGCGGCATGCTCACCTGGCTGTCCGGCCCGGCCAAGGGCCTGGTCCTGCTCTCCCGTCAGGAGGGATACCTGCCGCCGGTCTTCCAGCGGTTCAACAAGTACGGCACCCCGCAGAACATCATGGTCGCGCAGGGCGTGATCACCACGCTGATCGGTGTGCTGTACGCGTTCAGCGACGACGTCTCCAGCGCGTACTGGATGTTCTCCGTGATCACGGTGCAGATCTACCTGATCGCCTACCTCCTGATGTTCGCGGCGGTGGTCAGGCTCCGCAGGACCCGGCCCGAGGTGGAACGCGGCTTCCGGGTGCCCGCCGTGACCTGGGTGGCGGGCACCGGGGCCGTGGCCTCGGTCGCCGCGCTGTTCATCGGCTTCGTACCGCCGGACCAGTTCGGCGGCCAGTCCCTGTGGCGCTACCTGCTGATCGTCGGCGGCGGCCTGCTGCTCCTGGGGATCGTGGCGCCCGTGTGCTTCCTGAAGTTCCGCAAACCGAGCTGGGTCCACCCCGACCACCGGCCGGACGTCCCTTCGCGGGACGACCGCCGGTAGGGCGCGGGAAGGGCGGCGCCTCAGCCGGCCGCCGGTGTGAACTCCACGAGCAGGGACTTCGGCCCGCGGGTGAAGACTCCCTCGGCGGCCGGGTCGTACCCCTGGGCCGGCCGGACGCCGGGCATGGCGTCGAGGAGCTGGTTGGTGGCCGTCTCCACCTCGGCCCTGGCCAGCAGCGCACCGACGCAGAAGTGCCGTCCGAGCGCGAACGCCAGGTGGTCGGCGGCCGCGGAGAAGGCGGTGGTCGCCGTCAGGTCGTCGCGGAAGAGGTCGAAGCTGTCCGGGTCCTTGTAGCGGTCGGGGTCGCGGTTGGCGGCGCCGATCAGACAGGTGACGGTGGCCCCGGCGGGTATGGTGCCGCCGCTCATGGTCACGTCGACGGCGGCCTGGCGCATGATCATGTGGACCGGCGGGGTGTAGCGCAGGGTCTCCGCGAAGGCACGGTCGATGAGCGAGCGGTCGCGCTGCACGGCGGCGAGCTGGTCGGGGTTGGCCAGGAGGTTCGCGAAGAGGCCCGCGACGGCCTTGTCCGTGGTCTCGGCGCCGGCCGTGAGGAGGAGGCTGCAGAACGCCTTGATGTCCTCGTCGCTCATGCTCACGCCGTCGACCTCGGCGGTGCAGAGCGCGGACAGCAGGTCGTCCCCGAGGTGCTCCCGCCGGTGCCTGATGACCGGCAGCATGTACGCGGCGAACTCGGCCTGGGCCCGCGCGCCCTCGGCCGCCCGCTCCGGGTCGCCGGACAGGTTGCCGGTGAACGCCACGAAGGCCCGGTACCAGCCTCCGAGGGCCTGCTGACCGGACCGGTCCAGTCCGAACATGTCGGCGATGACCGAGATGGGGAAGTGGGAGGCGAACCCGCTCACCAGGTCGACGGAACCGGTGTCGCGGAACGCGTCGATCAGCTCGCGCGCGTTGCGCTCGATGACCGGAAGGACCTTGTCCCGCAGCTCGTTGCCGCGGAAGGCCGGGGCGACCAGGGCGCGGCGCGTGGCGTGCTCGCGGCCGCTCATCTGGATCAGGGTCCTGCCGTGCACGGGCTCGGCCTGCCATGCGTAGTTGTCCGTGGTGAAGAGCGCTTCCTTGTCCTTGAAGGCCCGCGCGACGTCCTCGTAGCGCGAGATGATCCAACTCTGCGTCCCCTCGTGCCAGATGAGGGGTGTGCTCTCCCGCATGGCCCGGTAGACCGGGTAGGGGTTCTCGGCGAACTCCTGCGAGAGGATGTCCGGGACTTCGTGCGCGGCTGTCATGGAGTTCCCCCATCGGCTCGGCCTGGCGGCTGTCCTGAGGTGCCACGGTCACCGTCTGCGCGGGGACCGGTCCTGCTGCCACAACGCTCTGTGCGTACGCCGTCCAGGAAACAGCAAGCGGACCGTCGGCGCCAGGCCGCCGAAATGCCGGAAGCCGCAACGGTGTCGACCGTTGCGGCTCCTGCCGGCGATACCGTCGCCATGACGGGGACCGGTATCGGTCAGTGGGTGCGCAGACTGCTGGTGTACACGTCCGTACGGTTCTGCGGTGCGCCGGAGTTGGTCTCGGTGAGCACCGCCCGCACTCCCTTGCCGTCCGCCACCAGGCCCTGGTAGTCACCGAGGAAGTAGCCCCCGGCGAACGGTGCCTGCAGCCAGTCGAAGATCCGCGAGATGCGTCGCTCGCTCCGGCGTTCGAGGTCCCCGTGCGGCAGGGTGGCCAGTTGGTAGGCGGTGGGCAGGGTGGTGGTGTCGCCCGGCTCGAGGAAGCGCAGGTCGTAGTAGGTGAGTGCGACCGTGCCCCGGTCGTCGACCGCGATCGACGGGGAGAAGGCCGGCACGTCCTCAGGGCTGATCAGTTCGGGGGTCCCCCAGGTGCGTCCGCCGTCGGTGGAGCGCACGAGCTGGACCGAGTCGAAGCTGCCGCCGGAGAAGTCCGAGCCCTCGTAGGCCATGTACAGCGTGCCCGTCTTCGGGTCGACGGCCGGGCTGGGCAGGGTGGATCCGGCGCGCAGCAGTTTGGCGGGGTCGTTCGGGTCTACCTCCGGTACGGAGGTGTCGCGGGCCACGGTGGCCGGGGCGCTCCAGGTTTCTCCGGCGTCGGTGGAGCTGACCACCTCGTAGCGGGCTTCGGTGACGGTGCTCAGGTCGTCGGAGAGGGTGATCCGGTCGTAGAAGTCGTACAGGGTGCCGGTGCGCCGGTCGACGACGATCACATGGCCGATGGTCTGGGTGTTGGGCACGGCGGCGGTGTCGACGAACCGCCGGGCCTCGCTCCAGGTGCGGCCGCCGTCGCGGGTGAGGGAGATGTAGCCGGGACCGTCGAGGGAGCTGGGGCCGGGCGGGTCGTTGTCGAGGCGGTCCCAGACCTGGTAGGCGGTGCCCTCGCGGATCGGGTCGGCGGTGAGCGAGGGCTTGTCGTTGAAGAACGGCTGCTCGTCGACGTGGGTGGTGGTGAGGTTCTGCCAGGTGCGGCCGCCGTCGTGGGACGTGGCGGTCAGGAGGGCGCTGCGCGTGCTCTTGGTGAAGTCGACGCCTTCCCCGCTCGCGTAGACGGTGCCGTCCGGGCCGGTGCTGACCCAGGGGTCGGAGGCCCGTTCGTAGTCCGCGCCGCCGGGCGCGCACAGGCTGAACGGCAGCGTGCTCCGGTGGAAGGTGTGGCCGTCGGTGGTCCAGGAGGCCACCAGGCCGCGGGCGGCGCCGTCGTTCCAGCGGTCCTGCTGGTACACGGTGACCACGCGTTTCGAGTCGCGCGGATCGACGGACAGGTACGGCTCGACCTCGGTGCCGGGGTAGACGATGCTCTCGGGGGAGATCGCGCCGATGGTGCAGTCCGCGTACGGATCGCCGTGGGACACCTTGACCAGTGGCGTGCCGTCGGGGTTCCCCTACACGCGGACCTCGCCGCTGTGCCCGTGCTGGACGCGCCGGCGGTCACCACCGTCATCGCCTGGCCCCCGCACAGCCGGTCCAGAGCCGTCGCCGACCTCGTCCGGACCGCGACACGCCTCCAGTAGTTGCGATCCAGCTCTGATCCAGTGGTTCCGGTCCAGTGGTTCCGGTCCAGTGGTTCCTGCGACGCACCATCGCTCAGCGGCGCACCCTCGGCATGCCGAGGCCGATCCAGGAGATGATCTCGCGCTGGATCTCGTTGTTGCCGCCGCCGAAGGTGAAGATGACCGCGCTGCGGTAGCCGCGCTCCAGTTCGCCGTGCAGGACCGCGCCCGCGGAGCCGTCCTTGAGGGAACCGGCCGCGCCGACCACCTCCATCAGCCAGGCGTACGCGTCCCTGCGCGCCTCGGAGCCGTAGACCTTGACGGCGGAGGCGTCCTGCGGGGTGAGGTTGCCGTCCTGGACGGCGTTGACCATCTGCCAGTTGAGCAGCTTCATCGCGTCGAGGCGGGCGTGGGTGCGGGCGAGGCGGCCGCGGACCCAGGAGAGGTCGATGACGCGGCGGCCGTCGGCGAGCTTGGTCTCGGCGGCCCAGCGCTGGACGTCGTGCAGGGCGCGGATGGCCATGGTGCCGTGGGCGGCCAGGGTGACGCGCTCGTGGTTGAGCTGGTTGGTGATCAGGCGCCAGCCCTTGTTCTCCTGGCCGACGCGGCGGCTCGCCGGGACGCGGATGTTCTCGTAGTAGCTGGCGGTGGTGTCGTGCGAGGCCAGGGTGTTGATCAGGGTGCAGGAGTACCCGGGGTCGGAGGTCGGCACCAGGAGCATGGTGATGCCCTTGTGGGCCGGGGCGTCCGGGTCGGTGCGGACGGCGAGCCAGACCCAGTCGGCGGTGTCGCCGTTGGTGGTCCAGATCTTCTGCCCGTCGACCACGTAGGTGCCGGTCTCCTCGTCGCCCTCGCGGACGGCCTTGCACTTGAGGGCGGCGAGGTCCGTGCCGGCGTCGGGCTCGCTGTAGCCGATGGCGAAGTCGATCTCCCCCGCGAGGATCTTGGGCAGGAAGTACGCCTTCTGCTCGTCGGTGCCGAACTGCATGATGGTCGGCCCGACGGTGTTGAGCGCCATCAGCGGCAGCGGTACGACGGCCTGCGCGGCCTCGTCGAAGAAGATGAACTGGTCCATGGGCGACATCCCGCGCCCGCCGTACTCCTCGGGCCAGCCGACCCCGAGCCAGCCGTCGGCGCCGAGCCGGCGGATGGTCTCCCGGTAGAAGCGCTTCTGCTCGGCCGGGTCCTCGTAGCGGGCGTAGACGTCGTCGGGGATCAGCTCGGCGAAGTAGGCGCGCAGCTCGGTGCGCAACTGCTGCTGCTCAGGCGTGTATTCGAGGTGCACGGCCCCTCCGGGTCTCTCGTGGCTCAAGGTCGCGCGGCCGTCCGCCGCCGCCGCGGGGGCAGACTAGAACCTGTTCCAAGAATCCGGAAGGGTCAGCGCCCGACCAGTGGCACGGACAGGGGCGCGAACAGTGGCACGATCAGCGGGCCACCACCCCGGTTCCTTCCCGCCCGGGCCGGATCAGGACCTTGATGTGCTCCTCCGGCCGCCGCAGGGAGGCGAAGGCGGCGTCCAGTCCGCCGAAGCCCGCTTCTCCCGTGACCAGGGACCCGGGGCCGATGCGGCCGTCGGCGAGGCGGTCGAGGGTGGCCCCGAACTCCTCGGGCGGGTAGGTCAGGCACATGCGGATCGTGACGTCCTTGTAGATGCCGACGACGGGGCGGATCACGTCCTCGGTCATCACCCCGCCGATCTGCAGGATCTCGGTGCCGCGCGGGACGGTGTGCAGGAGCTGGTCGAGCATCCCGGGCACGCCCACGCAGTTGACGACCACGGTGGGGCGCGGGCGGGCTCCCGCGAGCTCCGCGCAGAGCCGTACGGGGTCCTGCCCGGCCGGGTCCACCACCGCGTGCGCGCCGAGCCGGCGGGCGGCCGCCCGCCGCAGCGCCGACGGGTCGGAGGCCACCACGGGTCCGGCGCCGCGCTCCAGCAGCGCGGCGACGGCTCCGAGGCCGACCGGTCCGCAGCCGATGACCACGGCCGGGGTGTCCTTCCCCGCCGCGCTGCGCGCGATGTCGCCGAAGCCCACGGCCAGCGGCTCGGTGAGGGCGGCGAGGGCGAGGTCCAGGGAGGGCGGGACGGGCAGCAGCGCCTGCGCCTGTACGACGATCCGTTCGCCGAATCCGCCGGGGAAGGCATTGCTGTAGCCCACGGTCCGCACGACCCCGCCCGGGTCGACCGCCCAGGGCAGGCCGACGACCCCGGTTCCCGGTTCGGGTCCGGTCGCGCCGGGCCCGTAGGCCAGGACCCGGCCGGAGAACTCGTGGCCCATCACCAGCGGCCGGTCCGGGTCGAAGAGGAAGCTGGTGGTTCCGCTGTCCCGGGAGGCCCGGAGGAACTCCTCCGTGTGTGCGACCGCGCTCAGGTCGGAGCCGCAGATCCCGCAGGCTTCGGTCTCCACGAGCGCCTGCCCGGGGCCGGGCACCGGATCCGGGTGCTCCCGTACGAGGAACCGGCCGTCGGCGAGCACCGCGGCCCTCAACGGACCTCTCCCTTGCGGGCGATGGCGTCCATCGTGGCCCGGCGCATCGCCCCGGTGAACCGTTCGCTGTTGCGCCCTGCCCACTCCAGGCTGGCGCGGCGGCGGGCTTCGGTGTGGCCGGTGAGCCGGGGGACGACCCGCTCGGCGAAGAGCTCTAGGCTGCGCAGGGCGGCCGCCGGTTCGGCGAGGTCCAGCCGGAGGATGAGGAAGGTCCCGAACCCGCCCGTCCTGTCCGCGAGTTCCTCGATCCGCCGGACGGCGTCCTCGGGGGTTCCGATGACGGCGCGGCCGAAGGCCGGCAGCCCTTCGGTGGTCCACCGCTCGACGGCACCGGCCGGGGTGGCGCAGCCGTCCGGGCGGCTGCCGCCGAGCCGCTCGATGTAGTCCACGATGTCGGGGGTGCCGTACTCGGCTTCGCGCAGGGCCTGTTCGCGTGTCTCGGCCAGGTGGACCGGGGTGACCAGCCGCCACGTGGAGCGGTCGGCGGGCCGGCCGGTCTCCCCGCAGGCGCGCTCGTGGGCGGCCCAGTTGGCGTCGAGGGCCGCGTACCCGGCGGGGTCGGCGGCGGCGAGCGAGAGCATGCCGACCCCGTGGCGGCCCGCGAGCACCGCCCCGGTCGGGGACACGGCGGAGGCGACCGCGACCTCCAGCTCCCGGCCCCGGTAGGGGCCGAGCTGGAGCCGGGCCTCCTCCAGGGTGAACCAGTCGGTGGCGGCCGTGACCGTCTCCCCGCGCAGCAGCCGCACGATCGCGTCGAGCGCGTCGGCCGTCATCGCGCGGGAGCGGAGCGGGTCGACGCCCATCATGAACGCGTCGGAGGGCAGCTGGCCCGGTCCCACTCCGAGCATGGCGCGGCCGCGGGACTGCTGGTCGAGCTGGCAGATCCGGTCGGCGAGGATCAACGGCTGGTGGTACGGGAGGGAGTTGACCCCGGTTCCGAGCATGATGCGGCCGGTGCGCTCGGCGGCCGCGGCGAGGAACACCTCGGGCGAGGCGATGATCTCTTACCCGGCGGAGTGGTGTTCACCGGCCCACAGCTCCTCGTAGCCGAGCCGGTCGAGGTCGGTGGCGAGGTCGAGGTCCCGCCGCAGCTGGAGCGCGGGATCGCCGTCGGGCCGGTGGTAGGGGGCGAGGAACACCCCGAAGCGGTGCGGCAGATACGGCTGTGACGGATAGGACTGTGTCGGATACGGCTGCGGCATGTACGGCTGCGGCATGTGCGGTGGCCTTCCCTCGGCGGCGCCTGCTCTGCTCCGGCATCCGACGAAACACCGCTCCCGCCGCGGCCGTCCTCCCACTGAGTGGGAGGAATCCCGCGGGGAGCCGCTCCGTGCGCCCGTTCGGCCCCCGACACCCGTTCCGGTCAGTTCAGGGCGCTGATCATGGCGGCGGCCGTCGCCGTCATCGCCTCCCGCGCGGCGGTCAGGTACGGACGGGGATCCGCGGCGGTCAGATGGGTACGGATGGCCTCGGTCATCGCCACGTTGAGCGCGGTGCCGATGTTGACCTTGCGGATGCCGCCGGCGACGGCCGCGGCGAGTTCGGCGTCCGGCAGGCCGGAGGAGCCGTGCAGCACCAGCGGGACGTCGACCGACTTGGCGAGGCGGCCGAGCAGCGCGTGGTCCAGGGCGGCGGTCCGGCTGGTCATGGCGTGGCTGCTGCCGATGGCGACGGCCAGCGCGTCGACTCCGGAGTCGGCGACGAACCGCCGCGCCTCGTCCGGGTCGGTACGGGCGCCGGGTGCGTGCGGGTCCAGCGGCGCGGCCCCGTTCTTGCCGCCGACCTCGCCCAGTTCGGCCTCGATCCAGAGCCCGTTGACGTGCGCCCAGTCGGCGGCGGAGCGGGTGGCCTCCAGGTTCTCGGCGTAGGGGAGGTGCGCGGCGTCGTACATGACCGAGCTGAATCCGGCGTCCACGGCCTGCCGGAGCAGTTCGGAGCTCTTGACGTGGTCCAGGTGCAGCCCGACGGGGACCCCGGCGGCCTCGGCGACGGCGACGGCCGCCCGGCTGATCGGCAGCAGCGCCCCGCCTCGGAACTTGACCGCGTTCTCGCTGAGTTGGAGGATCACGGGCAGTCCGGCGGCTTCGGCGCCCGCGACGACCGCTTCGGCGTGCTCCAGCGTGATGATGTTGAAGGCGGGGACGGCGCGCCCCCGAGCCGCAGCCTCCAGGACGAGCCCGCCGGCGGGGACGAGGCTCATCGGACGGCCTCCTCGCCCGTGGTGAGGATGACGGACCGGGTCAGGTTGCGCGGAGCGTCCGGGTCCAGCCCCTGGTGGGCGGCGACGGCGACGGCCAGGCGGTGCACGCGGACCAGCTCGGCGAGCGGGTCGAGGTGCCCGGCCACCCACTGGGCTCCGGTCCCCCGGACCTGTTCGGCGAGCCCTTCGGGGGCGTCGCCGAGCGACCAGGTGGCGGTGCCGGGCGCGGAGACGCTGATGGGGCCGTGCCGGTACTCCATGGCGGGGTAGGACTCGGCCCAGGCCAGGGCGGCTTCGCGCATCTTCAGAGCGGCCTCGTTGGCGAGCCCGACGCTCCAGCCCCGCCCGAGGAAGGTGAACTGCCCCCGGGTCTCCAGCTCCGCCGGGAGCGGGTCGGCCAGTGCGGCGCGCGCGTCGGCGACGACGGAGGGACTGTGCAGGCCGACGTGGGCGCGCAGCAGGGTGAGGGCGGTGGTGGCGAAGCGGGTCTGGACGACGGACTGCTCGTCGGCGAAGTCCAGGACGACGAGCGCGTCGGCGAGGGTGATGACGGGGGTGGCGGGGTCTCCGATGACGGCGGTGGTGGGCACGCCGGCGTCCCGCAGCCCGGCGAGCAGGTCGAGGACCTCGGTGGTGGTCCCCGACCGGGTCAGCGCGACGACCCGGTCGTAGCGCCGGTGGCGGGGGAACTCCGATGCGGGGAAGGCGTCGGTCTCGCCCTGCCCGGCCTCCTCGCGCAACACGGCGGCGGCCTGGGCCATGTAGTACGAGGTCCCGCATCCGACGATCGCGGTACGCTCCCCCGGCCGCGGCAGCACCGCGCGGTGTTCCGGGGCCAGTTCGGCGGCCCGTTCCCAGCATGCGGGCTGCGTGCCCAACTCGTACGCGACATGGCTCATGGCGGCTCCCTAGCGCAGTGCGTGCACCTCTGAGTGCTTGTTCCTGCAAGATACTGGGCTCTTTCAGGCAACTTCAAGCATCTCAGGGATGATCTCCTGCGTTAATCTCGACGTGTAGGCCAAGAGGGAGCGCCGGAGCGAACGGCGAAGCGAATATCGAAGACAAGACCGGAAGGGCGGCCGATGACCCGCAAGGAACGCTGGCAGACACTGCTGGACCTGCTGGTGGAGCGGGGCGAGCTGGAAGTGGAACCCGCCGCCGAGACCCTCGGCGTGTCCGCCGCCACGATCCGGCGCGACCTCGACCAGCTCGCCGAGCAGCAGCTGCTGGTCCGCACGCGCGGCGGAGCGGTCCTGCACGGGGTCTCGTACGAACTCCCGCTGCGCTATCGCACCTCGCGCCGGGCCGCCGAGAAGAGCCGTATCAGCGAGACCGTCGCGGCGCTGATCGTCCCGGGCGAGGTCATCGGCCTGACCGGCGGCACCACGACCACCGAGGTGGCGCGCGCGCTGGCCGCCCGGCCCGACCTCGCCACAGGCTCGCCCGCGCTCACCGTGGTCACCAACGCGCTGAACATCGCGGGCGAGCTGGTCATCAGACCGCAGTTCAAGATCGTGCTCACGGGCGGTGTGGCCCGGCCCCAGTCCTACGAGCTCACCGGCCCCCTCGCCATGGAAGTGCTCGGGCAGCTCTCGGTGGACACCGCCGTCGTCGGCGTGGACGCCTTCGATCCGGCCGACGGGGCCGCCACCCGCCACGAGGACGAGGCGGCCATGAACCGGCTGCTCTGCGAGCGCGCCCGCCGCGTGGTGATCGCGGCCGACTCCAGCAAGCTGGGCGTCCGCGCCTTCGCCCGGATCGTCTCGACGGACGCGGTGGACGTCCTGGTGACGGACACCGGCCTGTCCCCGTCGGTGACCGAGGCGTTCGAGGCGGCGGGCGTGGAGGTCATCCGCGCCTGAGCGGCTCCGGGCCTGGGCGGCTCCGGGCCTGGGGGGGTTCCACGCCTGAGCGGCTCCGGGTGGTCCGCGAGGCCGGGGCCACCTGGGGCGGGGGGCCACGGCCGGCGATCCGGCATGATGGGGACATGGAAGAATTTGCTCCCGCTAACACTCTCGCCCTGCGCCCCGTCCTCCCGCGAGCGGACGCTCTCCGGCCGTCAGCGGGCATACGACCACTGGTCGATGGCCGTGACGTACTGGAGGAGATCCACCCGGGTGGCGACTCCAGCAGTTATCAGGAGCGATGGTTCGGCCCACCCGAAACCTGGCCGCTGTGGGCCGCCGACGCGCCACGCCGCGTCGAGCTGTCGAACAACGACTGCGACACCGGTTGCTGCGGAGGAGTGTTCGTCACCATCCGGCGCCGGGGGGACCGCGTCGAGTGGACGGGGTGGGAGAACACCAGCGACACACGGGTCCCGGTCCCGCCCGAGTTCCGGTTCGACGCCGCCCAGTACGACGCCGAGCTGGCCCGGGTCGTGGCGGACCACAGCTGGGAGGAGCCCGTGGACACCGCCGCCCGCCTGCTGGCCCAGCGGGTCTCCTCCTCCGACTGGTACGAGCGGTGGGACTGCAGGGCGTACCCCTACGGGATCAAGGTCTCGGAGCGGGAGGAGGAGCCCGAGGTGGGCATGGCCTGCATGACCTATCGGTCGGGCGAGCGCGAGGCGGACAGCTGGCAGACACTGCCCGTGTCCGCGCGGGAACCCGTCGAGGACCAGGTCCGGCACTTCTTCGAGCGGATCATGGCCACCGACCCCCGCGAGCGTGCCGAGGGCGTCTGATCCTAGACTCCCCCGATGGCACAGACTCCCCCGACGACACAGACCGCCCGGGATGCACACGCCCCTCTCCGGCTCACCGTCCTGGGGAGCGCGACGCCCTACCCCACCCGCGACAACCCCTGCTCCGGCTACCTGCTCGAAGGCGGCGGCGCCCGGGTCTGGGTCGACGCGGGCACCGGGACCCTCGGGCCGCTGCAACGGCACGTCGGGCTGGGCGAGTTGGACGCCATATGGATCTCGCACCTGCACGCCGACCACACGGCCGACCTGCTGACCGCGTACTACGGCCTGCTGTACGCCGACGTACGGCGGCCCGCGCCGCTCCCCCTCTACGGGCCGCCGGGCATCGCCGACCGGCTGGCGGGGTTCCTCACCAACGGGCCGGACCGCAGCCCGGTCGAGGCCGCCTTCGAGGTCCACGAGCTCCACGACGGCCACCGCACGCGGGTCGGAGCCCTCGGCCTCACCAGCCGGGCGGTGTCCCACGGCATGCCCGCCTTCGCGCTGCGCGCGGAGTCCGCAGGCCGGTCCCTCGTGTACTCCGGGGACACGGCTCCCTGTCCGGCCCTGACCCGGTTCGCCGAGGACTGCACGCTCCTGCTCTGCGAGGCCGACAGCTCGGCGCACCCGGCGGACGGCGACCCGGTGCACCACACCCCCGAGGACGCCGGCGACACCGCCCGCGCGGCGCGCGCCGGGCGGCTGGTCCTCACGCACGTCGGCCGGGACCTGGATCCGGCCGAAGCCGTGTCCCGCGCCTCGGCCCGCTACCCCGGGCCGGTGGAACACGCCGCGCCCGGCGCCGTCTTCACGCTCGGGCAGGCCGGGGACTAGGCCGTCTCCTTCTCCGCGGTCAGTGTTCCGGGAGCCGGTCCGCCTCACGGGTCAGGGCGGCCAGGACCGGGGCGATCAGAGGGTGCGCCTCGGCGCCGCGCCGGGTGGCGGCGAAGACGCGGCGGGTGGGCGCAGGCCCGGACACCGGGCGGACCTGGACCTCCTTGAGGTCCATGCCGCGCAGCGCCGAGCGCGGCACGAGGGCCACTCCGGCGCCGGCGCCCACCAGGGCCACCACGGCCCGGAAGTCGTCGGAGGAGTGCACCAGCCTGGGCTGGAACCCGGCCAGTTCGCAGGCGAGGAGCATCACGTCGTGGCAGGGGTTGCCGGGGTACTGGCCCACCCAGTCCGCGTGGGAGAGGTCTGCCAGGGACACCTCGGGCAGGTCCCCGAGCGGGTGTCCGGCCGGGAGGACCGCGTCGAAGGGCTCGGCGTAGAGCGGGAGCACGGAGAGCCGGCCGTCGTCGGCTCCCGGGGCGCCCCGGTACTCGACGGCCAGCGCCAGGTCCGCCTCCCCGTCGAGCAGGAGCAGCAGGCTCTGGTCGCCCTCCGCGTCGCGTACGCGCAGCCGGATCCCGGGATGGTCCGCGGCGAGCCGGGTGATGGCGGGGGCCAGTACTTCGGCGATGCCGGTGGCGAAGGCGGCCACGGTGACCTCGCCCGCCGAGCCGCCCGCGTAGGCGGCGAGTTCCGCCTCCGCCCGCTCCAGCTGTGCGAGCACCTCGTGCGTGTGCCCGAGCAGGATCTGCCCGGCCGCGGTGAGGCGTACGCCCCGGCCGCTGCGGGTCAGCAGGGCGTGCCCCGTCTCCTGCTCCAGCGCCGCGAGCTGCTGGGAGACGGCGGAGGGGGTGAGGTACAGCGCGGCGGCCGCGGCGGTCACCGTACGGTGGTCCGCGACGGCCCGCAGGATGCGCAGCCTCCGGGGGTCGATCACGCTGCCATTCTCGCAGCTCGCGAGGCCCTGCCGGGCCGGCCGATCGGGCGGGGCCCGAGTGAACCGAGCCGGGGTGCCTCACCCCCACCCGGGTACCCGGGCCGGCCCGTACCGGAGCCCGGAAGACTGGGGACTGTCCCCTACCCGCCCTTCCACCGTTCCCCGGGGCTCCGCCCCGGACCCCGCGCCTCAAACGCCGGCGGGGCTGAATTTTCCAGACCGCCGACGGGCGAATCCAGCCCCTCCGGCGTTTGAGGAGCGGGGGTCCGGGGCTGGCCCCCGGCTACGGCGCCGCACGCACACAGCGAACGGGGGTCAGCTCTCGGCGCCCGTCAGGGACGCCCGCGCGTCGATGAACGCCGCGATCGCGCGTTCCACGTCGGCCGTGGAGTGGGCGGCCGAGAGCTGGACGCGGATCCGCGCGGCGCCCATCGGCACCACCGGGTAGGAGAAGCCGATCACGTAGACCCCGCGCTCCAGCAGGAGTTCCGCCATCCTGGCCGCCTCCGCCGCGTCGCCGATCATCACGGGGGCGATCGCGTGGTCGCCGGGCAGGATCTCGAAGCCGGCCTCGGTCATCTTCGTACGGAAGAGCGCGGTGTTGGCGGCGAGCCGCTCGCGCAGGTCGTCCGCCGACTCCAGCAGGTCGAGGACCTTGAGGGAGGCCGCCGCGATGACCGGGGCGAGGGAGTTGGAGAACAAGTACGGGCGCGAGCGCTGGCGCAGCAGCTCGACGATCTCGGCGCGTGCCGCGACGTAGCCGCCGGAGGCTCCGCCCAGGGCCTTGCCGAGGGTGCCCGTGATGATGTCCACGCGGTCCATGACCCCGTGCAGTTCGGGGGTGCCGCGGCCGCCGGGGCCGACGAAGCCGACGGCGTGCGAGTCGTCGACCATGACCATGGCGTCGTAGCGCTCCGCGAGGTCGCAGATCTCCGCGAGCGGGGCGACGTAGCCGTCCATCGAGAACACGCCGTCGGTGACGATCAGTTTGCGGCGGGCGCCGCCCTCGACGGCCTCCTTCAGGCGCGTCTCCAGCTCGGCCATGTCGCGGTTGGCGTAGCGGAAGCGGCGGGCCTTGGAGAGGCGGATGCCGTCGATGATCGAGGCGTGGTTGAGGGCGTCGGAGATCACCGCGTCCTCGGGGCCGAGGATGGTCTCGAAGACTCCGCCGTTGGCGTCGAAGCAGGAGGAGTAGAGGATCGTGTCCTCCTGGCCGAGGAAGGCGGAGAGCCGCGCCTCCAGCTCCTTGTGCACCTCCTGCGTACCGCAGATGAAGCGTACGGAGGCCATTCCGTAGCCCCAGCGGTCCAGGGCCTCCTTCGCCGCGGTGACCACCTCGGGGTGGTCCGCGAGACCGAGGTAGTTGTTGGCACAGAAGTTGAGGACCTCGCCCGCGGCTCCGCCCGAGGTCACCGCGACGGCGGCGTTCTGCGGGGTGCCGATGACGCGCTCGGGCTTGTGCAGACCCGCGGCGCGGATCTCGTCGAGGGTGGTACGGAGGTCCGCGCGGACGGTCTCGAACATGTGCGGTGCTCTCTTTCTCCTGGTGCGGCGGAAGGAGGAGGGGGGCCGGGCCCCGCGGAGGGGGGAGGGTGGTGCGGGGCCCGGCCGGAGGGAAATGGTCTGTGGGGCCGGACGGCGCCCGGCCTGGGCCTAGGCCTGGGTCCAGTCCAGGATGATCTTGCCGCTGCGGGCGGTCGCCGCCTCGTCGAAGGCGGCCTCGAAGTCCCCGTAGGCGTACCGGCCGGTGATGACGGGGCTGAGGTCGAGCCCGCCCTCCAGCAGGACGGTCATCGCGTACCAGGTCTCGAACATCTCGCGGCCGTAGATGCCCTTGATCGTGATCATCGAGGTGACGACCTTGGCCCAGTCGACGGCGAACTCCTGCGCCGGCAGGCCCAGCATGGCGATCCGGCCGCCGTGCGTCATGTTGTCGATCATGTCGCGCATGGCCTCGCCGCGACCGGACATCTCCAGGCCGATGTCGAAGCCCTCGCGCAGGCCGAGCTGGGCCTGCGCGTCGGCGATGGTCGCCTTCGAGACGTCGAGCGCGAGGGTGGCGCCGACCTTGCGGGCGATCTCCAGACGCTCCGGGCTGACGTCGGTGATGACCACGTTGCGCGCTCCCGCGTGCCGGGCCACGGCCGCCGCCATGATGCCGATCGGTCCCGCACCGGTGATCAGTACGTCCTCGCCGACCAGCGGGAAGGAGAGCGCGGTGTGCACGGCGTTGCCGAACGGGTCGAAGATCGCCGCGACGTCGAGGTCGACCTTGGCGCGGTGGACCCACACGTTCTGCGCGGGCAGGACCACGTACTCGGCGAAGGCGCCGTCGCGGCCGACCCCGAGCCCGATCGTGCTGCGGCACAGGTGGCGGCGCCCGGCCAGGCAGTTGCGGCACTTCCCGCAGACCAGGTGGCCCTCGCCGCTGACCAGCGCACCGACCTCGATGTCCTCGTGGACGTCCGCGCCGAGCGCGGCCACCTCGCCGACGAACTCGTGGCCGAGCACGAGGGGGGTCTTGACGGCGCCCTGCGCCCAGCCGTCCCAGGAACGGATGTGCAGATCCGTCCCGCAGATGCCGGTGCGCAGCACCTTGATCAGCACGTCGCCGGGGCCGTACTCGGGCTCGGGAACGTCCATGAGCCACAGTCCGGGCTCGGCCTTGTGCTTGACGAGTGCCTTCATGGGGGTGGCTCCAGGCATGCGGAAGGGAGCGCCACTGGGCGTGCGGGCCGGGCAGCGTTCGGACAGCACCAATCTGCCGACCTGCGGGTGATCAGTCCATCGAGGATTTCTTAAGCGGGTCCACAGCCCAGCTTCACGCCTATGCTCCTCAGGTGACGGGCAGGGGCCGGGGAGTGGGCCGGGCCGGGAATGGGGAGGTGAGGGGCGTGCCGAGTCTGCGCAGCAGAGCGCTTTCGGTCGCGCTGATCGCGGCGGGACGGCGAAGACGGTTCGGGAGCGCCGAGGCGGTCCGTACCCAAGTGGCGGAATCGATGCGGCGCCCGGCGTCGCACCTTCCCCCGCGTTCGCTCGGCCGGGTGGCGGAGGTCTCGCGGACCTTCGTCGGGGCCTGGCCGGTGTACGAGGTCTCGCCGCTCGGCGCGGAACCGGCGGCCCGGGTGCTGTACATGCACGGCGGCGGGTACATCAACGAACTGGTCCGGGCGCACTGGTCGCTGATCCGCACCCTGGTCACGCAGGCGCAGGCCCGCGTGGTCGTACCGGCGTACATACTCGCCCCGCGCGGAACCGCCGACCGGACCGTCCCGGTCGCCGCCGACCTGCTCAGCGGGCTGATCGCGAGCGGGGGCGCCGGCGGCACGGTGCTCCTCGGTGATTCGGCGGGCGGCGGGCTGGCGCTGGCCGCGGCGCAGCGGCTGCGCGACCGGAACGGGGCGCAGCCTTCGCGGATCGTGCTGATCTCGCCCTGGCTGGACGTGTCCATGAGCCACCCCGACCAGGCGGCCATCGAGGCGGGCGACCCGATGCTGGCCCGCCCCGGCCTGCGGGAGGCCGGGCGGCTGTACGCGGGCAACCTGGCGGCCGACGATCCCCGGGTGAGCCCGCTGCACGGGTCGTTCGCGGGCCTGGCACCGCTGACGGTGTTCACGGGCACGCGGGACGTCCTGACGACCGACAGCCGCGAACTGCTGCACCGGGCGCGGGCGGCCGGCGCCGAGGTGGAGTTCATCGAGGAGCCGGGGCTGCCGCACGACTACCCCCTGATGCCGCTTCCGGAGGGCAGGGCGGCCCGCGACCGGATCGTGGAGCTGGTCCGCGCCACCGCCGCGGACTCCTGAGCCGCCGCCGCTCAGGGCCGCACGGCTCGGGGGCATGCAGGTGAGGGCCACGCAGGTCAGGGCCACGCAGGTCAGGGCCACGCAGGTCAGGGCCATGCGGGTCAGGGCCGCGCCGCTCAGGCCACGCAGTTCATCAGGGAGCCGACGGGGGCCGTGCGGTAGCGGGCCCAGTAGGTCTCGTCCCGGGTCGCGCACGCGGGCGGGGTCCGGGTCGGCTGCCAGGTCACGGTGGCGAAGCCGGCGTCGGCCGCGGCCTCCGCGAAGTCGGCGTGGGCCCACTCCCGGCATTCGAACGGGACCGGCGGGTCGGTCTCCAGCCGGGCCCGCAGCAGCGGGGCGTCCCCGCCGGGCGAGCGCTCGACGACGCTGATCCCGTACGGCTCCCAGTCCGCGTACGGGAAGGCCCCCGGGTTCGGCACGATGGCGAGCAGCCGTCCGCCGGGGCGCAGGTTGGCGCGTACGACACGGAACATGGCGTGCAGGGCCGTCCGGTCGTGGGCCTGGTTGAAGAGGTACACGGCGGTGGCCAGGTCGAACGGCCCCAGGGCCGGCATATCGGCCGCCGCGTCCGCGACGACGTACTCGACGGCGTGCGCGAGGTCCGCGCCGGCCTCCCGGGCCCGGCGGATGTGCTCGGGGCAACTGTCGACGCCCACCGTCCTGCGGGCCCCGGCGCTCGCCAGCAGCCGGGTGGTGGTGCCGTGTCCGCAGGCCATGTCGAGGGCGTCCAGGCCGCGGACGCCGCCGAGTGCGTCCAGTGCGGTGCTCAGGGTGAAGGCATCGGCGACCGAGAAGGCCAGCGGGGGCGTTGACGTGTCGTACGGCTGTCGCATGTCCGCAAGCCTGCCCGGCCGTGGCCGCGCCGGACGGCCCCCACCCCGGACCTCCCCCGGACGGGGGAGGCGTTCGGATCAGTCCGTACGGCGTACGGGGCGCACGGGTCCGGGTGTGCCGTCCCCGGTGTTGGCGATCATCCTGCGCAGCACCTTGAGCGTGACCACGTACTCCTCGTCGCTGATGCCCTCGTGGACCGAGGCCCGCAGCTCGGTCACCAGCCGGCGCAGCCGGACCCTGGCCGCCTCCCCTGCCTCGGTGAGCCGCAGGCGCTGCCCGCCGTCGGTCCGGAGCCGGCCGCGGTGGATCAGCTGGTCGACGACACGGGCGATCTCGTGCGGCCCGTCGGCGAGGGACGTCAGCTGGTCGACCACCGCTCCAGTAGCCGATGGGCTGGGGGGCCGGCATGTCGTCGGTGGCGGACGGGTCGGCGGGCGCCTCAGGGCGCGGCGGTCCCGGGACGCGGGGGACGTACCGGGGTCAGGGCGACCAGGGTCGACCGCGGGGCGGCGGTGGCGTCGTCGGGGCAGGTTGTGCAGCCTCGGGAGGCGAAGAAGCAGCCCGAGCAGTTCACGGTACCGATCTCCTCGCGGCGCAGTCGGCCCTTGCGGACCCAGTACGCGGCGAGGTCGGCCGCCTCGGCCAGGTCGATGCCCAGCCGGTCGGCGATCTGTGCGAGCCCCTCGCCGGGGGCCGCCTCCTCGAAGGCGCGCAGCAGGCGGCGCAGCATGCCCGGCCCGGCACCCCCGCCGGTCCCAGCGACCCTACTCACCACACCAGCCTCACTCACCACACCAGCCTCGCGATCTGGAAGACGCCGACGGCCAGCAGCCAGGCCGCCGCCAGTTGGATGCCGAAGCCGATGACGGTGAGCCGGGTACCGATCTCGGCCCGCTGCGCGGCCAGGGTGGCGAAGCAGGGGGTGTAGGCGAGGATGAAGACCAGGAAGGCGAGCGCGGCCGCCCGCTGGTGCCCGCCGGAGGATTCCTCGAAGGTGGCGTGCAGGCTCGAGGTGAGCTTGGGGCCGCCGTCCTCCTCGGCCGAGTAGGTCACGGCGAGGGTGGAGATCACCCCCTCCTTGGCGATCAGGCCGGTGCCGAGCGCCGCCGTGGCGTGCCAGTCGCCGAAGCCGGCCGGGGCCACGAGGGGCGCCGTGGCGCGGGTGACCGTACCGAACACGCTCTGTTCGACGTCGACCTTGCCGAAGCCTCCGTGGCCGGCCGACGCGGGGATCGCCATGAGGAGCCAGACGGCGGCCGCGGTCGCGACGATGATGCCGCCGGCGGTGCGCAGGAAGGCGGCGAGCTTCTGCCAGACCTGGGCGCCGGTGACCCGCACGGTGGGCAGCCGGTACGGGGGCAGTTCCAGGACGAGCGGTTCCACCTTCATGTCCCGGAACAGCAGGGGCCGCAGGATCAGCCCCATGCCGACGACCAGCAGTACGGAGGCCACGTAGAGGAAGAAGACGACGGTGCCGGAGTTCGAGCCGAAGAAGACGCCCGCGATCATCACGTAGACGGCGAGGCGGGCGGTGCAGCTCATGTACGGGATGAGCAGGCCGACGAGCAGCCGGTGCGAGCGGCGGTTGAGGATCCGGGTGCCGGCGAGGGCGGGGACGTTGCAGCCGAAGCCGACGACGAGCGGCAGGAAGGCGCGGCCGGGCAGCCTCAGCGTGCGCATCAGGCGGTCGGCGACGAAGGCGGCGCGGGCGAAGTAGCCGGAGTCCTCCAGCAGGGCCAGCAGCAGGAACATGATGATCATCAGCGGGACGAAGGTGAGCAGTTGGCCCACCCCGTTGATCAGGCCGTCGACCAGCAGCCCGGTCAGCCAGCCCGGCGCGTGGACGGCCTCCAGGAGCCGGTCCGCTCCGCCGCTGACGGGTCCGGAGACGAAGTCGCCGAGGCCGTCCTGGAGGGGTTTGGCCAGCACGGTGGTGGCCTCGAAGACGCCCCACATGACGGCGAGGAAGAACGGGATGCCGAAGCCCCGGGACAGCAGCAGCCGGTCCACCCGGTCGGTGAGGGTGGGCCGGGCGCCGGCCGGGCGGGGCGCCGCGCGGTCGATGACGGCGTGCGCCCAGGCGTAGCGGGCCTCGGCCACGAGGAGTTCGGCGTCGGTGTCGGCGTCCGTGTCGCCCTCGGCCGCGGCCTCCGCCGCGAGGCGGTCCGCCGCCGCCCGGGCCCGTCCGGCCAGTGCCGCCGGGACCGCGGGCGGCTGCTCCCCGCAGAGCAGGCTCACGGCCAGCCACCGCGCGGGGTGCGGGGTCAGCCCGGAGGCCGCCGCGGCCAGCTCCGCCAGTTCGGCCGCCACGGGCGAGCCGGCCGCCCAGGCGGAGGTCCGCCCGGGGCGCGGAGCTCCCGCGTCCAGGGCCTCGCACACCGCGTCGGCGAGCAGGTCCAGCCCGGCCCCGGAGCGTCCTTCCACCCGTACGACGGGCAGCGCGAGCTCGCGGGCCAGCGCCTCGGCGCCGGGGGGCGCGCCGCGCCGGGCGGCGACGTCGGTCATGGTCAGCGCGACCACGACCGGGATGTCGGTGTCGAGGATCTGCGAGAGCAGGTACAGGTTGCGGGCCGAGTTGGCCGCGTCGAGGGCGAAGACCACGGCGTCGGGCCGCTCCCCCGCCGGCGCGGTCAGCACGTCGCGCACCAGCGCCTCGTCCGGGGAGTCGGGCAGCAGGCTGTAGGAGCCGGGCAGGTCGGCGACGCGCAGCGGGCGGCCGCCCGCCGTGCGCCAGTCGCCCTGGGCTACCGAGACGGTCTTGCCCGGCCAGTTGCCTACGCGCTGGTGGGCGCCGGTGAGGGCGTTGAAGAGGGTGGACTTGCCGACGTTGGGATTGCCGACGAGGGCGACGAACGGCAGACCGGTCCGCCGCTCCGCCGTGGCGGTCGCACCCGCCCCGGCCCCGGTGGCATGACAGCTCATGCGGCGCACCTCAGCCGGCCGGCGGTACGGGTGTCCAGCGCGACCCGGGTCTCCCCGAGCCCGACGAGCAGGCCGCCGGTGGCGCCCCGGGCGATCACGGTGACGTCCGCGCCCGGCACGAAGCCGAACTCCAGGAGCCGGCGCCTGCTCCCTCCCGCCTGACCGGGATCGATCCCCGTGATGCGTACGGTCGTCCCTGGACGGCTGTCATTGAGCGACGGCAACGGACCTCCTCGTTCGAATCCACTTAGGTAAACCTAAGCAGCCCGAGGAGCACCGTGAGCCGGGCAAAGACCCCGATCGACAGGGACTTTCAGCCCCCCGGTCCCACCCGTCCCTCGGCCGATCGGCCGAGCCGGGGACGCGGGGTGTGATGCGGGGTGTGATCCGGGGTGTGATCCGGGGTGTGCGCAAGCGCCGCCCCGAGCGCATTCTGGAGGGGTGACGGCCAGACCGGACATCGGCGGCCCCGTCACCGACGCCACGGCCCAGGCGCTCGCACGGGCCGCTCTCGATGCCGTGGGGGCCGCAGGCGGGTACGCGGGCGGGGTCTACCTGCGCTCCGGCACGGAGGGGCTCATGCTGATGGCGGCGGTGACCGGGCTCCCGTCCGCGCTGTTCCGCCCCTGGTGGCGGATGCACGTGAACCGTCCCTACCCCGTCGCAGAGGCCCACCGGTCCGGCCAGTCCGTGCACCTGCCCGACGCGGAATCGGCGATGCGGCGCTTCCCCCAGCTGATGGCCGGGCTGCCGTTCCCCTTCGGCTCGCTCTACGAGCCCGTGGCCCGCGGCCGCGAGCGCTACGGGGTCCTCTTCGTGCTGCGTCCCGCGACTCCCGGAGTCCCGGTCGGGCCCGGCGACCGGAAGCGGCTGCGCGCGGTGGCCGTCCGGCTGGCCGGGGAACTGGCCGCGCTCGCCGCGGCCGGGGCCACGGTGACCTGGGAGGGCGACCCGGTGTGCTTCCCGGGCCCCGGCCCGGCGGGCGGCCGGGCGGGCCGCGCGGCCGGCGACGCACCGCACGGCCGCAACGGCCCCGCGGAAAGCCCCGCCGAAAGCCCCACGGAAAGCCGCGCCGACAGCGCCCGCGCCGCCGTGGACCGGCTGGACCTGGCCGTCCTGTCCGTGGACCGGCAGGGCGTGATCGGCTTCGCCAACTCCCGCGCCCGCTCCGCCGCCACGACCCTGCTCGGTTCCGACGGGGCGGAACTCTGCGGCCGGATACTGTGGGAGGCGCTGCCCTGGCTCGGACACCCCGCCTACGAGGACCACTTCCGGGCCGTGTTCCTCGCCCCCGCTCCGGTGCACTTCCAGGCCGCCCCGCGCCGAACCGAACCCTCCCCGCACTGGCTGTCGGTGGGGCTCCATCCCGCGCTCGACGGGGTCACCGTCACCATCACCCAGGCCGAACCACCCGCGTACGCCACCGAGTCACTGATGCGCCCGGGCTCCGGGCTCGGGTCCACCGGCGCGGGTTCGCCCGCCGACCGGGCTTCGGCCCTGTACCGGCCGGTGGCTCTGGCCATCGCGCTGACCGAGGCGGTGACGGCCCGCCAGGTGTCGATGGTGGTCACCGACGAGCTGCTCCCGGCCTTCGGCGGCCGGCAGTTGGCGATCTACCTGCTCGGCGAGGGCCATCTGCACCTGGCGTGGGAGACCGGATTCCCCCAGGGGTTCCTCGACCGGTTCGACGGGGTCGCGCTCGACGTCCGCCTGCCCGGGGTGGAAACCCTCACCTCGGGCCGTCCGCTGTTCTTCGAGTCGATGCAGCAGCTGGCCACCGCCTATCCGGGGATCGAGCTGGACTCCCATGTCGGCGCCCGGGCCTTCCTCCCGCTGATCGCCTCCGGCCGGCCGGTCGGCTCGTGCATCCTGGGCTTCGACGCCCCGCGCGGGTTCAGCCCGGAGGAGCGTACGGTCCTCACGGCACTGGCCGGGCTGATCGCGCAGGCGCTGGAGCGGGCCCGGCGCTACGACAGCGAAGCGGCCCTGGCCCGCGGACTCCAGGCGGCCCTGCTCCCGCACCGGCTGCCGGTCCACGAGAACGTGGTCACGGTGGGGCGGTACCTGCCGGGCACCGCCGGGATGGACGTCGGCGGCGACTGGTACGACGTCATCGAGGTGGGCGGCGGGCGGCTCGCGCTGGTCATCGGCGACGTCCAGGGCCACGGGGTGGCCGCCGCGGCCACGATGGGCCAACTGCGCAGCGCCGTACGGGCCTTCGCGCTCAGCGGCAACGAGCCCGAGCAGGTGATGCGCGGTACGAACGAGCTGCTCATCGACCTCGACCCGGGCCAGTTCGCGAGCTGTTGCTACGTCCTGCTCGACCCGGCGACCGGCCTCGCCCTCGCCGTCCGGGCCGGGCACCCCCAGCCGCTGCTGCGGCATCCGGGCGGCCGGACGGAGGTACTGGACCTGGCGGGCGGGATGGTGCTCGGCATCGACCCCGAGGCCGTGTACCCGGTGACCCGGCTGCGGATCGAGCCGGCGGCGGTGCTCGCCCTCTACACCGACGGGCTGGTCGAGACACCGGGCGCGGACATCGACGTAGGGGTGGAGCGGCTGCGCGCCGCGCTGGCGGACGCCGGTCCCGCTCCGCTGACCGAGACGGCGGACCGGCTGATCGCCGAGGCGGGCCACTCCGCCGACCGCCCGGACGACATCGCCCTGCTGCTGGCGGCCCGCACCTCCGCCCCGGAGGTCACCCTCCCGACAGCCGCCACGACGGGCGCGGGCGGCCCGTGAGCCGCCCGCGCCCGGTCTGCCGCCGCTACCGCTTGGCGTACGCGCGGGCGTACGAGTCGCCCGCGATCAGGGCGTCGGCGACCATCTCCGGGGTCACCGGGAACGGCATGTTGTGCGTGGTCTCGCCCTCCGCCGTGGCCGCGCGCCCGATGGCGAGGAGCTCCTCGCGGTCCGGGTCGCCGAGGCCGATCTCCCCGAGGGTCGTGGGCAGGCCGACGGCACGGCTGAAGCGCAGGTAGGTGTCCAGCTCGTCGGTCGGGGCGCCTTCCAGGACGAGCTGGGCGAGGGTGCCGATGTTGACCTTCTCGCCGTGCATCATGCCGTGCACCTTGTGCGAGACGGTCAGACCGTTGTGGATGCCGTGCGCGGCGGCGAGGCCGCAGGACTCGAAACCGAGGCCGGAGAGCAGCGTGTTGGCCTCCGTGACCTTCTCCAGCGCCGGGGTGACCACGTGCGCCTCGGCGGCCAGCCGGGCCTGGGGGCCGTACTCCATCAGGGTTTCCCAGCACAGCCGGGCGAGCGCGAGGGAGGCCTCGGTGGCGAGACCGCCGGCCATGGCGACCCGGTTGGCGGCCACGCAGACCCGGGCTTCGTACCAGGTGGCCAGCGCGTCGCCCATGCCGGAGACGATGAAGCGGCTGGGCGCGCCCGCGACGAGGGCGGTGTCGACGAGCACCAGGTTGGGGTTGCGCTGGAAGAAGGAGTAGCGCTCGAAGGCACCGGACTCGGTGTAGATCACGGCGAGCGCGCTGGTCGGCGCGTCGGTGGAGGCGACCGTGGGCGCGGAGACGACGGCGATGTCGCCGAGCGCGTGGCCGACGGCCTTCGCGGTGTCGATGGCGGTGCCGCCGCCGATGCCGATGATGACGTCGGCCCCTGCGGCCTTGGCGGCCGCGGAGACCCGGTCGATCTCCTTCTGGGTGCAGAGTCCGCCGAAGACCTCCTTGGTCAGCTTGACCCCGGTGCCCGCGAGGGAATCGGTGACCGCCGTGTCCACGAAGCCCCAGACGCCCTTGTCCGCGAGGACCACAGCGTTCGTCCCGAGGCGGGCCGTGTGCTCGCCCAGGTCGTTCATCGCCCCGGCGCCCTGCACGTACTTCGGCGGGCTGATCATCATGCGCGTACCGACGGTCTTCACGTGAATCCTCCTCATTGCGAATTCAATTCCGCTTGCTCATTCATCCCTATCACGGATTTCGGCGACACCCCGAGATATGCACGGTCCCCTTGCGCACGGGCCTTTCCGCGCCCGGATACGGGACCAAGGACCCGAGCTGTTTCACAGTTTCACCAGGGTAAAGTTCCAGCCAAGTGCCCCGGAAGCGGTGGCGGATCGGCGACGGTGCCGACTTAATACCGTCCCGCATTTCCGATTTCCGCCCCGGACCGGCGCGACGAGTTACCCGTTCCGCGTTCCCCTTTCCAGGAAAGAGGCCCCCGTGAAGAAGCTCATCAATTCCCCCGAAAGTGTCGTCTCCGACGCACTGCGCGGAATGGCCGCCGCTCACCCGGGGCTCCGCGTCGAGGCGGAGAAGGGCATCGTCACGCGGGCCGCCGGAGGGGCCGGGGAGCCGGCCGGGAAGGTCGCGCTGCTGTCGGGCGGCGGCAGCGGGCACGAGCCGCTGCACGCCGGGTTCGTCGGGCGCGGCATGCTGGCGGCGGCCGTGGCCGGCCCGGTGTTCACCTCCCCGGTGCCGGACAACATCGCCGCCGCCACGTGCGCGGTCGAAGCGGGTGCGGGCGTCCTGCACATCGTGAAGAACTACACGGGCGACATCCTCAACTTCACGATGGCGGCGGAGGACTGCGAGGACGAGGGCGTCGAGGTCGCGCAGGTCGTCGTGGACGACGACGTGGCCGTCGCCCGCACGGAGCACGGGCCGGGCCGCCGGGGCACCGGAGCCACCCTGTTCGTGGAGAAGATCGCGGGCGCGCTCGCCGAGGAGGGCGCTCCGCTCGCCGAGGTCGCCGCGGTCGCCCGCAAGGTCAACGCGAACGCGCGCAGCTACGGCGTCGCCCTGACCTCCTGCACCACCCCCGCCAAGGGCAGCCCCAACTTCACGCTCGGCGAGGACGAGATCGAGCTGGGCATCGGCATCCACGGTGAGCCCGGCCGCGAACGCCGGAAGATCATGACGGCCGCCGAGACCGCCGAGGCGATGCTCGACGCCGTCCTCGACGACCTCCCGGAGGCGGCCGGCGCCCCCGTCATCCTCCTCGTCAACGGCCTGGGCGGGACCCCGCCCGTGGAGCTGTACATCATGCGCGCCGAGGTCGAGCGGGTGCTCGGCGAACGCGGGATCACCGTGGCCCGGTCCCTGGTCGGCAACTACGTCACCAGCCTGGACATGGCCGGCTGCACCCTCACCCTGTGCCGCGCCGACGAGGAGCTGCTGCGCCTGTGGGACGCGCCGGTGGACACCCCGTCCCTGCGCTGGGGCTGTTGACCCCGCCCGCTCTTCCCCTCCCGACACTCTCCAGGAGCTCTTCCCCATGACCGTCACGCCCGCCGGCCCGACGACCTCCACGACCTCCACGCCCGTGTCCGCCGAGGCCGCCGTGCTGGACACCGCCTACTTCCGCCGCTGGATCGCCGAGACCAACCGGCTCGTACGGCGGGACAGCGCGCGCCTCACCGAACTGGACGCGGTCATCGGCGACGGGGACCACGGGGCCAATCTCGTACGGGGCTTCGGCGCCGTCGGCGCGGCCGTGGCCGAGCAGCGGCCCACCACGCCGGGGGCGCTGCTGACCCTGGCCGGCACCACCCTGACGAACACCGTCGGCGGCGCCTCCGGCCCGCTGTTCGGCACCGCGCTGCGCCGCACGGGCAAGGTGCTCGGCGACACCGGGGCGCCGACCGTGGCGGAGCTGGGGGCCGCGCTCGGTGCCGGGCTCACGTCGGTGCAGAAGCTGGGCGGCGCGGAGCTCGGCGACGCCACCCTGGTCGACGCCCTGTCCCCCGCGGTGGCGGCGCTGGCCGAAGCCGCCGAGGCGGACCGCCCGCTGCGCGAGGCCCTGGACGAGGCCGTACGGGCGGCCCGCGCGGGCGCCGACGCCACCGAGCCGCTCGAAGCCCGCAAGGGCCGGGCCAGTTACCTCGGGGAGCGCAGCATCGGCCACCAGGACGCCGGGGCCAACTCCGTGGCCCTGCTGATGGAGGCGCTGCGCGCCGCGGTCGACGCACCCGAGGCGGAGCTCGTCCCGGAGGAGCCGGCCGCCGCCGAGCAGCCCGCGCAGGAGCAGGAGCAGGCGCCGAAGACCCGTACCGGCCGCGTCGGCATCGTGCTCGTCTCGCACAGCAAGGCGGTCGCGGAGTCCGTGGCGGCGCTGGCCGGCGCGCTGATCGGCTCGGTGGAGCCGGCTCCGCTCGCGGTGGCGGGCGGCACCCCCGACGGCGGGATCGGCACCAGCGCGGAGCTGATCACGGCCGCCGCCCGGTCGGTGGACGAGGGTGTGGGCGTGGCGGTGCTGTGCGACATGGGCAGCGCGGTGCTGACGGTGAACGCCCTGCTCGGCGAGGAGCCCTCGCAACTGCCCGAAGGGGCACGGGTCGTGGACGCGCCGTTCCTGGAGGGCGCCGTGGCCATCACGCTGACCTCGGCGATCGGCGGCGACCTCGACGCCGTCCTGGCCGCCGCGGAGGACGCGCGCTGTTACCGCAAGCGCTGACCGGAGCCCGGGCCGGGAGGCGGGCCCCTCCCCAGGAGGCGCCCGCCTCCCGGCCCGGGCCGATGCCCTGGGCGAACTGTTCCACCGGCTGCGCCGCGCCGGACGCCGGCCCTGACCGGTGGCTCCCGGCGGACGTCCCGCCGCTCCGCGCCTTCCGGCCGCCGGTGCTGTCGGCGCTGTCGGTGGGGCTTGGTAGAACTGTCGTCGGACGACTCGCGGGGCCGGGTCACCGCCCACCACACCATCAGGAGCAGCGCACATGACCATCGGGGTTCACCTGAGCGAGCTGGGCGGCCTGCCGACCTTCGACTTCCCGGGGCCGAAGGACACCCGTGCGCTGCCCGAGCCGGCGGACGTGGCCTGGCGGATCTCGGTGGACACCTACGACGCCGAGGAGGAGTGGGCGCAGGCCTTCGGCCGGTTCACCGAGTCCGTGGACACCCGGCAGGTGCGCGCCCTGATCGTGGGCGGCTGGTCCGACGCCTACGAGGCCTCCAGCTCCGGGATCGTCGAGGCGCTGGTCGAAGCCGCTCCGAAGTTCCCCGCCCTGCGGGCGCTGTTCCTCGGCGACATCACCTTCGAGGAGTGCGAGATCTCCTGGATCCAGCAGTCGGACGTGGGTCCGCTGCTGCCCGCGTATCCCGCGCTGGAGGAGTTCGCAGTGCGCGGCGGCGAGGGGCTGGTCTTCCCGCCCGTGGAGCACGCGGCGCTGCGCGTGCTGCGCCTGGAGGCCGGCGGTCTCCCGAAGGAAGTCGTGGCCGGGGTCGCGCGGAGCGGGTTCCCCGCCCTCACCGAGCTCGACCTGTGGCTGGGCACCTCCGACTACGGCGGGGACGCCGAAGTCGGCGACCTGGAGCCGTTCCTGAGCGGCGAGCGGCTGCCCGCCCTGCGCCGGCTCGCTCTGCGCAACAGCGAGATCCAGGACGCCGTCGCGGCGGCGCTCGCCACCGCTCCGGTCGTGGAGCGGCTGGAGGTGCTCGACCTCTCCATGGGCGTCCTGACCGACGAAGGCGTGGAGGCCCTGCTGGCAGGGCGCCCCCTCACGCATCTCACCAAGCTCGACCTGCACCACCACTACGTCGGCGAACCGCTCCGGGAGCGGCTGAGCGCGGCGCTCGTCCCCCACGGCGTGGAGGTGGATCTGGGCGACCCGCAGACCGCGGACGTCGATGACGACGCCGAGTACCGGTACGTCGCGGTCGCGGAGTGACGCGTACCGCTCCCGCGGCCTTCGCCGTCGTCGGCAATCCGGGCAACCGCCGGGTCGCCCTCTTCCAGGACGCCGTGCGCGCCGCCGGACTGCCGGCGGCGCGGGTGATCCCGTGGCTGGACGTGCTGACCGGCCGGGCCGTCTTCCGGGCGGGCGAGAGCGTACGGATCGACTCCCCCGGCGAGGACCCCGAGGTGGAGCGGCTGCTCCGCGGGACCGCCGACACCACCCGGGTCGAAGGCACCGGACGCTGGTACCGCCGGTTCACCGAGGCGGCGCACGCGGTGGGGCGGGGCGTCCGATCGGCCGGCGGCACGCTGACGTGCGATCCGGACGACCTCGCGGTGCTGTTCGACAAGCGGCTCTGCCACGGGGTGCTGGCCGCCGCCGGTACGCCCGTCCCCGCCTCCCCGACCTCGGGACCGGACGCGGTCCGCGCCCCGGTGCGCGGCTGGGAGGAGGTCCGCTCGCTGCTCGCCCTCCCCGGCTACCGCCGGGCGTTCGTGAAGCTCGCCCACGGCTCCTCGGCCTCCGGGGTGCTCGCGGTGGAGACGGGCGCGGGCGGCCGGATCCGGGCCACCACCTCCGTGGAGCGGGCCCCTTCGGGAGCCCTGCACAACTCACTTCGCCTGCGGCGGTACGAGGACGAGCGGGTGATCGGAGCCGTCGTCGACGCGCTGGCCCCCGACGGCCTGCACGTCGAGCGGTGGCTGCCGAAGGCCTCCCAGCAGGGGCGCTCCGCGGATCTGCGGGTCGTCGTCATCGGCGGCCGGGCCACCCACGCCGTGGTCCGCACGGCCGCCGGTCCGCTCACGAACCTGCACCTGGGCGGCGCCCGCGGCGATCTCGACGCGGCCGTGGCCGCGGTGACGGAGGCGGGCGGCTGCTGGGAGGCGGACGCGCTCGCCGTCTGCGAACGGGCGGCGGCCGCCTTCCCGCGCACCCTGTGCGTGGGGGTCGATCTGCTGCCCGCCCTCGGCTGGCGGGGCTTCGCCGTGGGCGAGGTCAACGCCTTCGGGGACCTGCTGCCCCGGCTGACGGGACTGCCCGGCTCGCCCGCCGAGGGTCAGGACACCTACGCGGCCCAAGTGGCCGCCGTACGACAGGAACAGCATGCGCACGCCCCCGTCCAGCCCTGATCCCGGGCCCGGACCTGACACCGACCCCGGGCCCGACATGAACGTGGTCGTCGGCCGCGACGACCTGCTGCTCGTCACCCTCGACACCCTGCGCCACGACGTGGCCGCGCGACTGGCCGCGCAGGGACGGATCCCGAACCTGGCCGCGCACCTGCCCGGCGGGGTGTGGGAGCGGCGGCACGCGCCGGGGAGTTTCACCTACGCCTCCCACCAGGCCATGTTCGCGGGCTTCCTGCCCACCCCCGACGGACCCGGCCCGCATCCGCGGCTGTTCGCCGCCCGGTTCCCGGGCAGTGAGACCACCGCCGGGCGCACCTGGGTGTTCGACACCCCGGATCTGGTGTCGGGACTGGCCGGGGCGGGCTACCGGACCGTGTGCGTGGGCGGTGTCGGCTTCTTCAACAAGGCGGCCGCGCTGGGCTCCGTACTGCCCGGAATGTTCCAGGAGTCGCACTGGGAACCGGAGTTCGGGGTGACGTCACCGGTCTCCTTCGAGGCCCAGGTGTCCCGCGCCGAGCAGGTCGTGGCCCGACTGCCTCACGAACGGCGGCTGTTCCTCTTCCTGAACGTGTCGGCCATGCACCAGCCCAACTGGTTCCACTCCCCCGGGACTTCCGCGGCGGACGGGGACTCGTGGGAGACGCACGCGGCCGCACTGGAGTACGTCGACCGGCACATCGGGCGGCTCTTCGACGCGATGCGGTCGCGGCGCCGCTGCTTCGCGATCGTCTGCTCCGACCACGGGACCACGTACGGGGACGACGGGTACACGGGGCACCGGCTCGCCCACGAGGCCGTCTGGACGGTCCCGTACGCACAGTTCCACCTGAACCACGAGGAGCACGGCCCCCGATGAACTTCGCGACACCGTACGAGAATTACGTCTACGCCTACCCGCACAAGACGGCGTACCGCGAGCTGCCCGAGCCCGCCGAGCTGAGCCGGGAGTGGGCCCGGCAGCCCAAGGACGCCCTTTCCCTCTACCTCCACATCCCCTTCTGCGAAGTGCGCTGCGGATTCTGCAACCTCTTCACCCGCATCGGCGCCCCGGAGGGCCTGACCACGGCCTATCTCGACGCCCTGGAGCGGCAGGCGAGGGCGGTCCGGGGCGCGCTCGGCGACGCGGAGCCCGTACGGTTCGCGGCGGCGGCCTTCGGCGGCGGTACGCCGACCTTCCTGACGGCGTCCGAACTGGAGCGGCTCTGCGATATCGCGGAGAAGGCCGCGGGCGCCGATCTGCGGGCGGTGCCGCTGTCGGTGGAGGCCTCGCCGGCCACGGCGACGGCGGACCGGCTCGCCGTGCTGGCCGACCGGGGTACGACCCGCCTCAGCCTGGGCGTGCAGAGCTTCGTGCCCGCCGAGGCTCGTTCCGCCGTGCGTCCGCAGAAGCGGGCGGACGTGGAGGCGGCGCTGGCCCGGGTCCGGGACGCGGCGATACCGGTCCTGAACATCGACCTGATCTACGGCATCGACGGGCAGACCGAGGAGAGCTGGCGCCACTCGCTGGACGCGGCCCTCGCCTGGCGCCCGGAGGAGCTCTACCTCTACCCGCTGTACGTGCGCCCCCTGACGGGCCTGGGGCGCAGGCCGGGCGAGTCCACGGCCGCCAAATGGGACGAGCAGCGGCTGCGGCTGTACCGGGCCGGGCGCGACCACCTGCTGGCCTCCGGGTACGAGCAGGTGTCGATGCGGATGTTCCGCCGGGCGGACGCGCCCGGGGAGGGCGCGGGCCCCGGGGGCGCCCGGACCGCCGAGGATTACGCCTGTCAGACCGACGGCATGATCGGCCTCGGCTGCGGGGCCCGCTCCTACACGGCCGGGCTGCACTACTCCTTCGACTACGCGGTCGGCATGAGCGAGATCCGCGGCATCATCGACGACTACGTGAGCCGCCCCGAGGAGGACTTCGCCCGGGCCGGGCACGGCCGCCGGATCGACCCGGACGAGGCCCGGCGCCGACACCTGCTGCAGTCCCTGCTCCAGGCGCGCGGGATGCCGGTGAGCGAGTACCGGGAGCGGTTCGGGAGCGGTCCGTGGGAGGACTTCCCGGCGGAGCTGGCGGCCTTCGCGGAGCGCGGCTGGCTGGTGGACGACGCGGAGCTGCTGCGGCTGACCCCGGAGGGGCTGGCGCACTCGGACGCGGCGGGACCGGCGCTGTTCTCGGCGGAGGTACGGGCCGCGATGACCGCGTACGAGCGCAAGTGACGGGGGCGGGGCGAGGAGCGGAGGGGCCGCCGATGGACCTGACCGTGCTCTACCGGGGGCCGCTGTCCTCCTGCGACTACGACTGCCCCTACTGCCCGTTCGCCAAGCGGCGGGACAGCCGGGAGCTGCTGACCGCCGACCGGGCCGCGCTGGAACGGTTCACCGGCTGGGCGGCCGGGAACACCGGCGACCGGCTGTCCGTCCTGTTCACCCCGTGGGGCGAGGGCCTGGTCCGCTCCTGGTACCGGCGCGCCCTGATGGAGCTGTCGCACCTGCCGCACGTGCGCCGGGTCGCGATCCAGACCAACCTGAGCGGCCGCACCGGCTGGACCGCCGGGGCCGACCTGGACACGCTCGCGCTGTGGTGCACGTACCACCCGGGGCAGACCCCGTACGACCGCTTCCTGGGCAAGTGCCGGGAACTGGCCGCCGCCGGGGTGCGGTTCAGCGTGGGCGTGGTCGGCCTGCCCGAGCACCTCGCGGAGGCCCGCCGACTGCGCGCCGCGCTGCCGCCCGAGGTGTACCTGTGGATCAACGCGGCGGAGGGACACGCGTACACCGATCCGGAGGCGGACGGCTGGACCGCGCTGGACCCGCTCTTCCCGTTCAGCCGCCACCCGCACCGCTCGGCGGGGCTGCCGTGCCGCACGGGCGCCTCGGTGATCTCGGTGGACGGCGCCGGCACGGTCCGGCGGTGCCACTTCGTCAAGGCGGAGCTGGGCAACCTCTACGACGGCTCGTACCGGGCCGCGCTGCGCCCGCGCGCCTGCCCCCTGGCGGTCTGCGACTGCCACATCGGCTACGTCCACCTGGAGACGCTGCCGCTCTACGACGTCTTCGCGGGCGGAGTCCTGGAGCGGATCCCGGAGGCCGGCGTGATCGCGGCCCGCCCCGGCCTCCCGCTCCTCCCCGCCCTCCCGTGACACGGCAGGGCGGCGGGTCGGCAAAGCGGAGGAAAATTTACCCGCGGTCACATGCGGTTATCGCACACGGTGATCCCGCAGCGTTTACACGGCGTTCATGACGCGCGCGGCGGCCGGCCCGCCACCGGACGACGAAATCCGCAGGTGAACAGCTCTTGACCTGCGGATCTCGCGGAGATTCCATTCGGCCCGGGAGCCACCGAACCAGATCTGCCCACCACCGCCCCGGAGGCGATACCGCTCCCGCGCTCAATCACCGCATCTGCCGATCGGAACACCGCACCGATGTCTGACACGATCAGCGCCCCTCAGGCCCTCTCCCCCGCCACCGGTCCCGTGCCCCAGAAGCTCAAGCGTTCCATCGGCGTCGTCGGCGGAACCCTGCTCACCCTCTCGTGCGTGACGCCGGCCTCGACCCTCTTCGTCGTGGTCCCGGACCTCTTCTCCAGCCTCGGCACCTGGACCGCGCTCACCATCGCGATCGGCTCCCTGCTCTGCATCGGGGTCGCGTTCTGCTACTCGGAGCTGGGCACCCTCATCCCCAGCGCCGGCGGCGAATACGCGATGGTGTCGACCCTGTCCGGCCGGCTCGCGGGCTGGCTGGTCTTCGTCCTGTCCCTGCTGGTCGTGATGATCGTGCCGCCCGTGATCGCCATGGGCACCGCCGACTACCTGGCCCCCGTCGTCGACATACCGGCCCCGGCCGCCGGGGCCGCCGTGATGCTGCTGGCCACCCTCGCCGGTCTCCTCGACCTGCGGGCCAACGCCTGGATCACCGGCATCTTCCTCGTCCTTGAGGTCGTGGCCGCCGGACTCGTGGCCGTACTCGGCTTCGCCCACAGCGAGCGGGGCGCCGGCGCCCTCGTGCACGGCACCGTGGCGGCGGAGGGCGGCGGTACGTCCACCGTCACCGCGATGATGGTCGTTGCCGGGCTCGCCACCGCGCTCTTCGTCACCCAGGGCTTCTCGACGGCCGTGTACCTCTCGGAGGAGCTGGAGAACCCGCGCCGCAACGTCCCGCGGACCGTGCTCGCGACCCTCGCCATCTCCAGCGCCGTCATCCTGGTCCCGGTCATCGGCATCACCCTGGGCGCCCCCGACCTCGAGGCCCTGACCTCCGGCGACCTCGGCGCCATGGTGACCGCCTGGTCCAACTCGGCCGTCGGCACCTTCGTCAGCCTCTGCGTGGCCCTCGCCATCGTCAACGCGGGCATCGTCATGGTCATCCAGAACTCCCGGGTGCTGTTCGCCTCCGCCCGCGACAAGGCCTGGCCCGCGCCGGTCAACTCCGCGCTCTCGCGGCTCGGCCGGTTCGGCTCCCCGTGGGTGGCGACCCTGCTCGTCGGCATCCCCGGCGCGGCGATGTGCTTCGTCAACCTGGACACCCTTTACGGGGTCACCGGCGTCTCGGTGACCGGCATGTACCTGCTGGTCGCCGTGGCCGCGCTGTTCAGCCGCCGCCGGGCGCGCCGGGAGGCGGCCGCCTGGCGGATGCCGCTGTGGCCCGCCGTGCCGATCGTGCTGATCCTGGTGTTCGCGTACATCCTGACGCAGCAGGAGACCCAGTACCTGCTGTGGACCGGCGGGATCACCGCCGTCGCCACCGTGTACTGGGCGCTGTACCTGCGCCCGCACAAGGACACCCGCTGGCTGGTCACGATCCCGGTGGACGAGGACGACTTGGCGTCGACTGAGGCCGAGGCCGCTGCCGCGGTTCCTGCCGCCTCCGTGTAGCGGCCGGCCGGCAGGGATGAGGTGCGGGGCCACGGGTTCACCTCCCGTGGCCCCGCACCTCTTTTCGTCCGGCCGGCCCGTCTTCCTACGGCCGGCCCGGCATCCGGGTCATGTCCCGACGCGGACGACCACCTTGCTGAAGGGCGCGTCCTCGGCGTAGCCGCGGTAGGCCTCGTGGGCGTCCTCGAAGGGGAGCACCCGGTCGATCGCGGGGCGCAGCCCGTGGGTCGCGACCGCCCGGTTCATCGACTCGAACTGCGTCCGGCTGCCGACGAACACCCGCCGGATCGTCGCGAGGCTCGACGCGTACGCGGCGTGCGAGATCCCTATGCCGGACTTCGTGGCACTGGCGGTGATCAGCAGGGCGATCTGCCCGTAGAGCGAACTGGCCCGCACCGACTGCTCGATGGTGTCCGGCCCGCCCGTCTCCACGACCAGGTCGGCGCCGCCGTCGGTCAACTCCCGTACGGCGGAGCCCCACTCGGGTGTCCGCACGTAGTCCAGGACCGCGTCGGAGCCCAGCGCCTTCAGCCGGTCGGCCTTCTCCTCGCTCGACGTGGTCGAGACGACCCGGCAGCCCAGCAGCTTCGCGCAGGGCGCGACCGGACCGGTACCGAGGGTCAGCACGCTCTGCCCCGGCAGCGGCGCTCCGCCCTCCCCTCCCGTGAGCGCGTTCCAGGCGGTGACCGCGGCGCACGGCAGGGTCGCGGCCTCCTCCCAGGTCAGGTGGTGCGGGACGCGGACCGCCCATTCCTCGTCGAGCAGGGCGTACTCCGCGAGCATCCCGTCAAGGGTGCAGCCGGGCTGGTCGACCAGGTCAGGGGTGATCCTGCCGTCCCGCCAGCGCGGGAAGTAGGTGCAGGAGACGCGGTCGCCGACCGCGAACCGGGTCACCGCCTCCCCGACCGCGACCACCTCCCCCGCGCCGTCGCTCAGCGGGACCACCCCGGGCACGGCGGGCAGCGGGTAGCGCTCGCGCAGGATCAGCAGGTCGCGCTTGTTGAGGGAGGCGGCCCGGACGCGGACCACGATCCCGGTCGGTCCGGCCGGTACCGGGCGGGGGCCGCCGTGGTCCCGCAAGGCGATGCCCTCGATCGTGCCGAACGTCTCCAGGTGGTACGCGCGCATCTTCGCCTCCGGTGGGCCCGTGTCCGATGACCCCGATGCTCCGGCGCCGGGACACGCGCGGCAATTCCCTCCGGGGAATCGAGGGCTCCGCCGGACCGGCGGCTAGAAAGGGGACATGGCCCACCGCACTGCCGACACCGCTGCCCCGTCCACCGCGCCGTCGGCCCCCGCATCCGCACCCCGCTCCGCAGCGGCCCCCTCCGGCGAACCCTCGCCGTTCGCCCGGGAGATGCGGCGGCGGCGGTCCCTGCGGCGCATCAGCCAGCTGGAGCTGGCCACCCTCGCCGGGACCACGCAGCGCCACCTGAGCTTCATCGAGAGCGGCCGATCGACCCCGGGGCGGGAGATGGTGGTCCGGCTCGCCGAATCCCTCGGGCTGACCCTCAGGGAGCGCAACTCCCTTCTTCTCAGTGCCAGTTACGCGCCGCTGTACGCCGAATCCGCGCGGGATGCGGAGACCATCGGGCCGGCCATGGAGGCGTTGCGGTCGATCCTGACCGGGCACCTCCCGTATCCGGCGGTGGTGGCCGGTCCCCGCGGTGAACTCGTGCTGGCGAACGCGGCGTTCGACGTGGTGGCGGAGGGCGCGGCCGCGCATCTGCTCGCTCCGCCCGTGAACGTGCTGAGGCTCGCCCTGCACCCGGAGGGCATGGGCCCGCGCGTGGTGAACCTGGCGGCCTGGGGCCGGCACATCACGGAGAGCCTGCGCGCCCGGGCCTCGGAGCACCCCGATCCTGGACTGGAGGCGCTGGTGGAGGAGCTGGACGGGTATCTGCCGGCCACCGCGCCGGGGGCGGCTTCGGCCGATGGCTCCGGCCCGGCCGAGCACCTCGGCTTCGCCGTGCCGCTGCGGCTGCGGACCGCCGAGGGGGAACTCCGGCTGCTGACCACGCTGACCTCGTTCTCGACGGCCGTGGACGTGACCCTGGCCGAGCTGCACCTGGAGGCCTTCCTGCCCGCCGACGCGGCCAGTGCCGACCTACTGCGGCGCCGGGAGGAGGCCCGGTCGGGGACCGGCCCCCGGCGCTGAGTCCCGTACCGTCGTCCCGAATGGTGGAAGGGGTGTCTCGCCCGCTCCGCCCCTTCGTCTATGCTCCGCGCCATGGCCGTCACCCAGCGCCTCCTGTCGCGCTCCTGTTGTCCCCACTGACGCCCGCCTGCTCCGGACCGTCCGCCCCGGACCGCTCGCTCCGGACCGACAGCACCGGACCGACCGCCCCGCCGCCGACCTCCGTCCCCGTCGCCCCCAGGTGCGCCCCGAGGTCTCCCACGGTCCCGCCGCATCCCCCGCGCCTCCGCGCATCCCCCTTTTCCTTTCCCCAAGGAGCCCGATCGCCATGAGCAGCAGCCCCGCCCTTCTCGATGTCCACCAGGCCCACGCCCGTCACACCGAGTTCCGGATCGTCGATGTCCGCACCCCCGGCGAGTACGCCTCCGGCCACCTCCCCGGCGCGCTGAACATCCCCCTCGACCGGATCGGCCGCTCCCTGCCCGAGCTGCGCGAGGCCGCACAGGAGCGGGAACTGCTGCTGGTGTGCGCCTCGGGGACCCGCTCGCAGAACGCGGCGCGGACCCTCGCCGGGCACGGCATCGCGGCCACCAGCCTCATCGGCGGCACCAGCTCCTGGTCGGCGCACGGCCACCCGCTCGACTACCCCGCCGAGGGACCCCGCCGGGTCTGGGCCATGGAGCGCCAGGTCCGGCTGACCGCGGGCGCGCTCGTCCTCCTCGGGCTGCTCCTCGGCCCGCTGGTGCACCCGGCGTTCGAGCTGCTCAGCGCCGGGATCGCCGCCGGGCTCGTCTTCTCCGCCCTCACGGACACGTGCGGCATGGCCGTGGTCCTCGGCCGGCTGCCCTTCAACCGCCGCCGGTAGCCTTCCTCTTCCCGTCCGGGATGTGGAACGATTTCGTCCATCATCCGGACCCCGCTTGTCGATACCGCCCGGACACCGACAGGATGCACCCCATGGCCCCCGTACTCACATCGCGTCGTCACGTAGATCTGCTGCGTGTGTCGACCATGCTCTGTCGGGCTGCCGCCTCCCGTACGCACGGCTGTTGATCTCACCGATCCGCCGTATCTGACTCCGTACGGACGAGTCCGCGCCCCTCGGCGCACCCTTCACCACCACCCCCTTCACGACCCCCTTCACCGCGCCGTTCGCGGCGGCCGTGGTCCTGCCCTCGTGGCCGGGCCCGGCCACGCAACGGTCGCGCGGACTCCGCATTCCTGCCCGCACGTCCCCGTACACGTGTCACCGCCGCCCCGCAGCCCGATCCTCGCGCGGCGGTGCGTCGCGTCACGCTGCTCCGACGAGGTTTCGCCATGCCCGAGAATCCGCTCCTGCTGCACTGGTTCCTGCCCACGGGCGGGGACGGCCGCGACCCCGGCGGGGTCACCGCCGTCCAAGGGCGCAGCCGCACGGCCACCCGCCGGCCCGCGGACGTCCCGTACCTCGCCCAGGTCGCCCGCGCCGCCGAACAGGCCGGATTTCACTCGCTGTTGACCCCGGTGGGACTCGGCTGCGTCGATCCGTGGATCCTGACGGCCGCCCTCGCGCAGCACACCACCCGGATCGGATTCCTCGTGGCGTTCCGCGCGGGGTTCGCGAGCCCGACGCTGATCGCCCAACAGGCCGATGCCTTCCGGCGGTTCGCCGGCGGCCGGCTCGGGCTGAACGTGGTGACGGGCGGCGATCCCGCCGAGCAGCGCGCCTACGGGGACGGCCTCGCGCACGACGAGCGCTACGCCCGCACCGACGAGGTGATGGCCGTGCTGCGGGACCTGCTCGAGGGGAAGTCGGTGGACCACGAGGGCGCCCATCTGCGCATCGAGGGCGCCCGCCTCACCGATCCGGAGCTGCGCCACCCGGTCCCGCTGTACTTCGGCGGCGCCTCGCCCGCCGCCGAGGAGGTCGCCGCCCGGCGGGCCGACGTACAACTGCTGTGGGGCGAGCCGCCGTCGGCCGTCGCCGCGCGCATCGACCGGCTGCGCGAGCGGGCCCGCTCGGCGGGCCGTACGGTCCGTTTCGGGCTGCGGCTGCACGTCATCAGCCGGGATTCCGCGGCCGAGGCCTGGGCGGAGGCAGACCGGATCCTCGCCGGGCTGGATCCGGCGGCGGTCCGGGCGACCCAGGAGCGGTTCGCCTCCATGGACTCCACCGGGCAGGCGAGGATGGCGGCCCTGCACGGCGGGATCGCGGACGCGCGGCGCCTGACGGTGGCGCCGAACCTGTGGGCGGGCATCGGGCTGGTCCGCGAGGGCGCGGGGACGGCCCTGGTCGGCTCACACGACGAGGTGGCGGCGCGGCTGGCGGAGTACCGGGCCCTGGGCGTCGACGAGTTCATCCTGTCCGGCTACCCGCACCTCGAAGAGGCCTACCGGGTGGGCGAAGAGGTCGCCCCGCGCCTGCGCGCCCTCACCGGGGTGGCGGCCGCGTGAGCGCGCTCACCACGGAGGCCGGGACCCGACCCGCCCCGCACGAAGCCCCGTCGGACGTGGCTGCGCAGCGCTCCCGGGCCCGGATCCGGGAGGCGCTGCGCTGGACCGCGCTGCGCCTGCTCGCCCTGGCCGTGCTGCTCATCGCCTGGCAGGCGGCGGTGGCGGCCGAGCTGTGGCCGAGGGTGCTGGTCCCCTCGCCCGGCGAGGTGTGGCGGCAGTTCCTGCTGGCGTCCACCACGCACGACGGCGTCCGCGGCTACGGCGGCCACCTCCTGGTGGAACACCTCGGGGTGAGCCTCGGCCGCATCGGCACCGGCTCCGCGTACGCCGTGCTGGCGGGGGTCCCCCTGGGCCTGCTGATCGGCACCGTCCGGCCGCTCGCGGTGGTGCTGGAGCCGGCCGTGACCTTCCTGCGCACCCTGCCGCCGCTCGCGTACCTCTCGCTGCTCATCATCTGGTTCGGCATCGACGAGGCGCCGAAGATCTGGCTGCTGGTGATCGCCGCGCTGCCGCCGATCGCCGCGGCCACGGCCGCCGCCGTACGGACCGTCCCGGACGAACTCGTCGAGGCGGCCCGTGCGTTGGGTTCCGGCCCGGGATCCCTGCTGCTGTCGGTGCGGCTGCCCGCCGCGCTGCCGGAGATCCTCACCGGCATCCGGATCGCCGTCGGGGTCGCGTACACCTCCGTCGTGGCGGCGGAGACCATCAACGGCGTGCCCGGCATCGGCGGCATGATCCGCGACGCACAGCGCTACAACCAGACGGCCCTGGTGATCGCCGGCATCCTCGCCATCGGACTGTCCGGGATCGCGCTCGACGCCCTGCTCCGGGGCATCGAGCGGTTCGCCGTCCCCTGGCGCGGCCGCGGCTGAGGCCCGCCCCCTTCCTCCCCAACACCCCTTCCCACTGCTGGAGTTCAACCGTGCCCAGAAACGTGTCCCGCCGTGCCCTGCTGCTGGCCGCCGCCGTCGCCCTGACCGCCTCCACCACCGTCGCCTGCGGGGCGGACGGGGGAGACTCGGCCGCCAAGCCGGGGCGGACCACCGTACGGATCGCCTACCAGGCGATACCCAATGCCGACCTGATCGTGAAGAACCAGCGGCTGCTGGAGCAGGCCCTGCCCGATGCCGAGGTGAAGTGGGTCAAGTTCGAGTCCGGCGGCGACGTCAACACGGCCGTGATCGCCGGATCGGTGGACCTGGGCCTGGCCGGGTCCAGCCCGGTCACCAAGGGTCTGTCGGCCCCGCTGAACATCCCGTACAAGGTGGTGTGGATCCACGACCTGATCGGCGACAACGAGGCGCTGGTCGCCAAGCCGGGGATCGGCTCGGTCAAGGACCTGGCCGGGAAGAAGGTGGCCACGCCCTTCGGCTCCACCGCCCACTACTCGCTGCTCGCCGCGCTGAAGGCCGCGGGCGTGGACCCGGCGGCCGTGCAGACGATCGACCTCCAGCCGCAGGACGCGCTCGCCGCCTGGAAGCGCGGGGACATCGACGCGGCGTACGTGTGGACGCCGACGCTGAGCGAGCTGGCCAGGGACGGGAAGGTGCTCGTCACGAGCCGGCAGCTCGCCGAGCAGGGCAAGCCGACCGCCGACCTGGGCGTGGTGACGAACGCGTTCGCGGCCGCGCACCCCGAGGTGGTCACGGCCTGGATCAAGGCGCAGGACCAGGCCGTCGGGCAGGCCCGTACCGCCCCCCGACCAGGCCGCGAAGTCCATCGGGGCGGAGCTCGGGCTGGCGCCGGAGGAGGCGAAGCGCCAGCTCTCGGAGCTGGTGCTGCTGAGCGCAAAGGAGCAGACCGGCCCCGACTACCTCGGCACGCCCGGCGCTCCCGGGAAGCTGGCGGCCACCCTGCGCGACGCGGCCGTCTTCCTGAAGGAGCAGAAGAAGGTGGACTCCGTTCCGGACGAGGCCGCCTTCGGCCGGGCCCTCGCGGTGGAGGAGCTCGGCCGTGCCGCACACTGAGCCCGCCACCGCAGCCCTCGCCACGGCCGGCGCCGCAACCGGCGCCGCCGGCGGGGAGCTCGCCGTGGACCTCTCCGGGGTGTCGGTCCGCTACGGACCGGCGAAGCAGCCCGTGACGGTGCTCGACGCGGTGGACCTACGGGTCCGCGCAGGCGAGTTCGTCGTCCTCGTCGGCCCCTCCGGCTGCGGCAAGACCACCCTGCTGCGGGTGATCGCCGGCTTCGCGCGGCCGGCCTCGGGTACCGCCCTGGTCCGGGGCACCGCTCCGCGCCCCGGGCGGGGCGCCGGGGTGGTGTTCCAACAGCCGAGGCTGTTCCCGTGGCGGACCGTGGGCGGGAACCTCGGCTTCGCGCTGGCCCGCCACGGAGTGCCCCGGTCCCGGCGGCCGGACCGGATCGCCGAGTTGCTGGACCGGGTGGGGCTGCCGGGCATGGCCAGGCGCCGCACCTGGGAGCTGTCCGGCGGTCAGCAGCAGCGGGTGGCGCTGGCCCGGGCCCTGGCGGCGGAACCCGAACTTCTGCTGATGGACGAGCCGTTCGCCGCTCTGGACGCGCTGACCCGGGAGCGCCTCCAGGAGGAGGTCCGCTCCCTGGCCGGGCGGCTCGGCACGACGGTGCTGTTCGTGACGCACTCGGTGGAGGAGGCGATGCTGCTGGGATCCCGTGTCCTGGTGATGGCCTCGGGGCCCGGCCGGGTCGTGGAGGACCTGGCGGTGCCGCTCCCCCGCGACCCGGCCACGGACGTCGCGGGGTTGCGGGCCTCCCCCGAGTTCGCGCGGCTGCGCGGCCGACTGGCCCGGGCGCTGCGCCCGGGCTGACCGGCAGCCCTCACCCGGCGCGCCTCACCCGGCGCCCCCTGGCAACTGGCCCGCCGTCAGGCTGACACCGCCCAGGGTGAGGGCGGTGTTCACCAGGCCGACGTGGCTGAACGCCTGCGGGAAGTTGCCGAGTTGGCGTCCGGAGACGGGGTCGTACTCCTCGGCGAGCAGCCCCACGTCGTTGCGCACGGACAGCAGCCGCTCGAAGAGCTCCCGCGCCTCCTTCTCCCGCCCGGTCAGGTACAGGGCGTCGGTCAGCCAGAACGAGCAGGCGAGGAAGGCCCCTTCATCGCCGGGCAGGCCGTCCACCGAGAGCCCCTCGGTGCTGTAGCGGCGGACCAGGCCGCTGCGGCCCAGCTCCTCGCGCACCGCGTCGACCGTACCGACGACCCGGGGGTCGTCCGGCGGCAGGAAGCCGACGCGGGGGATGAGGAGGGTGGCCGCGTCCAGTTCGCGGGAGCCGTAGTACTGGGTGAAGGTGCGCCGCTCCGGGTCGTAGGCCTTCTCGCACACGTCCGCGTGCACCGCCTCCCGCATGGCGCGCCAGCGGTGCACGTCTCCGGACAGCTTGGGGTTGAGTTCCAGGGTGCGCACGGCCCGGTCGGCGGCGACCCACGCCATCACCTTGGAGTGGGTGAAGTGGCGGCGCGGGCCGCGCACTTCCCACAGCCCCTCGTCGGGGCGCTGCCAGTTCTGCTCCAGGAAGTCGAGGAGCGCGAGCTGGATCTTCCAGGAGTGCCACTCGGCGGGGAGTCCGGCGGAGCGGGCCACGTAGAGGGAGTCGAGCACCTCTCCGTAGACGTCGAGCTGGAGCTGGTCGACGGCCGCGTTGCCGACGCGGACGGGCGCGGAGGCCGCGTACCCCTTCAGCCAGGGCAGCTCGCTCTCCGGGATGCGCCGCTCGCCGCCGATCCCGTACATGATCTGCAGGTCGGCCGGGTCGCCCGCGACGGCCCGCAGCAGCCACGCCCGCCAGGCGCGGGCCTCGTCGAGGTACCCCGTGGCCACCAGGGAGCCGAGGGTGAGGGTGGAGTCGCGGAGCCAGCAGTAGCGGTAGTCCCAGTTGCGGACGCCGCCGAGCTCCTCCGGCAGGGAGGTGGTCGCGGCGGCGGCGATCCCGCCGGTCGGGGCGTAGGTGAGGGCCTTGAGAGTGATCAGGGAACGCACCACCGCGTCCCGGTAGGGGCCCTCGTACGTGCACCGGCCGGTCCATTCCCGCCAGTCGGCGAGGCTCTGTTCCAGGGCGGCGTACGGGTCCAGGGGCTCGGGGCGCGGTTCGTGCGAGGGGTGCCAGGTGAGCACGAAGGCGACGCGCTCGCCGGCGGCGACGGTGAACTCGGAGCGGGTGCTCATGCCCTCGCCCCACGTGTGCACGGAAGGTTCGCTGCGCAGCCACACGGCGTCGGGCCCGGCGACTGCGACCCGGTCGCCCTCCCGGTTGCCGCCGCGCCGGACCCAGGGCACGACGTGGCCGTAGTCGAAGCGCAGGCGCAGGGCGCTGCTCACGGTCGATTCGCCGGTGAGGCCTTCGACGATCCGCATCAGGTCGGGCGCGTTGTCGCGCTGCGGCATGAAGTCGATGACCTTGAACGAGGCTCCGTCCTCGGTCTCCCAGAAGGATTCCAGGACGAGGGTGCCGTCGACGTACGCGCGGCGGGTGCAGCGCGCGGCGTCGGGGGCGGCGGCCGGGGCGATGCGCCAGTGGCCGTTCTCCTCGTCGCCGAGGAGGGAGGCGAAGCAGGCGGCCGAGTCGAAGCGGGGCAGGCACAGCCAGTCGATGGACCCGTCGCGGCCGACCAGTCCACTGGTCATCAGGTCGCCGATGAGTGCGTAGTCTTCGATGGGTTGTGTCATTTATGGCACTTTCCCCCGAATACCCGCACTCAATCAGCCCGTACGGGTCCCGCACGGAGCCTGCCCCGCGACGGCTCGTAATCCCCTCAGTTCCTCACGAGGAGGAGCACGCCCGCGGTCACGACGCCGAGGCCGACCGCGAGCGCGCCGTGAGCGAGGCGGTGGCCGCGCAGGACGGGCAGGAAGCGGTCGACGGCGTACCGGCCGGGGCCGGTGAGCGCGAGGGCGGCTGCGCCGGCGGTGAGCAGGAGCTCGTACTCGATGCCCTGCGGGGCGAAGAAGGAGCCGGTGCCGTGCACGACGATCGCGTTGATCATGGTGCCGACCAGGGCGGCGCCCGCCAGCGGCGTGAGCAGCCCGAGGACGAGGCCGAGCCCGCCGAGGGTCTCGGTCAGGCCGGCGAGGACGGCCATGGCGTCGCCCGCCGGGTATCCGCTGGCGGTGAAGAACTGGCCGGTGCCGTCGATGCCGCCACCGCCGAACCAGCCGAAGAGCTTCTGCACGCCGTGGCCGGCCATGGTCAGTCCGAGGACCACGCGCAGGAGGAGCAGGCCGACATCGTGGGCGGAGGTGGACAGCGCCGCGGCGGAGGGGCGCGCGGGAGATGCGGCCGGTTCGCCGGCTCGCGGCTTCGGCGTGGTGACGGAGGGGCTGGTCATGGGGGGTCCTTCCGGTCGGGCGGCCCGAGGGGCAGGATATTCAAATTCGAACGACTCTCTCGACCTTAACCCCGCCTCCGCCGCTGATTCAAATTGGAACGGCGCGTGTAGCCTGGATCCATGGCTGAAACGAAATGGCTGGACGACCGCGAAATGCGCGCCTGGCAGGGGTTCCTGGCCGCTTCCGCCCTGGTCGGCCGCCGCCTCGAACAGCAGCTCAAGGACGACTCCGGACTCTCCCACCCGCAGTACGAGATCCTCGTACGGCTCGCCAGGGCGCCGGAGGGCGAACTGCGCATGACGGAGCTCGCCAACGGGCTCGTCAACTCCAAGAGCGGGCTGACCTACCAGGTCACCCAGATGGAGAAGGCGGGGCTCGTTCGCCGCCGCACCTGCCCGTCGGACGTCCGGGGGATCTACGCCGTCCTCACCGAGGCGGGCCGCGCCCGCCTGACGGAAGCCGCACCCGGGCACGTGACCACGGTGCGCGAGGTCTTGGTGGACGTCCTGACCCCCGAACAGCTCGACGCGCTCGCGGACGGCCTCGGCGAGGTCAGCCGCCGACTGCGGACCCAGGGCGCCTGATGGACGCGACGACCGTCTGGCTCATCGTGGCGGTGGTGGCGGCCGGTCTGGCGGTCACCGCGGCCGTACTCCTCGTACGGGTCTTCGCGGCCCGCAAGCTCCTGCGAGACGCGGGCATCCCCCTGCGCGACAAGGCCCTTTTCTGGGCCGCGGTGGCGTACACGATCTCGCCGGTGGACCTGATCCCGGACCCGGTCTACCTGGACGACATCGGCATCCTCCTCCTAGCCCTGCGTTCCCTCCACGCGGCGGCCTCGGCGGCCCGCCCACCCAAGGGACTCGACGCGGCGTAGCCGGCCGGCGGGTCGGCGGGTCGGCGGCTTTCCCAGCCGGATCGGCCGCCGCGGATCAGCCCTCGGGGTGGGCGGTGAGGCGGGCGACTTCGGCCGCGTGGCGGCTCAGCCGGTCCGCGGTACCGGCCGAGGTGGAGAGGACCGTGCCGCCGACGGCGAGCGGAAGGGAGAGCACCAGGGCGGCGAGGAGCCCGCCCAAGTCCCGCGCGGCGTCACAGCGCTTGCCCTCGGCGCCGAGGTAGTCGTCGGGCGTCATCCTCGAGCCCTCGTCACCGGAGTAGAAGAAGACCCGGGACTGGCACTCCTGCTCCTTGCCCGCGGGCAGATCGACGGAGAAGGGGAAGAGCAACTGGTAGGCGAGCCAGATCCAGACCAAGGAGGCTCCGGCGATCAGAGCCAGGCCCCACGCCTGCTTGCGGCGCGCCCGTTCACGGAATGCCTGGTCGTATTTGATCGCCCTCATGGGCGTCGACCGTATCAGGGCCCTTGCGCCGATCAGGCCCTGGAGGCATCCGCGCACATGACGCTCAGCCGACCCCGCGCGGGCGGAACTGGACGCTGATGCGGGGACCGACGGGGCGGGCCGTTTTCGGGACGGCGTGCTCCATCGTGCGCTGGCAGGAGCCGCCCATCACCACCAGGTCGCCGTGGCCCAGGGGCAGACGGAGCAGGGTGGGGCCGCCGTCGCGGGGACGCAGGGCCAGGTCGCGGGGGTCGCCCACCGAGAGGATGGCGACCATCGTGTCCTCGGTGGCGGAGCGGCCCGTGCGGTCGCCGTGCCAGGCGACGCTGTCGCGGCCGTCGCGGTAGAGGCACAGGCCCGCCGTGGTGAAGGGCTCGCCCAGCTCGGGGGCGTAGTGACGGCTCAGCACGGCCCGGGCCTCGGTGAGGGCGGGATGCGGCAGCGGGTCGGCCTCGCCGTAGTGGGCCAGCAGCCGCGGGACCGCCACCTCGCGCTCGTACATCTGCCTGCGTTCGGCATGCCACGGGACGTCCGCCGCGAGCCGTTCGAACAGCGCGTCGGCGCCCGCCAGCCAGCCCGGCAGGTGGTCGACCCAGGCCCCGGCGCCCAGGTCGGTCCGCCGGGCGCCCGCGAGCGGGCCGAGCCGGATCTCGTCGCCCTGGTCGAAGAGCGAGCCCTGGAGTGCGTGCATGGGTCCAGGATAACGCGCTATTCGAACATCTGCGCGAGTCGAGTGGGGTCCGCTCACTTCCGCTTACGAAATGGCCCGAGAGGGCGGGGCCCAGGCCCCAGAACTAGGGCCGTTCACCGCCCCCACGAGGCATTCGATGGTCGTTTCCTGGAAGAGGTCGGAGTGAGAGACCGGGCACCGACCCCCTGGCACCGCAGCAACTGCGGACGAGAAGTCCATCACCGGTCACGAGGAACACGCGATGAGCACAATCGACGAATTCACCTCCCACACCGTTCCCGAGGTCCTCCACGAGTCCTACGCCTTCTCCTGCCTCGACTGCGGCTTCGGCTGGGAGAAGCAGTACGACGTCCAGCACTACATCGACGGCACCGGCGTCCAGCGCACGCTCTGCACGGTGGACGGCGACCGGGTCCCCTCCCCGCTGACCCGCTCCGAGTGCGCCCGGTGCGGCAGCCACGTCATCCGCATCCTGAGGGCCGGCACGGTCTCCCACGCCCACATGGCGATGACCAGCGGGGCCCGCCCGATGGAGATCCCCTCCTTCCTCTCCCTGCTGCACGGAGGCAAGTGACCGCCATGAACACCGACACCGTCCCCACCGTCCCCGCCACACCCACTGGCCTCACCGGAGCCGCCGGAGCGCCCACCGGAGCACCCTCCGGTGCCGCCACCGGAGCCACCACCGGGCCGGCCGATCCCGGCGCGCCCGAGGAACCCGAGGATTTCGAGCCCCCGGCCTCATGGCCGGACGGGCTCACCACCGCCGAGGCGCACCGCCTCCTGCAGGAGCACGGTCCGAACGAGATCGCCGAGGAACACAAGAACCCCCTGCGGGAGTTCCTCGGCTACTTCTGGGCCCCCATCCCCTGGATGATCGAGACGGCCCTGGTCCTCTCGATCGCCGTCCAGCACTGGGTCGACGTCGCCATCATCGGCGTCCTGCTCGTCGTCAACGGCGTGGTCGCCTTCATGGAGGAGCACGAGGCCGCCAACGCCATCGCCGCCCTCAAGCAGCGCCTCGCCACCGAGGCCCGCGTCCTGCGCGACGGGGTCTGGCGCACGGAGGCCGTCCGCGAACTGGTTCCGGGCGACATCGTCCGGGTCCGGCTCGGGGACGTCGTCCCGGCCGACGTCCGGGCTCTGGGCGCCGGCACCCTCGAAGTCGACCAGGCCGCCCTGACCGGCGAATCCCTGCCCGTCGAGCGGGGCCGCGGCGAGACCCTGTACTCCGGCTCGGTCATCGTGCGCGGTGAGACCGACGCCGTCGTCGAAGGCACCGGCGCGAACAGCTTCTTCGGGAAGACCACCGCCCTGGTCGGCGAGGCCGGCACGGTCAGCCACCTGCAGCAGGCCGTCCTGAAGATCGGCAACTACCTGATCCTGCTGGCCGTCGCCCTGGTCACCCTCACGATCATCGTCTCGGTGGCCCGCGGCAACCCGGTGCTCTCCGTCCTGGAGTTCGCCCTCGTCGTCGTCATCGCCTCCGTCCCGGTCGCCCTGCCGGCCGTCATGTCCGTGACGCTCGCCGTCGGCGCCCGCAACCTCGCCAAGCGCGGAGCGGTCGTCTCGAACCTGCCCGCCGTCGAGGAACTGGGCAGCATCGACATCCTGTGCTCCGACAAGACGGGCACCCTGACCGAGAACCGCCTCGCGATCCTCGACCCCTGGGTCCCGGACGGCGTCGACCAGGACGACCTGCTCGGCTCCGCCGCGCTGGCCTCCCGCGCCGAGAACGGCGACCCCATCGACCGGATCGTCATCTCCACCGCCACCGACCGGCTGACCGACTCCGACACCGGCTGGGCGCACGGCCTGCCGGTCACCGACTTCGTCCCCTTCGACCCGGTCAGCAAGCGCACCGAAGCCACCGTCGCCTTCGGCCCCGGTCCCGGCCCGGCGCCGGGCTCGTACCACGTGAGCCAGGGCGCCCCCCAGGTCATCGCCCGGCTCTGCGACGGGGACCCGGCCGCGGCGCAGGTCGCCGCCATCGCCGACTCCTTCGCCGCCCGCGGCTTCCGCTCCCTGGGCGTGGCCCGTACCGACGAGTCGGGGGCCTGGCGCCTGCTCGGCATCCTGCCGCTGGCCGATCCGCCGCGCGAGGACACCGCGGACACCGTGGCCGCGGCGAACGAGCTGGGCGTCTCCGTGAAGATGGTCACCGGCGACCAGGTCGCCATCAGCCGGGAGCTGGCCCGTCAGATCGGGATGGGCGACAACATCCTGAACACCCACGCGCTGGACGACAGCCGTCCGGAGGCGGAGCTCGCCGAACTCGTCGAGATATCGGACGGCTTCGCGCAGGTCTTCCCGGAGCACAAGTACCGCATCGTCAAGATGCTCCAGGAGCGCGGCCACATCGTCGGCATGACCGGCGACGGGGTCAACGACGCCCCCGCCCTCAAGCAGGCCGACGCCGGCATCGCCGTGGCCGACGCCACGGACGCCGCGCGCGCCGCCGCGGACGTGGTCCTGCTGACCCCCGGCCTGTCGGTCATCTCCCACGCGATCAGCCAGGCCCGGGAGATCATCCAGCGGATGGTCAACTACGCCACCTACCGCATCACGGAGACCATCCGGGTGCTCGGCCTGATCACCCTGACGATCGTCGCGTACAACTTCTTCCCGGTCACCGCGATGATGATCGTCCTGCTGGCCCTGCTGAACGACGGTGCGATCCTGACGATCGCCTACGACAAGGTCCGCGGCTCCCACAAGCCCGTGACCTGGGACATGCGCAGCGTCCTGACCGTGGCCACGGTGCTGGGAGTGGTCGGCGTCGCCGAGACCTTCCTGCTCTTCGTCCTCGGCCGGGAGGTCTTCCACCTGAGCGACGGCCTGATCCACTCCCTCGTCTACCTGAGCCTGTCGGTGTCCGGACAGCTGACCATCTTCGTGACCCGCACCAAGGGCCGGTTCTGGACCTCCCCGTCCCCGGCCAAGCCCCTGGTCATCGCGGTCACCGTCGCCCAGACCATCGCCACCCTCGTCACCGTGTTCGGCGTCGGGATGACCCCGCTCGGCTGGGGCTGGGCGGCTGCCGTCTGGGGCTACGCGATCTGCTGCTTCCTCCTGGAGGACCAGCTCAAGCTCGCCGCCCACTGGTTCCTGGACCGGCGCCCCGGCGTCCGGGCCGCCGCCTCCCACTGAGGACGTGCCCGCCCGCGGGTCCCGCCCGGACCGGTTCCGGGCGGGACCCGCTCCGTGTCGCACGCCGGACCTGGGTCCGTCCCGATGGCAGGGTGCTCGTACACGATGCAAGCGCCGATCAGCGGATCAGCAGGTGAGGACGGAGAGGAACGTGGAGTGGAACGCGCTCTTCCGTGCGGCCCCGAACCGGCGGGGCTCCGCCTCCCAGGGCTCCGTCTCCCGGGGCTCCGCCGCCTGGGGCCCGGTCGCCTGGGACCGGGCCGCCGCCGTGGCGTGCCTGCTGATCACCGTCCCCTTCGAGGTCTACGCCGAGGTCGCCCACCAGTCCTGGGCCAGCCACCCGCTGCTGCGCTGGCTGGGGATCCTCGCCTCCTGCGCCGCGCTGCTGTGGCGCAGGACCCGCTTCCCGCTCGCCGCCCTCGTGGTACTGGCCGCGACCGCGCTCAGCGCGAAGTTCATCACCCTCTTCTTCCTCGCCTATGCCGCCGGACGCCACCAACGCGCCGCCTACGCCTACGGGTTCGGGGTGGCCGCCACCGCCGAGCTGATCACGATCAACGCACTGGGCTCCGGCCCGCCCCTGGTCCACGAGAGCTCCCCCTCCAGCCTGGCCCTGCTGGCTTCCACCGTGGCCCTGACGAGCGTGGTGGGCGTGACCCGGAGCCGCCACCTGGCGGAGCGGGCCCACCTCCAGGAGGTGGCCCGGGAGCGGGCCGCCGAGGCGGTCAACGCCGAACGGCGCAGGCTCGTAAGGGAGTTCCACGATCTGCTCGGCCATGATGTGGCCCTGCTGAACATCCTGGTCGAATCCCTACGGAGCTCCGTGGGCGGGCGGGATCCGTCCGCCGACGGGCTCCTCGACGCGGCGCAGCGGCAGTGCGCGGCCGCCTCGGACCATCTGCGGGGCATGACCGCCGTGCTCCGGCTGCGCGAGCTGGACACGACGGCGCCGGACGGCGCCGCCGGACCCGGCACCGGACTCGACGCCCTGAGCCGCTCGCTCGACAGCGTCAGGGCGGCGGGGGTCGACGTACGGCTCTCGGACGGGTTCGCCGAGTGCTTCGGGCGGCTGCCGGCGGCCCACCGGGAGGCCGCCCGCCGGGTGGTCACCGAGGGACTGACCAACATCCTGAGGTACGCCCCCGGTTCGGCCGTGCGGCTGTCGCTGCGGGCGGACCCCGCTGGCTGGACCCTCGACGTCCGCAACGGGCCGCCGGGAGCACCCGTACGGTCGCTCGCGCCGGGCACCGGCCTCGGGCAGGCCGGGCTCCGCGGCCGGCTGGAGTCGCTGGGCGGCGGTCTCGAGGCGGGGCCGGCCGGCGGCCCCGCCGAGGCGGATCCCGATGCCGGCACCGAGGAGGCCCTGCGGGCCGGCGGCTACCTGCTGCGCGCCCACGCCCCCTACCCGATCGAAGGAGCAGAGCAGTGATCCGTATCGTGATCACCGATGACGAGGACGTCATCCGCGCGGGACTGCGCACCATCCTCGCCGTCCCGGACGAGATCGAGGTCGTGGGCGAGGCGAGTTCGGGCGCCGAAGCCCTGGAGGTCGTCGCCGCGCACTCCCCCGACGTCGTCCTCCTCGATCTGGCCATGCCGGACGGCCCGGACGGCGCCGAGACCGCCCGGCTGCTCCGCGAGGAACACCCGGGCCTCGGCATCCTCATCCTGACGACGATCGCGGACGAGGAGCAGGTGGCCCGGGTCTGGCGGGCGGGCGCCGACGGCTACCTGCTGAAGACCGCCTCAGGCGCGGAGATGCGCGAGGCGGTCCACAGCGCCGCCGGACACCGTGCGGTGCTCAGCCCCGACGTGATCTCCACCGTCATGAGCCGGTTCGCCACCCACCACCATCCGGCGCCGACGCCCGAGGTCATGGCGCGCGTCCGCACCCTCTCGCAGGGTGAGCTGCGCTGCGTGGTCGCGCTCGCCGACGGATTCGGCAACCGGGAGATCGCCGAGCGGCTCGGCCTCGCGGAGGGCACGGTCAAGACCCATCTCTCCCGCGCCCTGCACAAGTGCGGCCTCGCGAACCGCACGCAGCTCGCCCTCCTCGCCAACGACCAGCGCGAGCTCCTGACCGGTCTCCTTCGGTGACCGGTCCGCGGCCCTACTTCAGGTAGGGCCCGGAGGCACCCACCTTGCCGGGGGCGGCGTTGGCGCCGCCCGGGTCGAGGACGTAGACCCGCATGTTGCCCTTCCCGGGGGCCGGGACGGACAGCGTGCCGCCGGTGACGGTCTTCACGTCGCCGGTGACGGCGTCCTTGTAGGCGCCGTTGGGGACGCCCGTGTACGTGGCGGCCCCGGTGACGGCCACCAGGACGAAGCTGTCCACTCCGGTGGCGGTGTCGGTGTAGCGGCGCTTGAAGGCCATGCCTCCCGAGACGCCCTCGGTGGAGTACTGGCCCATCTGGAGCGCGGGCACGGCGCGGCGGATCTCGTTCAGCCGCTGGAGGTGTTTGGCCAGGGGGGATTCGAGGGTGGTGGCGACCGGCCCGGTGGCGGAGGCGACCTTCGAGAAGCCGGAGGCGGTGACCGTCCCCGCGATCTTGTCCCCGTAGTACGCGCGGCCGGTGCCGGCGAGCGGACAGGTCGGGCCGCAGTCGATCTGCTTGCCGGCCTGGAACTCGGTCTCGGAGCCGTAGTACAGGGTCGGGATGCCGCGGAAGGTCCACATCAGGGCCATGTTCTCGGCCCAGGCGTCGGTGCCGCCCGCGTAGCGGGTGGAGGACTTTCCGGGGCCGAAGTCGTGGCTGTCGACGTAGACGACGTTGTAAGTGGCGTCGTTGTAGCTGTCGTCGGAGTCCTTGCCGTTCTGGAAGGCGTTGTTCGCGTCCCCGAAGTTCATGTGCATGCGCATGTCGATGACGTTCATGCCGGAGAACTTGCTGTGGTCGGGGGCGTGGTACACGTTTCCGTCGAGGAAGGCGTTGGTGCTGGTCGGCTGCTTCGCCGGATCATTGTCTTCTCTGTACTGCTGGACGGCGGCGGTGGCGTCGTCCGCGCTGTACGCCGCCGAATCCTTCCATGTGTAGTACTGGGCGGACTGGTTGGCCGAGCCGCGGTTCCACTTGTCGTTGACGAAGGAGCCGACCTCGCCGAACACGTAGAAGTCCTGGGCCTTCCGGGCGCCGAACTGCTGGGCCACGCGCTGCTGGATGGCGGGCAGGAAGCGGCGGTTCCAGGTGACGCGGGGGATGTGCACGGCCGTGTCCAGGCGGAAGCCGTCGACGCCCATGTCGATGTACTTGTTGTAGGCGCCGATGAGGTAGTTCTGGACGGCCGCGTTCTCGGTGTTGAAGTCGGCGAGGTCCTCGTGAATCCAGCAGGAACGGGCGTCCTCCCCTTCCCAGTTGCCGATCCAGCACTGGTGGAACAGGGCCTTGGGGAACATCCCCGAGGTGGGGTTCGGCCACTGGCAGTTGTAGATGGTGTAGCCCTCGGCGCTCTTGTACTGGGTGGCCGCGCCCCAGTTGACGCAGGTGTTCCCGGACGGCTCGCTGGTCGACCACAAGTCGCCGTTGTAGTACGACTTTCCGCTCTTGGGGTCCACGGTGAGGCCGTCGTACTCGAAGCCGGCCTGCTTCTCGTCGTAGTACCAGGACCACTGGGCGTCGCGCACGCCGTAGACGGTGGGGGTGAACAGGCCCTTGGCTCCCCAGCGGGAACTGTGGTTGTAGACCACGTCCTGGTAGATCTTGACGCCCTTGGCATGGGCGGCGTTGATCAGATCTTGATAGGAGGCGCCCGCCGATTCCAGGCGGGGGTCGACCTTGTAGAAGTCGTAGCCGTGATAGCCGTGGTAGTCGTAGTCGGAGCGGTTCAGCACGACCGGGGTGATCCAGATCGCGGAGAAACCGAGGGCTTTGACGTAGTCCAGCTTCTCGACCAGACCCTTGAAGTCCCCCCGGAACATGGGGTCGTTGGTGGCGGCGTTCCCGGACTTCACGTCCTGGCTGCCGCCCCGGTTGTTGGCGCTGTCGCCGTCGTTGAAGCGGGCGGTGAGCACGAAGTAGATCGGGTCCTTGCGCGGGTCTCCGCCCAGCGGCGCGGATCCGGCGGGGGCCGGGGGTCGGGTGCCCGTGGTGGCGACGGCCGCGGTGGAGACGGCGGAGAGGTTCCCGGCCGCGTCCACCGCCCTGACCGTGTAGCTGTAGGCGGTGCGCTCCTCCAGTCCCGACTCGGTGAGGACGGTGGAGGTGACGGAGGTGAGAGAAGTTCCCTTGGTGCCGCCCGAGCGGGTGACCTGGTAGCCGGTCACTCCCCGGTCGTCCGTGGCGGCGTCCCAGGTCACGACGGTGGACACGTCGGTGGCGGTCACCCGCAGGCCCGCGGGCACGGTGGGCGTGGTGGTGTCGGGGACGGCGGCGGCGCACGGGTCGGCGGCGTTCGCGGTGACCGTGGTGTCCTTCACCGTGGACAGGCCCGTGCCGAGGGCGTAGTTCCTGCCGTTGTTGTTGTCCCAGGTGCCGTTGCCGTTGTTGAAGGTGGCGGCGAGACCGGCCGCCGAGCCGAGCGGCACCGTCTTCTTCACCCAGCCCGTGCAGGCGGGGTCCATTCCGGTGCCGGGGGCGGTGGTCCAGGCTCCGCCGGTCGGGGCCCAGTGCAGATTGACGGTCGGCCAGCCGACCGTCGTCGTCGCGTAGTAGACGGTGGCGCTCGCGCCGGTCCCCGTGCCGCCACCCGGATCCCCGGCTGCGCAGGGGTCGCTGTGGGCCACCACTCCGTCCTTGACGGTGATGACCCCGGCGCCCAGGGCGTAGTTCTTGCCTCCGTTGTTGTCCCAGGTCCCCTGGCCGTTGTTGAAGGTCGCCTGGAGTCCGGCGGCCGAGCCGAGGCTGACGGTCTTCTTCACCCAGTCGGTACAGGCGACCTCCATCCCGGTGCCCGGCACACTCGTCCAGCTACCGCCGTCGGGTGCCCAATGCAGGTTGTAGGCAGTCCAGTTGCGGGTCTTGGTGTAGTAGAAGACCGTAGCCGTGCCGTCGCCCGCCGCCACGGCGGCGGGGGCCGCCTCGGCGAGCGAAGCTCCGACGACCGGCAGCGCGGCCGCCAGACTTCCCGCGACGGCCAGAGCCAGGGCAACGGACCGCCCTCCGGGACGTGATCGCGTACGTGATCTCAAGGTCTGCTCCTCGAAGCGGGGCCCAACAGCCCTGCGGCTCCGCGGCATTGAAAACTTGCCGCAAGGTTTTGCGGGGAGGTTATCCAGCTGTCACCAGCACGTGAACCCCTCGTGAACCGGAAATCTCACCACCGATCACATCCGGAGGACCCCCAAGGACCCTTTATGGGGAGAACTGCCGCAATGGCTTGCAGAAATTTTTGCCAGCCGGGGCGGCAAAGGGATCGGTCCACGTGGCGTCCGAGCACGGGACCCACAAGTCGACGTGGGCGCCATGCGCACACACCGGGAACCCCGGTCGCCGACCGGGGCCGCGGGCAGCCTGCACCGCCGGGGCCTGCGGACCGGCAGGGTCGGCAGGAGCCTCCGAGAGCCCCGGGGGTCGGCGCACCGTCCAGGCCCTCCGGGCCCGGCGGGGCGGCGGGGCCTGCAGACCGGCAGGGGCGGCAGGGGCCTCCGGGAGCAGCGTGGGCCGACGGACCGACCAGGTCCCCCGAGCGCGGCGGGACCGCCAGGGCCGGCGGGATCAGCCCAAGCAGCGGGGCCGGCAAACCGGCCGAAACCCCCGAGACCAGCGAGACCAGCGGACCGACCAGGCCCTCCGGACCCGGCGGGACCAGCCCGAGCAGCAGGACCGGAGGGCCGCCCGGAGCCTGCGAGGCCGGCGAGACCTGCCCGAGCGGCGAGGCCGGCGGACCGGCCGGATCCTCCGAGGCCAACGGGACCAACGGACCGATCAGGTCCTCCGGGCGCGGCGGGACCTGCAGGGTCGGCGGGACCAGCCCGAGCAGCGGGACCGGCATACCGGCCGAAACCCCCGAGGCCGGCGGAAGAGGGGGGCGACCCTCACTGTCACCCCTCCCTTAGCTCCCTACCCCGGCGCTCGCGCTTCGCCGGTCGGCCCGCGTCACGGTCACGGATGCCGACCACCGCCGCCTCCACCAGGGTCGGCGAAACGGCGGAGCCGGCCAGGGCCTCCGGGCGCGGTGGGGCTGCGGACCAGGCGTGAGGCCCCGAGAGCGGCGGGAGCGCCGAGGTCGGGGGAGCTTCCGGGGCCTCCAAGGTCAGCGGGGCTCCGAGGTCGGCCAGAGCGCCCGAGACGGCGGGAGCCCCGGAGACGGCGGGGCGGAGAAGAGCGCCGGAGACGGCCCTCGGGACGGCGGGGAGCGCCGGAAACGGCCCTTGGGGCCGCGGCCCCAAGGGCCGCTGGCGTCGTCCGGTGCCGTGCCTCGGCGCGCTGCCGGGGCTCCCGCGTACTGGACGTACTCGGGAGCCGCGGCAGCGCGGCGAGGCGCGGTGCCGGACGACGCCGGCCAGGCAAGATCCGAAAGAGACGGCCTAGCGGCCGCCGCGCAGGGTTTCGATCTCGCGGCGTTCGCGCTTCGTCGGTCGGCCCGCGCCGCGGTCGCGGATGCCGACCACCGCCGCCTCCACCGGGGTCGGCGGCGGCGGGCTGTTGTCGGTCAGGCATTCCGCGGCCACCGGGGCGCCGACCCGCTTGGACACCGCGCGCCGGACCACCACGATGCGCTCGCGCCCCGCATGGAAGAGCCGTACCTCGTCCCCGGCCCGTACCGGCTGGGCCGGCTTCGCGCGCTCCCCGTTGACCCGCACGTGTCCCGCCCGGCACGCCGTGGCGGCGATCGCCCGCGTCTTCGTCAGCCGGACCGACCAGATCCACACGTCGACCCGCGCCGACCCCGAACCCGACCCCGCGCCCGCACCTGCGGTTCCCTCTTCAGCCATGCCCCGACTCTAGCGAGACGAGCCGGGCCGCCCGAGTCCCCCGAAGCGGAATCGTTTCGTCGGTTACGACAAGTGCGGCGGTATCTGCCATGGATATCATCCCAATGGAATTGCAAATGCCTCACATGTGCCCCTACCGTGTCGCACATGCAGTCCTACACCATCGGTCAGGCGGCCCGCCTTCTGGGCGTCAGCCCGGACACCGCTCGCCGCTGGGCCGACGCCGGCCGCGTCGCGACCCATCGCGACGAGGGCGGTCGCCGGCTGATCGACGGACGCGCCCTGGCCGCCTTCTCCATCGAGGTGGCACAGGGGGCCCACACCGAGGACGGCGAGACCTACACCTCGGCGCGCAACGCCTTCCCGGGCATCGTCACCGCCGTCAAGCTCGGCGACGTGGCCGCCCAGGTGGAGATCCAGGCCGGTCCCCACCGCCTGGTCTCCCTGCTGACCCGGGAGGCGGTCGACGAACTCGGACTGCGGGTCGGGATGCGGGCCACCGCCCGCGTGAAGTCGACCAGCGTGCACATCGACCGCACCTGACCCCACTCCGCCCCACCCATCCCACCCGTCCCACCCCCGGCGCACCCCCGAGGACCGCCGAGTACCGCCGAGTACCGCTCAGTACGACGCGTCCCCACCCGCTCCGCCCGTCACCGGCGCGGGTCACCACCGCGCGGATCCGGCACCAGGCCGGCCGCCGACCCGACCGAGGAGCACCAGCTCATGTCCACGTTCCTGCCCCTGAACCGCCGCACCGCCGCGCTCACCCTCTCCGCCGCCCTGCTCGTGCCGGCGCTCGCCGCCTGCGGCAGCAGCGACGACAAGAAGGACACCGGCGCCGCTTCCCCGGGCACCTCCGCCTCCGCCGAGCCCAAGGCCGCGAACCTGACGGTGCTCGCCGCAGCCTCCCTGACCGACGTCTTCAAGACCGCCGGCGCGGCGTACGAGGAGGCGCACCCGGGCACCAAGATCAACTTCTCCTTCGCCGGTTCGCAGGAGCTCGCCGCCCAGGTCAAGCAGGGTGCCCCGGCCGACGCGCTGGTCACCGCCGACACCAAGACCATGACCGGCCTGCTGGCGCAGACCAACGACCCGTCGATCATCGCCAAGAACCGTCTGGTCATCGCCACCGTCAAGGGCAACCCGTTCAAGATCGCCGGCCTCAAGGACCTCGCCAACACCAAGATCAAGGTCGTGCTGGCCGCACCCGAGGTCCCGGTCGGCCGCTACAGCAAGCAGATCCTCGACGCGCAGAAGATCGAGGTGAAGCCGGTCTCCCAGGAGCCCAACGTCCGCGCCGTGCTGAGCAAGGTCGAGCTGGGCGAAGCCGACGCCGGTCTGGTCTACAAGACCGACACCCTCAAGTCCGGTGACAAGGTCGCCGTCGTGGAGATCCCGGACGCCGAGAACGCCGTGGCCTCGTACCCGGCCGCCTCGCTCAAGGGTTCCAAGAACGCCGAGGCCGCGGCCGCGTTCGTGGCCTGGCTGACCACCCCGGAGGCTCAGAAGATCCTCCAGGACGCGGGCTTCCAGAAGCCGTAACCGCCGGCCGCCGGCCGGGTCCGGCGAACGGAGGGGGACCGCCTGGTCCGGGGGGACGGGCGGTCCCCCTCCGTTTGCCGCCCCCGCATTACGCTTCACACGCCGCCGGAAGTCCGAACTCCCCGGCGGCGTCCCGACATCCCCGGCCAGGAACCCACATGAGCAGACTCCGTACCCGCAGCGCCCGGCCCCCCGTGGCTCTGGCGCTCCCCGCGCTGCTCGCCGTGGCGTTCCTGCTGATGCCGCTCGTCGGCATCCTCAGCCGCACCCAGTGGCGCGATCTCGGCTCGCACCTCACCAGCCCCGGTGTGGTCGAGGCGCTCCGGCTCTCGCTGATCGTGTCCCTGTGGGCCCTCGGCTTCTCCCTCCTCCTCGGGGTGCCGCTGGCCTGGCTGCTGGCCCGCGTCGAGTTCAAGGGCAAGGCGCTGGTCCGCTCGCTGGTCCTGCTCCCCATGGTGCTGCCGCCCACGGTCGGCGGTGTGGCCCTGCTGCTCGGTTTCGGCCGGCGCGGGCTGCTCGGCCCCTGGCTCGAGGGCACCTTCGGCATCACGCTGCCCTTCCACACCTCCGGCGCGGTCATCGCGGCCACCTTCGTCGCGATGCCCTTCCTCGTGATCAGCCTGGAGGGCGCGCTCGGCGGGCTCAAGCCGAGCTACGAGGAGACCGCCGCCTCCCTCGGTTCCACCCCGCTGCGCGTGTTCTTCACCGTGACGCTGCCGATGGTGGCGCCGGGCCTGATCGCCGGAGCCGCGCTGACCTGGGCCCGGGCGCTCGGGGAGTTCGGTGCCACCATCACCTTCGCGGGCAACCTCCCGGGCACCACCCAGACCCTGCCGCTCCAGGTGTACCTGCTGCTCCAGGACCAGCCCGAGGCAGCCACCTCCGTGTCCCTGCTGCTGCTCGCGATCGCCATGGCCGTACTCGTCGCCCTGCGCGGGAGGTGGACGGGAACCCCCGTCACCCGCAAGGACCCCGGCGCGGCGGTGCCCCCCGAGGAGCCCGGCGGCCCGGCCCCCGCGGACCCCGTACGGCCCGGGGCTCCGGTCTCCCACGGGGATCCGGTCTCCCCCGGCACTCAGGCCGAGGGCGGGCACTGGCCGCTGCACGCCACCGTCACCGGCTACAACGAGCTCACCCTCGACGCCGAACCCGGCACCACCATCGCCGTCGTCGGCGAGAACGGCGCCGGCAAGACCACCCTGCTACGCGCCCTGCTCGGCCTGACCCCCCGCGCCCACGCCGAACTCCGCCTCGGCGACGCCGACGTGACCGACCTGCCCCCGCACCGGCGCCAGGTCGCCTGGGTCCCCCAGGACGGGGCGCTGTTCCCGCACCTGAGCGCGCTCGCCAACACCGCGTACGGGCTGCGCGCCCACCGGGTGCCCCGGGCCTCCGCCCGGGCGGAGGCCCAGGCCTGGCTGGACCGGCTCGGCGTCGGGCACCTCGCCCACCGCAAGCCCGCCCAGCTCTCCGGCGGGCAGGCCCAACGCGTGGCGCTGGCCCGCGCGCTGGCCGCCCGCCCGCGCCTGCTGCTCCTCGACGAGCCCCTCGCCGCCCTCGACCAGACCACCCGCGCCCATGTCCGGCACACCCTGCGCCGGCACCTGTCCGGCTTCGGCGGGGTCTGCCTCATCGTCACGCACGACCCCGTCGAGGCGGTGTCCCTGGCCGACCGGGTCCTCGTACTCTCCGACGGGCGGACCCTTCAGGACGCCCCGCCCTCCGAGGTGACCCGGCACCCGCGCTCCCCGTGGGTGGCCCGGATGCTGGGGCGCAACGCCTGGCCCGGTACGGCCTCGGCCGACGGACTGGAACTCGCCGCCGGGGGCCGCCTGGTGGTGGCCGAGGCGCTGCCCGAAGGGGCGCAGGCGCTCGCGATCATCGCCCCCGAGGCGGTGTCCGTGCACCGGGACCGCCCGGGCGGCAGCCCTCGTAACGTATGGCCCGGCACCGTACGGGAGATCACCTCGGTCGGCAGCCGCCTGCGCCTGCTGATCGGCTCGGACCAGGCACCCGACCTGGTCGCGGAGATCACCCCCGAGGCGGCCGCCGAACTGGGAATCGTCGACGGCGCCACGGTATGGACCAGCGTGAAGGCGACCGAGGTCACCCTCGTACAACTCTGAGGCGGGGCGTTGCCCCGGGGTTCCTCGCGCAACCGCTCCGAGCGGGGAAACGGGGATGCGAAACCGCAGCCCTGAGGACTACAACAGGGCGATGACCGTCTTCCTCTGTACCGAGTGCGGCACCGCGATCACCCCGGAACTGACCGAGCTCGCCACCGTCCCCGACGTCTCCGACGACGAGCAGGACCGGGACGCCACGACACGCCGGGCTCCTTCCACCGTTCCGCGGGGCCGGTACGCGATCGATCCCGAGCCCTGGGGCCATCCCTACGTCGTGCAGGACGATCAGGAAAACCCGAGGCGGGCTCAGTCACGCGGACTTCTGGTCCTTCGTGACGACGGCTTCGTCATCTCGGCGGGCAGCAGGCAGACGGTGCTGACGCATCCCGACGCCGCCGCCGGCCTGCTGCCGCTTCCCCACTGGGAGAACAGCAACGGGTGCTGCGGACCGACCGGCAACCAGGGGCTCAACCGCGCCTGCGCCTGCGGCGCTCAGGTCGCGACCCTCGCGGCCGACTGCTTCGGGCCCTACGAACTGCACCTCGACCCGGTGCGGACCTACGCCCACGATCCGAGCGCCGCCGACGAGGCCTGACGCACGGCCCCAGGCGTCCTCACTCCTCCCCGGGCCGGGCGGCTCCGTATCGTGGGCGCGAAGGTTCTTCAGGCGTTCAGGGGTTGGGTGCGCATCGCAGATCACGCCAGGTGGGGCCGGAGCTTTCCGGTGAACAAGCCGGCCGGTGCCCTGCTCGGGCCCGGCCGCTACTACGGGTGGGGGTGGGACGCCTTCACGGACTGCCTGTGCGGTGGATTCGCAGTGGCCCCGCCCTTCACCTTGACCTGGCACGCCTCCGAGGTCGCGCGCCGCGCGCTGGCGGACGTCGTAGAGGATCCGCAGGACGGTCTTTCCTCCTTCGAGGAGATCGTTCGGCTCCTCGAGCGGCGCGGGGTCACGGTCGTGCTCCGGTGAGCCGCGGGTGCCCGAGCGCATACGGCTCGCGGACGGGCTGAGCCGGCCGGTCGGGTGAGGCCGTGCGTGCCGGACCGGGCGGGCTCGGCCGCCCGGTCCGGACGCGATCAGGCGCCCACGTACGTCGCCAGGTGCTCCCCGGTGAGGGTGGTGCGGGCTTCGACCAGGGCGGTGGGGGTGCCTTCGAAGACGATGCTGCCGCCGTCGTGGCCGGCGCCGGGGCCGAGGTCGATGATCCAGTCGGCGTGTGCCATGACCGCCTGGTGGTGTTCGACCACGATCACCGACTTGCCGGAGTCGACGAGGCGGTCGAGGAGGCCGAGAAGCTGCTCCACGTCGGCGAGGTGCAGGCCCGCGGTCGGCTCGTCGAGTACGTAGACCCCGCCCTTCTCCGCCATGTGCGTGGCCAGCTTGAGCCGCTGGCGCTCCCCTCCGGAGAGGGTGGTCAGCGGCTGCCCGAGGCTGAGGTAGCCCAGGCCCACGTCCGCCATCCGCTCCAGGATCTTGTGCGCGGCCGGGGTGCGCGCCTCGCCTTCGCCGAAGAACTCGGCGGCCTCGGTGACCGGCATCGCGAGGACCTCGCTGATGTCGCGGCCGCCGAGGTGGTGTTCCAGGACCGAGGCGTGGAAACGCTTGCCCTCGCACTCCTCGCAGACGGTGGAGACCCCGGCCATCATCGCCAGGTCGGTGTAGACGACCCCCGCGCCGTTGCAGCCGGGGCAGGCGCCCTCGGAGTTGGCGCTGAACAGGGCCGGCTTCACGCCGTTGGCCTTGGCGAAGGCCTTGCGGATCGGGTCGAGCAGGCCCGTGTACGTCGCCGGGTTGCTCCGCCGGGAACCGCGGATCGCGCCCTGGTCCACCGAGATGACGCCCTCGCTGGCCGGGATCGAGCCGTGGACGAGCGAGCTCTTGCCGGAGCCCGCGACGCCGGTGACCACGACGAGCACCCCGAGCGGCACGTCGACGTCGACGCCCCGCAGGTTGTGCGTCTTCGCGCCGCGGATCTCCAGCTTTCCGTTCGGCTCGCGCACCGTCTCCTTGAGGCTCGCGCGGTCGCCGAAGTGCCGGCCCGTGATGGTGTCGCCCGCCCGCAGCCCCTCGACGGTGCCCTCGAAGCAGATGGTGCCGCCGCCCTGGCCCGCGCCGGGACCGAGGTCGACGACGTGGTCGGCGATCGCGATCGTCTCCGGCTTGTGCTCCACGACGAGCACCGTGTTGCCCTTGTCGCGCAGCCGCAGCAGGAGGCCGTTCATCTGCTGGATGTCGTGGGGGTGCAGGCCGACCGTGGGCTCGTCGAACACGTAGGTGACGTCCGTGAGCGAGGAGCCGAGGTGGCGGATCATCTTGACGCGCTGGGCCTCGCCGCCCGACAGCGTGCCCGAGGGCCGGTCCAGGGACAGGTAGCCCAGCCCGATCTCCACGAACGAGTCCAGGGTCTGGCGCAGCGTGGCCAGGAGCGGGGCCACCGAGGGCTCGTCGAGGTCGCGGACCCACTTGGCCAGGTCGCTGATCTGCATCGCGCAGGCGTCGGCGATGCTGATCTTCTTGATCTTCGAGGACCGGGCCCCGGCGCTGAGCCGGGTGCCCTCGCAGTCGGGACAGACGGTGAAGGTCACCGCGCGCTTCACGAACGCCCGGATGTGCGGCTGCAGCGCTTCGACGTCCTTGGAGAGCATCGACTTCTGGAGCTTCGGGATGATGCCCTCGTAGGTGAGGTTGATCCCCTCGACCTTGATCTTGGTCGGCTCCTTGTGGAGCAGGTCGCTCAGCTCGCGCTTGGTGTACTTGCGGATCGGCTTGTCCATGTCGAAGAAGCCGGAGCCGCTGAAGATGCGGCCGTACCAGCCCTCCATCGTGTAGCCGGGGATGGTGAGGGCGCCCTCGCTGAGGGACTTGGTGTCGTCGTACAGCGCGGTGAGGTCGATGTCGTTGACCGAGCCCCGGCCCTCGCAGCGCGGGCACATGCCGCCGGTGATGCTGAAGCTGCGCCGCTCCTTCACGGTCTCCCCGCCGCGCTCCATGGTGACCGCCCCGGACCCGCTGATCGAGGCCACGTTGAAGGAGAAGGCCTTGGGCGAGCCGATGTGCGGCTTTCCGAGCCGGCTGAACAGGATGCGCAGCATCGCGTTCGCGTCGGTGGCGGTGCCCACCGTCGAGCGGGGGTCGGAGCCCATCCGCTGCTGGTCGACGGTGATCACGGTGGTCAGCCCGTCGAGCACGTCCACCTCGGGGCGTGCGAGGGTCGGCATGAAGCCCTGGACGAAGGCGCTGTAGGTCTCGTTGATCAGCCGCTGCGACTCGGCGGCGATGGTGTCGAACACCAGGGAGCTCTTGCCCGAGCCGGACACGCCGGTGAAGACCGTGAGCCGGCGCTTGGGGATCTCGACGCTGACGTCCTTGAGGTTGTTCACCCGCGCGCCGTGTACGCGGATCAGGTCGTGGACGTCGGCGGCGTGCGGCTCGGGTGACTGCGCGCCCGTCCTCGTGACCTTGCTCATCGTGTCTCCATACTGTTGGGCTGACGCCGCTCTGTCGGGCCGGCGCCGCCTGCGCGGTCGCGGCAACGCCCTCCTGTCTACCCGATCGGCGGTGTCATCCGGGGCGGCGCCAGGTAAGAGGTGTGGCGGATCTCAGCGCGTGCGGGGCTGGTGGAACCGGATCATGTTGCCGGACGGGTCGCGGAAGGCGCAGTCCCGGACGCCGTACGGCTGGTCGATCGGCTCCTGGAGCACCTCGCCGCCGGCGGCCCGGATGCGTTCGAAGGTGGCGTCGCAGTCGTCGGTGCGGAAGATGACACCGCGCAGCAGGCCCTTGGCCAGCAGGTCCGTCATGGCCTCCCGGTCGGCGGACGAGGCGTTCGGGTTCGCGACGGGCGGTTCGAGGACGATGTCCACATCGGGCTGCGCGGGCGATCCGAGGGTCACCCAGCGCATCCCTTCGAAGCCGACGTCGGCCCGGACCTCCAGCCCGAGGACGTCCCGGTAGAAGGGGAGCGCCGTGTCGTGGTCGTCGACGGCTATGAAGCACTGCGAAAGGTTGATGTCCATGGGTTTCACGCTACGGGCGGGGGGCCGGCCGGTGCTTCTCCGTTCCTGACCGCTTTCACCGACCGGCCGCGGGCCGTACGGAGAGCCAGTCGCCCGCCGCGAAGGAGTCGGCGCCGATCACGGTGCGGCCGGTGCGGGGGGCCGTGACGGTGAGCACGCCCTCCGTGCGGCCGGCCGCGAAGCGGGGCGCGCCGACCGTGATGACGGCGGCCCGCTTGCCAGTGGCCCGGCGGAACTCCGCCAGGAGGCGCAGGCGCAGGGCGGCCTCCTTGCGGTCCACGGCCTGCGGCGCGTACGGCTCCACGACGGCCAGCGCTCCGGTGCCCGACTCCCGGGAGGCCGTCGCGAGGGCCGCGCGCAGGGCCGTGATCCGGTCCAGGCCGCCACCGGCGAGGGTGGGGCGCGTGGAGCCGAGCGGCAGGAACCGTACGCCCCGGTGCACGAAGGCCGGGCGGCCGGCGCCGGTCAGTACGAAGTCGACGGCTGCGATCCGGGCGGCGGCCGCGGCCGGCCGGGCTCCGGCAGGCGCGACCGCGAACCGCCAGGGCATGGAGTCCACCCGGGCCGCCGTGGCCACGATCGGATCCGGGGAGTCGGGCGTACGGACCACCCCGGTCGGCGGCGTCCGCGCCGCCAGGGTGTCCAGCAGCAGCCGCGGGGCGGCGGCGGTCCTGGCCGGGTCCTTGGCCTTGGCCGGGCCCTTGGTGCGGGTGGCCGCGGGGGTGGTGGCCGAGAGCCGGGTCACGGTGAACGGGCGCTCCGCCATCGCCGGGAGCGGCAGCCTGATCTCCCGCCAGCCGGTCCAGTCCACCGCGGGCCCGCGCAGGACCGCGGCGGCCCCGTCGCCGTCGGCGAGTTCCACCGCGGGCCGCGCCCCGGAGCCGTCTCCGTGCACCCAGAGCGAGAGCGACCGGGCCAGTTCGGGGACCCGGAGCGGCCGGGGCGGGCTCCCCGCCGCGGTCCCGCCCCCGGCGGGCGGTACGAGGGCGAGCCCCCGGCCGGGACGCCCCTGCCCGGGCGCGACACCGGGCCCGGTCCACCGGCCGGCGTCCTCCAGATCCGCGAGCACCACGTCCGACAGCCCCACCCCGAGGGCCACCTGGGCCGGGGCCGGGGGCGCGGCAGCACCGGAGGCACGTGCGGTGACCGAGGTGGGTGCCCCATCTGCTGCGCCTGTAGGGACAGTTGCGTTTGCCTGGCCCGCTGGAGCGGCCGCGCTCAAGGCTCTTGCCCCAGCCGGGACGCCCCGTACCGTGGCGCGCAGCTGGCCTGTCGCGTTCGGGACCCGGGCGGTTACCGTGAAGCCGCCGTGTCCGTCGTCGGCCACCCGCCACCGGGAACGGTCGAAGTCGAGCTCCACGTCCCGGGGTTCGATCACGGCGGCGGCGCCCTGCGCGTCGTACCCGGTCAGGACGAAGCGCGCGGACTCGCCCTCCTCCGCGAGCCCGATCCGCTCCGGCACGGCCCGGATCCGGGTCGGGGCCCCCAGCACGTCGAGGCGGAGCGCCCCGCTCGCCGCTCCGAGGCGGGCCCGCACCTCCACCGGGCCGGGGCCCGACGCGCGCAGGACCCCGTCGGGACCGATCCGGCCCCGGCCCTCCGGGAGGGACCAGCCCGGCGCCTTCTCCTGCGCGGGCACCGGACCGAGCAGTGCGTCGTACGGGGTGGCCCCGAGGGTTCGCGTCAGGCCGGGGAAGGCCCGGGCGGAGCCGCCGACGGGCTCGATCCGGTAGCCGGCGGCGCGGCCGTCACCCGCCGGGGCGGTCAGGACCAGGCCGTTGGGGACCGGGCGCTGGCGGCCGTCGGACGGGGAGTTCTCCACGGTCAGAGCCGCCTGCCCGGTGAGCGCGGCGAGCAGGGTCGAGGAGCCGCCGCCGTCCAGGTTGAGGGCGTCGTGGGCGCCGAGCCGGTGCATCAGCCGGCCGAGCGCCGTCAGGGTCATGCCCCCGCTGTCGCGCTGGCGGCCGTCGACGGTGACCAGGCGGGCCCGGCGGCCGTCGCGGGAGAAGCCGACGGCGGTGCGCGGCGCGGCCGCGTTGTTCGGCTCGCCGTCGTGGTTCTGCGGGACCCCGGCCACCACGAGCGCCTCCCGGCCGCCGACCGCGCTCACCGGGAGCGGCCCGCCCCCGGCGTCCACCGGCCGGGCCGCCACCGTGACCGCGTCCCCGGGGCGCAGGGCGGCGAGTTCCGGCGCCGCCGCGCCCGCCGCGACCAGCAGGGTGGTTCCGGGTGCGGGACGCTCCCGGCGCGCGGGGCCCCGTACCGCCGCGCGCACGGCCGTGACCCGGCCCTCGCGCAGCTCCACCGCCGGTCCCGTCGCGGGGAGTCCGTCCGCCGGCCAGTCGGCGGTGTAGGCGGCGAAGCCCTCGGCGGGAGGGCGTGCGGCGTTGAAACCGGCGAGCGGGCGCACCGCGCCGCCGGGCAGGGCGACGCTCCCCTGCAGGGCCAGGCGCAGCACCCGGCCCGGCCCGTCGGCACCGAAGCCGACGGCCTGTCCCGCGCCGGCCGAGGCCGCGTGCAGCAGCCGTCCGGCGCCGATGCCGGGGCCGAGCGGGGCGCCCGTACCCCGGATGTCGAAGAAGTCCCCGTTCACGGCGGCGACCGCGCGGCGGCCCCGCCCCGCGGGGTGGCGGGCGGCGGAGTCGGAGACGGTGGCGACGCCCCGGCCGCCGAGGTACTCCGCACGCACACCGGAGCCCGCGCCCTCGCCCGCCAGCTGCACGTCGAGTTCGTCGATGCGCAGCCACCGGTCGGCTTCCAGCCGGTCGTACGACTCCAGCCGTACCCCGGGGGCGATCTGCCGGGCGGTACGGGCCGTCTCGATCCCCTCTCCCCCGCCGCCCCCGGAGGCATGGGCCGGCGGGGATGCCGGGGCCACGAGCAGCACGGTGAGCAGGGCCGGCAGCAGGACGGACGACAGCGGGCACAGGGGGGACATCCAGGCAGGATCGGCCAGCGTTGTGCATATGAGCAGATGAACACAGCGCGAGTCCGGTGGTGTCAGCCATTCGCCCGCACCAAGTCATCCGAAGGTGCCGTCTGAAACCTTGGCCCCGCCACGTCTTCGACCCGGGGGTACGACCTCATGTCTTTCAGCGCGACCGGCTCACCGCAGCCCGTCGACGAGCCGTTGCCGGAGTTGCCGGAGTTGCCGGAGCTCACCGCGGAGCCGCTCGCTCCGCTGCGCCCGCCCGGGGGTCTCGCGGCGGCCGCGACCGCCCTGCTCGCCCTCTCCGGGCTGTACGCCCTGCTCCTGGCCGGAACCGGCGCGTACCTCGGTGCGGCCCTGCGCGCCGGGCGCTACCCGGACGCGGGCACCGAGGACGGCGGCACCCTGCCGGACACCTTGATGGCCCTGGCGGGCCTCGTGGAAATTCCGCTGCTGGTCGTCACGGCGGCCGTGTTCATCACCTGGTTCCACCGGGTCCACCACAACGCCCGGATCCTCGGCCGGGCGACGGTCACCCGGTCCGCGGCCTGGGCCGTGGGCGGCTGGTTCGTGCCCTTCGCCTTCCTCCGTATCCCGTACAGGATGGCGAAGGAGATCTGGGCCGCCAGCCTGCTGCGCGGGCCGGACGATGCCGACCGGCCCGTCCCGACGGCGCCCGTCACCAGGTGGTGGCTGGTGTGGATCACCGCGCTGTTCGCCAACCGCGTCTTCGGCATCCTCTGGGGCCGCGCCGACGACCCGGACGGGCTCGCCACGGCCGCGACCGCCGCAGCCGCGTACGGCGTGGTGCTGCTCGCGGCCTCCGTCCTCGCGATCCGCTTCGTGCGCGCACTGACGGCGATGCAGACCGCCAGGGGCGCGCAAGGCGGCCTGGAAGCGTCCGAGTAGCCCGCGGAACCCGTGCCGGACGCGTCCGAGTAGCCCTCGGAACCCGTGCCGTACGCTCCCGCTCCAGCCACCCGCCCCGGCAGACCCGCGCCTACCCGGCACCAGGCTCCGGGGCCGGAGCCGCGGCCGTGGCCGGAGCCGGGGCCGGGGCCCGAGCCGGAGCCGAGGCCCGAGCCGGGGCCGGAGCCAGGGCCGGAGCCGCGGCCGGAGCCGGGGCCGGGGCCCGGAGGGCGGGATCCTGGACGGCGAACTCGCACCACACGCACTTCCCGCCGCCCCGCGGCTCCACGCCCCAGGCGTCCGCGAGCCGGTCCACCAGCATCAGGCCGCGCCCCGACACCGCCCAGTCGTCGGCCTCCCGCCGCCGCGGCAGGTCGCTGCTGGTGTCCTCCACCTCGATCCGGATCCGGCCCTCCGGGGTCAGCCGCATGCTGACCCCGTCGGCGCCGTCCGTGTGGACCAGCGCGTTGGTCATCAGCTCGTCCGCCGCCAGCTCGATCTCGTCGGCCCGGTCCCGGGCGCCCCACGCCGCGGCGGCCGCCCGGATCAGGTGGCGGGCCATCGCCGGGGCGTCCGGGTCCCCCGGGGTCAGGCGGTGTCGCAGCGGGCCGCCGCCGCGCGGGAGCGGGGTGCCGCGCCGGCGCAGCAGCAGCAGGGCCATGTCGTCGCCGCCGCCCGAGTCCCCGACCAGGTCGCACAGCACGTCGGCGAGTTCCACCACGTCCGCGGGCCCGTCCCGGACGGCCTCCATGAGCTCGCGCACCCCCGTGTCGGGATCCGCGCCGGGCCGTTCGGTCAGCCCGTCCGTGCACAGCAGCAGGGTGTCCCCGGGGTGCAGTTCGAGGCTGGTGACGGGGTACCCCGTACCGCCGGCGCCGGAAGCACCCGGGTCACCGGCGCCACCCCCACCGGCCCCGCCCGGACCGCCCGCCCGCTCCGCCGCCGCGAGCCCCAGCGGCAGCCCGCCCGCCACCTGCACCCGGTGGCAACTGCCGTCTCCGCGCCGCACCACGGGGTCGAGGTGCCCGGCGCGGACCAGCCGGGCCATGCCGCTGGTGAGGTCGATGTCGGCGTACGTGCACGTGGCGAAGCGTTCCGTCTCCAGGTCCCGCAGGAAGGCCGAGGCCCGCGCCATGGCAGCGCCGGGGGTGTGGCCCTCGGCGATGTACGCGCGCAGCGCGATGCGCAGCTGGCCCATGACGGCGGCGGCGTCCGTGTCGTGGCCCTCCACGTCGCCGATCATCACGCCGACCCGGCCCTCGCCCAGCGGGACCACGTCGTACCAGTCGCCGCCGATGTCCCGCCCCATCCGGGCGGCCCGGTACCGCACGGCGATCACCGCACCCGCCACCGCCGGGATCCGGCGCGGCAGCATGGCCTTCTGGAGGCCCTCGGCGAGGTCGTGCTCCTGCTCGAAGAGGATGGCCCGCTGGAGGCTCTGCGCGATGCCGCTGCCCAGCGCCATCAGTACGTTGCTCTCCTCAGCGTTGAAGTCGCCCTCCCTCGTATAGAGCAGTCCGAGCGCGCCGACGGCCCGGCCCTGGGCGATCAGCGGGAGGTAGACCCCGCTGCGGACGGCCAGCGGCTCGATGTACGGCCACAGCTCCGGGTAGCGGTGCTGGAACTCCTCGCGCGAGCCGAGGTACACCGGCCGCAGGGTCCGTACCGCCTCGCTCATCGGCAGGGGTGCGTCGATCCGCGTGTACTCGGTCTCCGGTACGTACGCCCCGATCTGCCCCTCCGCGACCAGGTGGATCCGGCCGCCGTCGACCACGCCGAGCATGACGCTGACCGCGCCGAGGTGGCCGAGGGCCTCGGGGTCCTTGAGGACGTCGGTGACGTCGTTGACGGTGCGGGCGTGCGCGAGGATCGCCGTGGTCCGCTCGATGACCCCCGTCATGCGGCGCCGGCCCTCGTCGCGCTCACCGGCCGCGCCGGGCTCGCCGGGGTCGTGGACGGCGTCGCGGACGATCCCGATGATCCGGTACGGACGCCCGTGCGGGTCCCGCAGGACGCGGCCCTGGACATGGGTCCAGCCCGGAGCCCCGTCCCGGTCGCGGCTGCGCACGTAGGCCCCGTAGTGGCTGCGGCCGGCCTTCAGCGCCTGCGCGATGCGGGCGTCGAGCCGGGCTTCCTCGCCGGGCGCCAGGCGCACGCGCAGGCCTGCGGGGGTGCCCGTGAACTCCTCGGGGCGCAGGTCGAAGACCCCGAGGGCGGTGGTGTCCAGAAACATCTGCCCGCTGTCGAGGTCCCAGTCGAAGGTGCCCATGTGGTTGAGCGCGAGGCTCGTGTCCGTCCGGGCAGGCCACTCGACCTGGGGGGTCACTCCCCATTCGGCCACACCTTCAGGGTCTCACTCCTGCACGGTCCGCGCCGGTCCGCGGGGGCCCTGCCCAGCGGGACGGGGTGGGGTGCGGGACCTCTGCCGGGGAGGTACGGGACGGGGCGCGGGCCCCCTTCGGGGTGGGGTACGGGACGGGGCGCGGACCCCCTGCCGAGGGGGTACGCGGACGGAGCGCGGGTCCCTGCCGGGGCGGTAGGCGGACGGAGCGCGGGTTCGCGGTACGCGAAGGACGGATCCGGCGTGTCGGCCGGACCCCGCCGGCCCGCGTGCGCTAGCGGCCCCTCGGGGTGCCGAAAACCGGGCCGAAAAAGGACCAAAGTCCCGGCCTGTCATGACTTTGGCCTAATGGGCGACTTGTACGATTTCGCGAAGATCGATCCGTTCATGATCATCTTTGCTGGCGTCAGCAACCCCCCGGCACGGGGTCGTTGACGCCCACGGCTGTGTGGGGTGTGGCTTGTCGCAAGCGCCGAAGAGGACCGGAGAACCGGCCGGAATACCGGAGGGAGGGGCGGAGGGAGCGGAGGAAAGGGCAGAGGGAGAGGCGTCGAATCAGACGGCGGAAGGGGCCCGGACCCCCGGCCGGATATCCGCCCCGCCCACCGGCTCCGCGCACCTCGACACCGGCACACCCGACGAAACGGCCGCCGACCAGCGCTCGGGCCCCGGCCCCATGTCCGGAACCGGGTCCGGCCCAGGGTCCGGCTTGCGCTCCGGATCCGAGTCTGCGGTCGACTCGGGCCGGGGCTCAGACACCGGGCCCGGGTGCGGATCCGGGTCTGAGATCGACTCGGGCCGGGGCTTGGGCCCTGGGTCCGGCCCCGGCCCCGCTCTCGGCTCCGGATCTGGCCCCGGCGACGGCTCGGTCTCGGTCTCGGGCCTCGGGTCCGGATCGGGGTCAGGACCCGGCTCCGCCCTCGGCTCCGGGTTTGGCTCGCGCCTCGGCTCCGGATCTGCCCCTGAGGTCGACTCAGGCCCCGGCCCCGGCCCCGGCTCTGGCCCCGGCCTCGGCTCGGGCTCGGGCTCGGGCTCGGGCTCCGGACCCGGATCCAGCTCCAGGTCCGCGTCTCGGGTCGGCTCGGCCTCCGAGTCCAGCTCGAGCTTTGCCTCCGGCTCCGGCCCGGGCTCAAGGCTCGGGCCCGGGCCGGGGTCAGGCCTCGGCCCCGGGAGCGGATCCAGCTCCGGGGCCGCGTCTGAGGTCGGCTCCGGGCCCGGGGCTCGTGCCGGGCGTGGGGGTCTGGTGGTGCGGTCGTACCGGGATCCGCTGGTTCTTGGTCCCCTCTTTCGCGACGAGGAAGCGGTCGGGGCCCGGGTGGCAGCGGACGCCGTCGGCGGCCCGGGCGGGCCCCGTCGGGCCGGCGGGCCGGCCGCGGAGCCGGGCGCCCTTCGGCAGGCCGCCGTCCGCGCGGCGATACCCCGGCCCGCCCATCCGGACACGGCTGCGGTACCGGCCCAGCCCCGGACCCTGCCCGCCGTCCTCGACCCCGAGCTCACCGAACACTCCGCGCGGGCCTGTTCCGGCTGGTGGGCGCTGCTCGCCGCCGCGCTCACCACGGGCGGCGCCGCCGCCCTCGCCCGGTTCGAGGAGCTCCGGCCCGCCACCTCCCCCGCCGAAGCCTGGCCCCTGGCCGCCGTCGTGTGCTGCGCGCTCCTCACGCTCGCCGCGCTCGGCGGACTGCGGCGCGGCCGCGCCGGTCAGGCCTGGTCGCTGACCCTGTTCGGCCGCTACCGCGGCACGATCCGGCGTACCGGCCTGATCTGGTCCAACCCCGTACCCCGGCACACCCGCGTCGACGTGCGGCTGCGCCACTGGCGCAGCGAGCCGCTCCGCGTCGTCGACTCCGAGGGCACCGCGCTGCGATCCGTGGTCCTCGTCGTCTGGCGGGTCAGGGACACCGCCCGCGCACTCCTGTCGGTCGACGACCACACCGCGTACCTGCGCGGACAGGTGGAGTCCACGACCGCACGGGTGCTCTCCCGGATGCCCGCCGACTCCTTCGACCCGGAGCCTGACGGACCGGACGGCCCGGGCACTCTGCGCGACACCGAGGCCGTCGGCGACGAGCTGACCCGGCTGCTCGCCGCCGAGTGCAAGGCCGTCGGCGTCGAAGTCTTCTCCGCCCGGCCGCTGCACGTCGAGTACGCCCCCGAGGTCGCCGCGGCGATGCAGCGCCGCCGGGTCGCCTCGATCGACGCCCGGCACCGGGACTCCGTCCTCACCTCCGTGCTCGACGCCGTCGACGACACCGTGCACCGGATGTCGGACCGCGGGCTCGTGAGCCTGGACGACTACGAACGCAAGGCCCTGGTCAAGGACTTGACCGTGGCCTTCTACACGGCGCGCGGCCCTGCCGCCGACGCCCGCTGAAAACACCCCCGATGGATAAGGAATCATGCATGCGCACGCCCGAGTTCACCGAAGAAATACCCGACAGTTGTGACTGCACCGGCTGCGCCACGACGGCCATGACGGCCACCGCGGCCCGCCGCCGCTGCACCCTGCGCGGCGCCGTGGTCGCGGCCGTCGGCGCGACGCTGCTGATGGGCACCGGGGTGGGCACCGCGTCCGCCGAGCCCGCACCGGCACACGCAGGCTGGGACGGATCGAAGTACTGGTACAAGGACGCGACCGGCTGGTGGCGCTGGACCCAGCACTACAGCAAGTACGTGGCGAACAGCGGCCGTTCCTCCGCCGGGACCTCGTCGTCCTCGTCCTCCTCGTCGTCCTCCGTACGCACCACCGAGCCGACCTTCCGCGGCCGCGCGGGCTGGGACGCCACGGACCGCGTGTACTGGTACAAGGACGGCACCGGCTGGTGGCGCTGGACCCAGCACAAGGACAAGTACCAGCGCTTCGCCGGCGGATCCGGATCGGGCTCCGGATCCGGCTCCTCCTCGGGCTCGTCCGGCTCCTCGGGTTCCTCGGGTTCCTCGGGTTCCTCCGGCACGCCCATCCGGCAGGGAACGGAGGGTGCCATCTCCTTCGCCAACCGCCACCTCGGTGACCCGTACGTCTGGGGCGGCAACGGCCCCCGCGGCTGGGACTGCTCGGGTCTGGTCCAGGCCGCGTACCGCTCCGCGGGCATCGGCCTCCCCCGCGTGGCTTCGGACCAGTACCGGGCCACCACCCCGATCTCCCGCTCCGAACTGCGCCGCGGAGACCTGGTGTTCTGGACCTCGAACGGCAGCGTCTCGGGCATCCACCACGTCGCCATCTACCTCGGTGGCGGCACATACATAGAGGCCCCCCGCCCGGGCAAGCAGGTCCGCGTCTCCAGCTTCAGCGCGTACAACCCGAACCTGTACGGGCGCGTCCGCTAGCAGCCGCCTGCGCACCACAGCGGCACCAGACCTCCCCGAGGGCCATCGGCCCTCGGGGAGGTCTTCATGTCGGGCGGGGTCCTACTGGTTGCCGCTACCTCCGTCCTGGCCTGCGTCGGAACCCTGCTCGTTACCGTCTCCGGGCCCGATCGGTGAGGGCCGCGGCGGGGGCGTCGGCTTGGGCGGCGGAGGCGGAGGCGGCAGCTCGGGCTTCGGCGACACCTGCGGCGGGGGCGTCGGCTTGGGCGGCGGGGGCCGGACCGAGGTTACCGGGGGCGGCGGAGGCGCCGCCGAAGAGGTCCTGGGCGGGGGCGTCGGCTTCGGTTCCGCCGAGCTCCGCGAGGGCGACGGCGCCACCGCGCTCTTCGAGGGCGACGGGGTGGGCGACACGGACGGTGACTCCGAGGGGGACTTCGACCCGGTCACCGATGCCGAAACCGACTCCGAGGGCGACACCGACGGTGACTCCGAAGGTGACGTGGACAGGGACGGTGACGGTGACTCGGAAGCCGACTTCGAGGCCAATGCCGAGGCCGACTCCGAGGGCGAGACCGACGGTGACTCCGAAGGCGACGTCGACGGAGAGGTGGAGGGAGACTCGGACGGGGACTCGGAGGGGGACACCGACGGGGACGGCGAGGTCAGCGTCGGCGACGGGGAAGTCACCGTCGGGGAGGGGGAGGTGACCGTCGGGGACGGCGAAGTGAAGGTCGGCGACGGCGACGTGAACGTCGGCGACGGCGGGTGGGTCGTGAAGATCGGGGTCGGGATCACCGGCGGCGGGATCGGACGGTCGTGGAGGCCGTGGTGGTCGCCCCGGTCGCGCTCGAACCAGCGGCTGTCGTGGTAGTCGTAGATCACGAACTTGTTCACGACGGTCACGGACGGTGCGATGGCCACGACCTGCGAGGGCTGGTACGAGGTCCAGGGCTGACCGAACCGCTTCGGGTTGGCCTTCAGCGCCACCGGCGGCCCGAGCGGGTTCCCGCAGGCGCACCGCACGCGCGGTACGCCCCGGTCGTCCACGAGGACGGCGGTCCCGGTCTGGAGCACGGACTGGTAAGTGGTGGAGCGGCCGTCCACGTAACCGTGGTTGGTGACCCGGGTGTCCACCCGGAGCTGGACCGGGGTGAGGGAGCGCAGGTACCCCGGCACGGCCGTCGGCGCGATGCCGAGCGACGAGGCGAAGGCGGCGTTCTTGCCGGGCTCCGCCGAGAGCACCCGGATCTGCTTCTCCACGTCACAGGCGGGCACGGCCGGCGTGCCCCCGTACAGCTCGGGCGAGGCTCCGCTGACACTGCGGGTGGCCGCGGTCGCCGTGGCCGGCGGGGGCTTCGGCGCGGGCTTCGATTCGGGCTTCGTCTCGGGCTTCGTCTCGGGCTTCGTCTCGGGCTTCGTCTCCGGCTTCTTCTCCGGCTTCTTCTCCGGCGTCGAGGGCGGCGGGGGCGGCGGGCTCTCGGGCGGCGGCGTGGCCTGCTTGGCAGCGGTGGACTCGGTGAAGGGGTCGGGCCCGGAGGCCGCCGCGGGCTGCAGGAAGACCTCGTTGCCCGCGGAGGTGGTGGTACCACCGCCGCCGCTGGGCCTGGTCAGTACGACGGCCAGGGTCACGGCGGCGGCGAGGGCGACGATCGTGGTGGCGAGCCGGGGAACGGAGCGCCACCAGGCCTTGTGCGGGGGTTCGGGGGGCCCGGGGGGCACCCCGCTCCCGGATCCTCCGGGAGGGGCCGGAGGCGGCGGTGGCGGGGGCCCCTCCCGGCCCCCGGACAGGGGCCCGGAGGGAGGTCCCGTGGGGCGCCCGGACGAAGACGACGGCGGCTGCGAGGGCGGCTGTGACGGCTGTGTCGGCCACGGCGGCTGCTGGCCGGAGGGTTGAGTGGTCACGGGCTCTTCTTCCCAGGCGGAGGGGTTCCGGTCCCCTGTGGACGTTCCGCTGCGGACCCTGTGTGCGTGGTGTGGGTTGCGTGCGTGGTTCGCGTTGCGTGCGCGGTCAGCGTTGCGTTCGTTGCGCACGCCGCGGGTGCCGCGTGCGCTGCTCCGTGGACGTTCCGTTATGGAACTTCCGCGGGTCATCAGCGGAAATCTCCGGATTTCATGCACTCCTGGCGACCATTGTGTGCGCCGTCCGGGTGGTGGACGCAAGCCGAGCTGCCTACGGTGGCAGGGTGAGCCCTACAACGGCACCGGTCGCGCGAGCCTGGCGCGACGCCCTCGTCGCGGTTCTCGCGGGCTTCGTGGTGATGGCCGTGGTGGCCGCCGTGGGGCTCGCCCTGGCCGGCGCCGGCGATCTGCCCGGCGGCGCCTTCCCGCACGTGGTGGCCGCCGTCGTACTGATGGCCGCGGGCGGCTCGGTCGACGTGACCGGCGGGGCCGGCTTCCTCGCGGATGCCGACGCGAGCCTGTCCCTGCTCCCCCTCTCCGTCAGCCTGGCCGGCGCGCTGACCGTCGGCTGGCTCTTCCTGCGCCCCCTGCACAACCGGGCCGTGGCCGGGGCCCGCGAACTCCTCGCCCGCGCCGCGCCCTTGGTGATCCTCTGGCTGGCGGCGCTGACCGGTGTCGCCCTGCTGTCCCGCCAGAACTTCGCGGTCTCCACGGGCGATTCGGTCCTCGGCGACATCGGCGACATCGGCGAAGTCCTCGACGCCGCCCCGACGGTGGGCTTCGAGGCCGCGATCCCCGCCAGCCTCGGCTTCGGACTGCTGTGGATCCTGGGCCTGTCGCTGATCTCGCTCCTCGTCTCCCGGCGCGCGCCGCTCCCGGCCGGGCTGGTCCGCTTCCACGCGGCGGTGCGCCCGGCGGCGTTCGCCGTGGTCGCGCTGCTCCTCGCGTACGTGGTCATCGGGATCGGTGCCGGCCTGGTGGTGGCGGCCACCCAGGGGCATGCGGACCGCACCCTGGCGGTGATCCTGCTGGGCCTGCCCAACCTGGTCTGGCCCGCCCTGACCCTCGGCTTCGGCGGGGCCTGGGAGGGCAGGGCCGAAGGGCCGTTCGGGCTGCCCGTACCGAAGGTCCTGGACGAGGTGCTGCGCGCCACCGGTCAGGGCTCCGCACCGGACCTGTCCACCATCGACGTGGCTTCGCTCGCGGAGCGGGACTCCCGGGCGTGGTGGCTCGTGGTGCTGGCCGTCGTCCTGCTGCTCGGCGCCGGCGCGCTGGCCGCCACCCGCTCCCCGGCGCACGTCCGCCCCTGGCAGCACGCGCTCCACCTGGCCGTGGCCCTCGCCCTGGGCACCCTGGTGGTGTGCCTGCTGGCCCGGATCCAGGCCCAGTTCGGCCTCTCCCTGCTGGGCATCGGCGACGCGAGCGACCTCGGCGGCGACGTGGAGCTGCGCCCGCTGCTCTGGCGTACGGTCGGGTTCGCCTTCCTCGCCGGCGCGGTCGCGGGCTTCCTCGGCGCCCTGCTCCCCCGGCGGCGCCGCGACGAACCCGCCCGCCGGACCGAAGCTCCCACCACCCGCTGACCCCTCCGCCGTTCCCGGCAGGCCACCCCCGCCTCCCACCTCGACCGGCCTGGCCACCCGGACCGACCCGGCCACCCCGACCACCCGTTGCGCCGTTCGAGTGAACAGTCGCAAATCGGCTCATCGGGGGATCGTTTCCGCATGACACGCTCGTCTCCGTGAACATGACCAAAGGCCTGTTCCGGCCGCTCCACGCCGCAGGCCTGATCGCCCTCTCCGCGCTCGCCCTGACCCTCTCCACCGCCCTCCCCACCCAGGCGACCGGCCCCGGCGCCCGCCACCTCTCCGGCATCACCGGCCGCAAGGACGCCTCCGCCCAGGCCGTGTCCGTCAGCAGGGTGTTCTGTCCGCGCGGCACGGCCGTGCAGTCCGGCGGGTACTCCACCACCCACTGGGACCACGGCCGCGACGGCACGCTCCGGCACACCGTCCTGGCCTCGCACCCCGTCGTCGACGAGGACGGCCGCAGGGGCTGGTACGCCTCCGCCGCCCACGCCGAGGTCACGGCCCACGTCGTGTGCGCGCCCTCCCCCGAAGAGGACTAGAACACCGGGGCCCAAGAACGCCCGCGGGGGCCTAGAACACCGGCAGCGCCCACCTCGGCGGTGGCGGCGGCGGCCCGTCGGGGGGTGCCGGGGCGGCAGGCGTGCGGAGGAAGGCCGCCACACCGGGGCCCGCGCCCTCCCCCTCGCCCGCCCGGCGCAGTGCCCCCGTGAACTCCAGGCAGCTCCCCCACCGGTCCTCGGGCGCCTTCGACAGGGCCCGTGCCAGCACCTCGTCCACCCCCGGCGGGAGGCCTGCGCGCCGCGAGGAGACCGCCGGGGGCGGATCGTACTGGTGGGCCCAGAGCAGTGCCATGTCGTCGTCGCGCCGGAACGGCGGGCCGCCGGCCAGGGTTTCGTAGACCACGCACGCCAGGCTGTAGACGTCGCACCGGCCGTCGACCGGCTTCCCGGCGATCTGCTCGGGCGCCACGTAGTCCAGGGTCCCGACGAACTGCCCGACGCTCGTGAACCCGGTCAGCGACAGCGACTTCTTCGTCAGCCCGAAGTCCGTCAGGTAGACGTGCTCGGGGTGGTCGCTGTCGGTGCCGCCCGCGACCAGGATGTTGCCGGGCTTCACGTCCCGGTGCACCAGGTCGTGGGCGTGCGCCGCGTCCAGGGCCGAGGCGACCTGGCCGGCGATCCGGGCCGCCGCGTCCACCGGCAGCGGGCCCGTCCGGTCCAGCATGGCCCGCAGGTCCTGTCCGGCCACGTAGCGCATGGCGATGTACAGCATGCCGTCGGTCTCCCCCGCCTCGAAGACGGGCACGATGTGCGGATGGTCGATGGCCGCAGCGACCTTCGACTCGTGCGCGAACCGCCGGCGGAAGACGTCGTTGCGGGCCAGTTCGGGCGCGAGCAGCTTCAGCGCGACGGTCCGGTCCAGCCGTACGTCGTGCGCGCGGTAGACGACCGCCATTCCCCCGCGCCCGATCTCGGCCTCCACCACGTATCCGGCGATCCGCCGGCCCCGGAGGTCGGATTCACGGCCGCGGAACGGCTCCGCGGCCGGATCGGAGCCCATCAGCGCGCCTCGGTCCCGGGCAGCTCCACGATCTTCGTGGGTTCGTGCGGAACATGCGGAACATCTCGTACGTCGCCACCGCCCTCGGTGTCCGCTTCCTGCGGCGGTGTCTGCGGCGCGGCCGGGGCACCGGGTCCCGCGACGACCGCGTAGGTGGCCAGACGGCTCCCGTCCCCGTACATCCACCGTCCCGCCGTCTCGTCGTAGAGCCATACGGACTCCCCGTCGACGACGACGCCGACGCGCAGTCCCCGCAGGGACCGCCGGAAGGATTCGGGGTCGAGCCGGCCTGCCGCGAGGTCGGTGACGGCCCGCCGGTAGCGCTCCAGTTCCTCGGCGCACCGGGTGAGCAGCGGCTGCGGGTCCTCGACGCGGGTCAGCGGGCGCCCGCCGGTCGGCGGGGGCTGCGGCACGGCGAGCAGCAGGCGTCCGTCCACCCAGGCGGACCATCCGTTGGCGCACAGGATCTCCCCCCATTCCCCGCGCCGGGACAGCAGCCGTACGGGGAGGAAGGCGTCGAGCGGCACCGTCGGGCGGGTCAGGTCCGGGGTCTCCCAGGCGGGAAGTCCGTCCTGCGGCACGATGTGGGTGGGCCGGAATTCCGCGGCTTGGCCGGGGCTCGTCATCGCGGCTACTTCCGCATGATGGCCGGCTCGTGGCGGCGCAGCACGCGGCCCACCAGGACGATGAACAGCACGGCCAGGCCGGCGAGCGCCGCCACCTCCATGAGCCACAAGCGGGGCTCGTGGTCGAACATCGGGTCCTGGGTGATCTTGCCGGGCACGATGGCGCCGAGGTCGATGGTGGCCGCCATCGCGCCCATGGCCCAGCGGGCCGGCACGAACCAGGCGAACTGTTCGATGACGGGGACCCCGGTGAGTTTCAGCAGGGAGCCGCAGAAGACGACCTGCACGATGGTGAGCAGGACCAGCAGCGGCATGGTGACCTCTTCCTTAGTCACCAGGGCGGAGATCAGCAGCCCGAGCACCATGGCGGTCACGGACAGCAGGGCGACCACGAAGGTGATCTCGATCAGCGGGGGCAGGAAGAGGCCCTTGCCGCCGGGGGCGTTGGTCTTGACCCCGGCGAGGCCGACAAGGGTGAGGACCACCGCCTGGGCGACGGTGATGGCACCGAGGACCACCACTTTGGACATCAGGTAGGCCGACCTGGAGAGCCCCACGGCGCGTTCGCGCTGGTAGATGACGCGTTCCTTGACCAATTCGCGGACGGCGTTGGCGGCTCCGGTCAGGACGCCGCCCACGCACAGGATGAACAGGGCGTTGAGCGCCGTCTCCGGGCCGAGTTCACTGCCCGCCAGCGCGCGGGCCATGGCCCCCATGACGAACGGCAGGGCGACCATGATGATCAGGAAGGTGCGGTCGGCGCTGAGCACGGCGGCGTACCGGCGGATCAGGGTGGAGAGCTGCGAACCCCAGCTCTGCGCCTTGGGCGGCGGCTTCGGCGCGATGCCCGCGGCCCATTCCGCGGTTCCCTCGGCCGGGACCCGGCCGGCGACGTCCACGTAGCGCCGGTGCAGCGGCGAGGCCCGGTGCTCCCCGGCCCAGTCGCGCTCTCGCTCGTTCTCGAAGGCTTCGAAGGCCTCGGGCCACTGGTCGAAGCCGAAGAAGCCGAGCGCCTCGTCCGGGGGCCCGTAGTAGGCGATGCGGCCGCCGGGCGCGAGGACCAGGAGGCGGTCGCAGACGCTCAGGTTGAGCACGCTGTGGGTGACGACGATGACCGTGCGGCCGTCGTCGGCGAGGTCGCGCAGCATGTTCATCACCGAGCGGTCCATGCCCGGGTCGAGTCCGGAGGTGGGTTCGTCCAGGAAGAGCAGGGAGGGCTTGGTCAGCAGTTCCAGGGCGACGGAGACCCGTTTGCGCTGGCCGCCGGAGAGGCTGTGGATGGGCTGGTCGGCGCGCTGCTGGAGGCCGAGTTCGCCGATCACCTCGTCGACCCGGGCCTCGCGTTCGGCCTTGGCGGTGTCCTGCGGGAAGCGCAGCTCGGCGGCGTAGGCGAGGGCTCGGCGCACGGTGAGCTGGGCGTGCAGGATGTCGTCCTGCGGGACGAGGCCGATGCGGCTGCGCAGTTCGGCGTAGTCCCGGTAGAGGTCGCGGCCGTCGTAGAAGACGGTGCCGTGGTCGGCCGGGCGCAGGCCGGTCAGCGCGCCGAGCAGGGTGGACTTGCCGGCGCCGCTGGGGCCCACCACCGCGAGCAGGGAGGTGGCGCCGACGGGGAAGGAGACGCCGTCGAGGAGGGTCTTGCGGCCGTTGTCGACGGCCACGCGCAGATCCTGGACGTCGAGGGAGACCTGGCCGGTGTCCACGTACTCCTGCAACTGGTCGCCGACCAGGCAGAAGGCGGAGTGGCCGATGCCGACGATGTCGCCCTCGCCGATGGTGGCGGCCCCGGTGAGGCGGGCACCGTTGAGGTAGGTGCCGTTGTGGCTACCGAGGTCCACGATCTGGTACCCGCCGCCGGGGCGGGCGCGCAGTTCGGCGTGGTGGCGGGAGACGACGAGGTCGTCGATGACGAGCTCGTTGTCGGGGGCGCGGCCGATGCGGACTGCGGCCCGGTCGGCCAGCGGGCGGATCGAGGTCGGCTGCCGGAAGGTGCTGGTCCGGTCCGGGCGGGAGACCGAGGAGGGCCGGGATGTGACGGCGGGTTCGGCGAAGCGGACGCGCGGTCCGTCGGCGGCGCTGCCGAAGCGCAGCTCGCTGCCGACGCCGACCGCCCACTCGTGGACGCGGTGGCCGTCGACCCACGTTCCGTTGGTGCTGTCCTCGTCCTCCAGCGTCCAGTGGTCGCCGTCCGGACGCAGGATCGCGTGGTGCCAGGAGACGCGGGCGTCGTCGAGGCAGATCTCGCAGAGGGGGTCCCGGCCGACGTGGTACGTCCGGCGCGGGCTCATCGCGGTGGAACCCCTGTCCGTTTCCAGCAGGAGCTCTGGCGCGGTCGGCACACCGGGGCGCTGGGCCATGGGCCGATTTTCCCACGATCCGGAGCACCCGGCATAACCGCAGGTCAGCGCGGGCTTATGGGTAATGACAACGGTCCCCGTTGCAGCCTTTGCCCATCTCCTCGAGGTGCGCTTCACTTCAGGCGAAGCAGAACGCGCAAGCGATTCGCCACGACTCACGGGGGACACCATGAGTGCGCACGATCACGCGCCGCACGACCACGGCACCGCCGGCCACGAGGGTCACGAAGGCCCCGACGGTCACGGGCACGGTCACGCGGGTCACAGCCACGGCGTCGCCGCCGACGCGGACCGGCGCTGGCTCGGCATCGCCCTCGGCCTGATCGCCGGCTTCATGGCCGTCGAGGTGGTCATCGGCGTCCTGGCGCACTCGCTGGCCCTGATCTCCGACGCCGCGCACATGCTGACGGACGCCGTCTCGATCGTCCTCGCGCTGATCGCGATGCGACTGGCCGCCCGGCCGGCCCGCGGTGGTTTCACGTACGGCCTCAAGCGTGCGGAGATACTCTCCGCCCAGGCCAACGGCCTCACCCTGCTGCTGCTCGCGGTCTGGCTGGCGTACGAGGCCGTACGGCGGCTGCTCGATCCGCCGCCCGTGGAGGGCGGGCTGGTGCTGGTGACGGCGCTGGCGGGCATCGTCGTCAACATCGTGGCGGCCTGGTGCATCTCGAAGGCGAACCGCACCTCCCTGGCCGTCGAGGGCGCCTACCAGCACATCCTCAACGACCTGTTCGCCTTCATCGGCACCGCCGTCGCCGGCCTCATCGTGCTCACCACCGGCTTCCGGCAGGCCGACTCGATCGCCTCGCTCGTCGTGGTCGTCCTGATGGTCAAGGCGGGCAACGGACTGGTCCGCGAGTCCGGACGGATCCTCCTGGAGGCCGCCCCGGCGCACGTGGACCCGGACACGGTCGGCGACCGGCTGGTGGGGCAGCCGCCGGTCACCGAGGTCCACGACCTGCACATCTGGACCATCACCTCCGGGCAGGCCGCCCTGTCCGCGCACGTGCTGGTCGCCCCGGAGGGCGACTGCCACGCCGTGCGCCGGGACCTGGAGGCGCTACTGGCCAAGGAGTACGGGATCACGCACACCACGCTCCAGGTGGACCACGCCCAGGACTCCTTCCTCACCGTCGGCCGCCACGGCGAGGACCGGGCCGACACGCACTGCTCGGACGCCCACGGCCCGGTCCACCGCCAGGGTCCGCACGACCACTGACCGGCCGTCCGGGCGGCCGTACGAGCCGCCGTACGAACCGCCGCCGGAGCCGCCGTCCGGGCCGCCGTACGACCCCCGCCTGAGCCGCGCCCGGACGGGGTAGGGATGGGCCCATGACCACCAAGCGCAGCGCCGGACTGCTCCTGTTCCGCCAGCACCCCGGGGCCGGGGTGGAGGTCCTGCTCGGCCATATGGGCGGCCCGCTCTGGGAGCACCGGGACGCGGGCGCCTGGGCCATCCCGAAGGGCGAGTACGGGCCCGAGGAGGCCCCGCGCGACGCGGCCCGGCGGGAGTTCGAGGAGGAGATCGGACTGCCGCCGCCGGAGGGTCCCTACCTGCCGCTGGGCGAGGTCCGGATGATCAGCGGGAAGCTGGTGACCATCTGGGCGGTGCGCGCGGACCTGGATCCGACCCTCGCGGTGTACGGCACCTTCACCATGGAGTGGCCGCCCAAGTCCGGGCGGACGGAGGAGTTCCCCGAGCTGGACCGGGTGGAGTGGTTCGCTCCCGAGGTGGCCAGAACCAAGCTGGTGGTGGCTCAGATCCCGTTCATCGAAAGGCTGTTGGAGGTTCTGGCGAACGAGGGTTGACCTGACCTTTACTTGCCAACAAACCCCATCTGCATGGACATTGCACGTATGACGAACGTCGTGCTGGTGGGAACCCTGGACACCAAGGGTGTGGAGTACGGCTGGCTGCGCGAGAGGCTGCTGCGCGCCGGCGTCGAAGTGATCACGGTCGACACAGGAATCATGAACGAGCCCCGGGTGCCCGCCGACATACCGCGCGAAGCGGTGGCGCGGTATGCGGGAACGGAACTGTCCGAACTGCGTGCGGCCGCCGACCGGGGTGCGGCCGTGACCACGATGGCCCGGGGCGCGGAAGCGACCCTCTTACGCCTGCACGCCGAAGGCCGGCTGCACGGGGTGCTCGCGATCGGCGGCAGCGGCGGGACCTCCATCGCCACCCGGGCGATGCGCGCCCTGCCGCTCGGCGTCCCGAAGGTGATGGTCTCCTCCATGGCGTCCGGGGACGTGGCCCCGTACGTCGGATCCGCGGACATCACCATGATGTACAGCGTCGTGGACATCGCGGGGATCAACAGCATCTCCGCGCCGGTCCTGGCCAATGCCGTCGCGGCCGTCTCCGGGATGGCCGAGGCCTACGCGCGCGCCGCCCTGGAGCTGCACCGGCCGGCCCGGCTGGGCTCGGGGCCCCGGCCGCTGATCGCGGCGAGCATGGCGGGCGTGACCACGATCGGCGTGGACGCGGCCCGGGAACGGCTGACCGAGCTGGGCTACGAGGTGCTGGTCTTCCACGTCAGCGGCACCGGCGGCCGGACCCTGGAGACCCTGGCCGGCCAGGGGATCTTCGCGGGCGTCCTCGACCTCACGCTCAGCGAACTCGCCGACGACCTGTGCGGCGGCATCCTGACCGCCGGGCCCGACCGGCTCAGCGCCGCCGGGCGGGCCGGGATCCCGCAGGTGGTGAGCCTGGGGGCGCTGGACATGGTGAAGTTCGGCCCGATGGAGAGCCTGCCCGAACGGGTCCGCTACCGCCGGGTCCGCGTCCACAATCCCTCGATCACGGTGATCCGTACGACCGGGGCCGAGTGCGCCGAGCTCGGCCGCCGGGTCGCCGCCAAACTCCGTACGGCCACCGGCCCCACGGCCGTCTGCGTGCCCCTGCGCGGGCTGTCCACGCTCGGCGCCCCCGGCGGGCCCTACCACGACCCCGAAGCCGACGGGGCGCTGTTCTCGGCGCTGCGCGAAGGGCTGCGGGGCAGTGCCACCCGGATCCACGACTACGACACCCACATCAACGATCCGGCCTTCGGCCGGGCGGCGGCCGACCGGCTGCACTCCATGATCGGAGCACGGGCCGCGGCTGCCTGATCCCCGGCGCGGAGGTGTCCCCGACGGGGAACCGGCCGTGGCGGAAATGTGTCCCAGGTGATGGCCGGTCCATGGAACGACCGGCTCCGGGGCGCGGTCACGCCACGGCAAGGGGGAAGGCATGAACGGCGTGTGGTCGGTTCCCGGTTACTCGGAGGTCCGCGAGCTCGGTTCGGGCGCCAGCGGCCGCGTCGTCCTCGCGGTCCACGAGGGCACAGGCACGGCCGTCGCGGTGAAGTACCTGAACGACCGGATGCTCGAGAACCCGGTCTTCGTCCGGGAGTTCCGGGCGGAGGCCCAACTGCTCGGTGTCCTGGGTTCTCCTTACGTGGTCGGGCTGTACGAGTACGTCGAGGCGCCCGGCGGCGCCGCGATCGTCATGGAGCTCGTGGACGGCATCCCGCTGAACGCCCTGCTGAAGCAGTGCGGACGGACGGGAACGGAGGCGGCTCTGGTGCTGCTGAAGGGCTCCCTGCTGGGCCTGGCCGATGCCCACCGGGCCGGTGTGGTCCACCGGGACTACAAACCGGCGAACGTCCTGGTCGCGGCCGACGGGACCTCCAAACTGGTGGACTTCGGGATCGCCACGCCCCTGGGCACCACGCCCGGGGCGGCGGGCACCCCCGCGTACATGGCCCCGGAGCAGTGGCAGGGCCGGCCCGCGTCGCCCGAGGCCGACGTGTACGCGGCGACGGCGACCTTCTTCGAGTGCCTGACCGGCCGCAAGCCCTACGACGGGCAGAACTTCGCCGAGCTCGCCGTCCAGCACATCGAGGCCCCGGTCCCCGAGACCGAGGCGCCCGAGCCGGTGCGCCCGCTGATCCGGCGTGGACTGGCGAAGGCCCCCGAACAACGGCCGGAGAACGCCGAGGCGTTCGTCGCGGAACTGGAGGCACTGGCCCTGGCGGCGTACGGGCCCCAGTGGGAGGAACGCGGACAGCGCAAGCTCGCCGCCCTGGCGGCCCTGCTGCCCCTGCTGTTCCCCTCCGCGGGCGTCCCGGCGCAGGGCACCACCGCCCTGGCCACCACGGTCCTGCCGCCGCCCCCGGGCTGGGCCCCGGGCGGGCGCGGGCTGCTCGCGGCGGGAGCGGCGCTCGTGCTCGGGCTGGTGGCCGTACTCGGCTACCAGGCGGTGGGCTCGGAGCCGGGCGGCGCGATGGCGCTCAACGCGTTCGCGACGTCGAGCGCGTCGGCGCCGGGCCCGGGCAGTCCGGCGCCCGGCCCCAGCCCGTCCGCTTCACCGACGCCGACGCCGACGCCGACGCCGGCACCGTCCGCATCGCCGTCGGCGAGCCCGAGTCCGAGCTACACGATGCCCACGCCGACCCTCACCCCGACTCCGACGCCGAAGCCGACCTGGACGGTGACCAAGTCGCCGACCCCGTCCCCGACCCCCACGCCGACGTCGTCCCCGTCGGTCAGGATCTCCGCGGTGAACGTCACCTCCTTCCGGCAGACGGGGCCGGGCACCACCGAGGCCGCCTTCTCCGTCGACAGCGACGGCGCGGGCCCGTACACCCTGGTCGTCGAGTGGTTCACCGGTGACACCAAGGGCGCGCTGACCGTCCCCGACGGGAGCCAGAGCATCGAGTTCGGGGCCGGGAGCCCCGGCACGCGGACCCTCGCGCACACCTTCGCGCAGGGCGCCGGCTGCTACTGGAGCGTCCGCGCGACCACCAAGCCGGCCGCGGCCAACCAGAGTTCCGTCCAGAGCATCTACATCCGGGGGTGCAAGCCGGCATGAGCGATCCCCACGCCCCGCAGGGCGACGACGACTACAGCGCCACCGTGCTCGGCAGCCACTGGATCACCGGACCGCCCCAGGGCACAGAGCGGACCGAACGGCTCGGCCTGGGCGGCACGACCGAACGGACCGGCCCCACCGCACGGTTCGAGGTACCGGTCGGAGCCGTGCCGGACCGGGTCGAGGGTTCGGTCCTGCGCTTCGGACCGGGGGTGACGGCCGCGCTCCCCGCGCCGTTCCCCCTGTACCCCGCCCCGGCTGCCCGACGGCGGAGCGAGTGGCGGCGCTACACCCTGGCCGCCGTGGTGCTGATCGGGGTCCTCTGCTACCTGGGCTGGCAGCGCTACGGCCCGGCCTTGGAGGTCGGGGACGTGACGGTGTCCACCGAGGCCGCCGGCGCCAAGGGGCCCGGCTGCGACGGGACCGCCGACGTGGTGGCCGTCGTACGGACCAACGGGCGGCCGGGAGTGCTCACGTACCGTTGGCTGCGCAGTGACGGCACGCGCTCGGAGCAGCTCAGCGAGCGGGTGCCGAGCGGCCGAAAGGAGGCCCGGCTGCACCTGCTGTGGACCTTCCAGGGCGCGGGCACCTACCCCGCGAAGGCCGAGCTCCAGCTCGTCTCCCCCGTACGGCGCACGGCCGCGGCGGAGTTCACGTACCGCTGCCGCCCCTAGGCCGTCCAGCGGGATCCGGGAGCCGGCAGCCGGATCACCGCGAGCCCGCCGTCGAGGTCCACGCGGGAGCGGGGCGGGGCGCCGTCCTCCTCGTCGTCGCGCATGATCAGCGCGCTCTGCCGCTCCTTGAGCTCGTTCTGCTTGCCCGGCGAGAAGCTGGCGTGCAGTTGCTCGAAGCCGGTCGAGGACATCTGTCCCTTGCGGCCGTTCCAGCGCCAGGGCAGCAGTCCGGCGCGGCCCGCGCGCTCCAGCGTGAGGTCGAGGAAGGCGATGGCCGTGAGCAGCAGCGCGAGCCCCGGGAGGGTCATGAAGACGACGAAGGCCATGCCCCGACCCTAGCGGGTGTCTTGCCGATCGGGCCGGGCTCGCGGCGCCTGGCACCGCGCCCTGATCCGGCCCGATCGGCAAGACACCCGCTGCCCCGGTCCTCCTTTCGGCCAACGGCCCGGACCCGCCGACCGGTCCTTCCGGCCGGGGCGATCGTGGCCGTGCGGCCGAGGCGCCGCCACCCCCGCCCCTGGTTGACTCGAATGTGTTGGCGAGGGCATCAGGGATGCGGCCCTCACGGCACCCTTGCTGCCACGTTCCAGCCGGCGATACACCCCAACCGGAACGTGGCCGTCCCGCACGGATGCCAAGTCCGCGCGGGAGGCCCGCAGCCGCTTTGGGGAGTGGCTGCGGGCCATCTTGCATGCCCGTCCGTGGCGGGCACGCCCCGTCCCCTCTCCTTGTTCAGAAGCGGGCGTGTGCGGTGATGTCCGCCGCGAACTCGCCCGTCATCGCCGGGGTCACCGTCGGGCGGCACTGCGCCACCGCCGCCAGGTAGTCCTCCGTGCTCGCGCCCAGCTGGGCCGCCGCCGCGCCGCGCGCGCCCACCGCCTCCAGGTCCCGCTCGAAGGACACCTGCGCCGCGATCCGCGCCGCGTGCTCGATGTCGGCCGGGGTGAACAGCTCGCTCGCCCCGACCAGCGCCGCCACGTCCACATCGGGGCGGCCCGCCGTGTACCGGGCCCAGATCGCCGCGCGGGCGCCCGCGTCCGGGGTGCCGATCGGGATCAGGTAGTCGAAGCGGCCCGGGCGCAGGAAGGCCGGGTCGAGGGAACGGATGGAGTTGGTCGCGCAGACCAGCAGCCGTTCGTCGCCCTCGCGGAAGCCGGGTATCAGTTTGAGCAGCTCGTTGGTCACCCCGTGCATCCCGCCGGGCTGGGCGGGCTCGGTGCGCACGGGCGCGATCTCCTCGACCTCGTCGATGAAGACGAGCACCCGTTCCAGCTCGGCGATGCGGGCGAACGCGTCGCGCAACGCGGTCGCCAGGTTGCCCCCGTCGGCGAGGCGGGAGGGCAGCAGTTCCACGAAGGGCCAGCCGAGCCGGGAGGCGATGGCCCGGGCGAAGGTGGTCTTGCCGGTGCCGGGCGGGCCGAAGAGGGTGATGGCGCGCGGCGGCCGCACCCCGTGCGCGGCGGCCCGCTCGGGCTCGGCGAGCGGCAGCACCACGCGCCGTTCGATGAGGTCCTTCTCCGTCTCCATGCCGGCGACCTTGGCCCACAGGTCGTTCGGCAGGAAGCGGCCGCCGAGGTCGTCGAGGAGTCCGGCGGCCGGACCGTGCAGCGGCTCGGTCTTCTCGAAGTAGGCGACGGCGGGCTGCCGGGTGTAGCCGGCGTTGAGCAGGCCCTCGCCGAGCAGGTCCTCCTCGGGCAGGACGTACGCGATGCGCCCGACGCGGGCCGCGATGAGCCGCCGCTCCAGCTCGACGAGCAGCGCGCTGGCCAGGCCCCGCCCGCGCCAGCCCGCGGCGATGGCGATGCGCATGACCCAGGCGCGTTCGCCGGTGACGCAGGCGAGGGCGGCTCCGATGGGGACGCCCTGGTGGACGGCGACCACGCAGGGCTGCCGGTCGGTGAGGGCGCTGATGCATTCGGCGAGTGAGAAGACCGACTCCTGGCCGAGTTCGGCCGTGGTGTCGATCAGATGGACAACGGCCGCGAGATCGCTCTCGCGGTAGTCGTGGATCAGCCAGTTCACCGGGTACCGCCCCTCGTTCGTGCTCCTGCGTGCCTGCCGCGTGCCTGGTGCGCACCTTGCTGCCGCGAGGCTAGGGGCGGGCGGGCCGCTTGATCACGCTCCGTCGTGCACAACACCCGGTCGGGGAACCCTCCGTATCGTCCATAGACTGGTGTTTTCCGCCCGAACAGCTGCCCGAGGATCGTCACGCTTTCATGACTTCGCACATATCAGCCGGCATCCGGCGCCGGCCGTACCTCGTGTGGCTGGTTCCGGTCCTCTGGACGGTGGCGCTCGGACTGTGGGGGCTGTCCCGGCAGAACAGCGTCTGGCGGGACGAGGCGGCGACCTGGCAGGTGGCCGCGCGCTCCCCCGGTGAGATCTGGCACCTCCTCGGGAACGTGGACGCCGTCCACGGCCTGTACTACCTGCTGATGCACGTGCTCTTCGAGGTGTTCGGGGCGAGCACGACCACCCTGCGCCTGCCCTCGGTACTCGCGGTCGCGGTCGCCGCCGGCTGTGTGGCCCTCATCGGGCGCCGGCTGGCGGGCCCGTGGGCGGGGCTGGGCGGCGGGCTGGCCCTCGCGCTGCTGCCGGCCGTGCAGTTCCAGCTCCAGGAGGGCCGGTCGTACGCGCTGATCGCGGGCGGCGCCGGACTGTCGACCCTGCTCTTGATCTCGGTCGTCCCGCTCGTCCCGCTCGTATCGCCGGTCTCACGGACATCGGCCGCCGGAGCCGGTCCCGGGCGGCGGACGTGGCCGCGCTGGACGGCGTACGGGGCCCTCGTGCTGGTCTGCGCCCTGCTGAACTGGTTCTCCCTGCTGATCCTGCCCGCCCACGCGGTGACCCTCTGGTGGGCGCGGGCCGGGCGCGCTGTCGTGGCGCCCTGGCTGCTCGCCTCGGGGGCGGCCGTGGCGGGGGCGCTGCCGCTGATCCTGTTCAGCCGGACCCAGTCCGGGCAGGTCTCCTGGATACCGCCGCTGACCTGGCACATGATGATCGGCCCGGGCGTCCTGCTGGCGGTCGGCGCGCTGGGTGCCTGGGCGGACCTCCGGGGCGGGCCGCGCACCGGGCCGACCACCGGGCCGACCACCGGCCTCCCGCCCCGGCTGACGGCGGCCTCGGTCGGGCTGCCGCTGCTGGCGGTGCCGCTGCTGGGGCTGGCCGCCGCCTCCCTGATCCAGCCGCTGTTCCTGGACCGGTACGTGCTGTTCTCCATGCTGGGTCTGGCGCTGCTGATCGGTGCGGCGCTGGGCGCGGCCGTACGGGCCCTCGCGCCCCGGTACCCGAGGGCGTCGGGCGCGCTCGTGCCGGCCGTGGTCGCGGTCTCGGCGGTGGGGCTGCTGCCCGTGGCTCTGGCCGACCGGTCTCCGGCCAGCCGGGTGGACGACGTCCTGGCGGTGGCCGGGGAGGTGTCGGCGCTGAAGCGGGACGGCGACGCGGTGCTCTTCGTCCCGGCGGCCCGGCGGGACACCGCGCTGGTCTCGCCCGGGGCGTTCGCCGGCCTGACGGACCTCGCGCTGGTCCGGAGCCCCGCGGAGTCGGGGACCCTCAAGGGCGAAGAGGCCTCCCCGGCACGGATCTCGGCGGCCCTGCGCGAGCAGCGGCGGGTCCTCCTGGTGACGGACTCGGGGAAGAAGGCCAGGCCCTCCGGCTCCGCGGCGGACCGGGCGAAGGCGGCCGTGCTGCGGGCGGAGTTCACCGTGGTGGAGGACCGGCAGGTCCGCGGCCGCCGGGTGACGGTGTACGAGCGGCGCGGCTGAGGGGCTCGCACGGCTGACGGGGTCGCGCGGCCCGCCCTCAGCCCTCCACCGGCTTGCGGTCCACCGGGGTGGGCACCTCGACGGGGCCGCCGCCCCGGCGGCGGGGTCCGGACCACGGGGCGGGCACGGCGTCGATGCGGTAGGCCAGGGCGTAGGCGACCGCCTCGTAGTTGACGCGCCAGCCGCGGAAGTGCGGCCAGGCCTGCTCCGGGTCGCGGGCCATGGTCACCCCGCGCTCGCGCATCCGTACGACCCCGTCGAGGAACTCCTCGTAGGTCAGCTCGATGGGGTCCTCCGGCAGCGGATCCGGGTCGTAGGCAATGCCCTCCTCATGGGCCAGGTCGCGCAGGCAGTTGAAGCCCGCGCGCAGGGTCACGCGCATCTGGGTCTGCGGGGCCGTGGGGTTGAAGGCCAGGTGGAGCGCGGCGGCGTCCAGGACGGCGAGCAGGCTGATCAGCCAGTTGCGCTCCCAGCTGGGCGAGCGGAAGTGGATCAGCCCGGGGTGGTTGGTGTGGCTCTCGCTGACCTCCGCGGACCAGCGTTCCCAGTCCCGGAACAGGTCGGGGAGGGTGTCCACCAGGTCGACCTGGGCGTGCCGGGCCAGCAGCTGCGGTCCCCAGGACGGTACGCCGCCGCGGATGCGCAGCAGGCTGACCTCGGCTTCCCGGCGGGCGTAGGCGGCGTAGAGGGTCGGGAGGTAGCCGATCTGGAGGCCGATGACGATGGGGCCGGTGGCCGCGGCGCAGAAGTCCACGGCGGTCAGCTGGCCGCGGTCGACGCTGGCGAAGCCGAGGGTGAGGACGGAGGAGCCGGCTTCGCGCAGGGCGACGGGGAGCGGCATGTCGGAGACGCCGTGTTCCAGGAGCCCGTAGCCGAGCAGGAACAGCAGCAGCCAGATCACCAGCAGGAACAGCATCGCGATCGGGGCGGCCGGGGCCAGGACGCGGTCCTTGAGCTGTTCGGTGGGCATCCGGTCGGCGACGAACTGGTACGGGGCGCGGATCAGGACGCGCACGATCCGCGGCAGCTTCGAGCGCATGGCCCGGGGCGTGACCAGGGCCTGGGTGACCGAGACGAACGTACCGAGGACCACGAGGAACCCGGCGACGGAGCTGAGTACCCGCACGCTGCGCCCTCCGCCTCGGGGTGACCGGCTTCGCCCGGCCGCCACACGTCCCCGGCTGCCGCAGGTCCCCGGCCGCCCGATACCCCCGACTACCTCATATCCCCGCGCCCGCGGCCAACGGGCGGCGCCCATCCGGTCGGCGACCGGCCGCGGCCGCCCCGGAGCCCGGCGCCGCCGCCGGTCCGGTGACCCGGCGGTGACCCGGGGACCGGCGGAACCGGGGACCCGCGGAACCGGTGATGCCGTGATTCACAGCGGATCCACAAGGATTTCCCGAGCCCGGTCACAGGTTCACCCGCGAGGCTCGGAGCATGATCCAGCGCCTCTCCTCCCGACCGGACCGCCGCCCCCGCGCCCGTGCCCGTGGCCGGCGCGCTTCCAGGCTCCTGCTCGCGCTGGCCGTGATGACGGCCCTGACCGGCGCCGATCTCCCCGAGGCGCTCGCCGAACCGCCGCTCGGCGTCACGCGTACGGCCGCCAACGATGCGACGTCCGCGCGGGTCGGCGCGCTGTTCGCGGGCGGCCTCGACGGCGGGCACTTCTGCACCGCGTCCGTGGTGCGGAGCGAGGACCGCGATGTGATCGCCACCGCCGCGCACTGCCTGGGCGGCCTGGACACCACCTACTTCGCCCCCGGCTACCGCGACGGCGAAGCCCCGTACGGCCTGTGGAAGCTGACCGGCCTGTACGTGGCACCGGGCTGGACGGACGGCGAGGACCCCGACGCCGACATCGCCTTCGCGACGGTGGCCCCGGTGGACGGCCGGCAGGTCGAGGACCTCGTCGGGGGCTTCCCGGTCGCGGCCGGGCAGCCGGCCGACGCCACGGTGTCCGTCGTGGGCTACCCCAGCCGCGAGGAGTCCCCGCTGTACTGCGCCAACACCACGACCCTGTTCTCCGGGACCCAGCGCCGCATCGAGTGCCCGGACCTCAGCGGCGGCACCAGCGGCAGCCCCTGGCTCGTCGACGGCGCCTTGGCGGGCGTCCTCGGGGGCTACGAGGGCGGCGGGACCGTGCCGGAGGTCTCGTACAGCGCGGTCATGGGCGACCAGGCGCTGGAGCTCTACCGCGAGGCGTCCACCGACGGCTGAGACCGCCGGGCTCTCGGAGGGGCCGTCGGGAAGCACGCGCGTCAAGAGGCAGCGAGGACCTCCGCCGCGTGCCGGGTGGCCTCCTCCTTGGCCTGCTTGGCGGCGGTGAGGGAGAGCGCGTTCCTCTCTATGAGGGCCTTCTGGAAGGCCACCTCGGTCGCGTACCAGACGCCGATCACGTTGGTCCGCGTACGGCACTCCACGTCCGCGATCGCCGTCGCCGTCTCGGCGGGCGTCGGCTGCGGGGAGGAGAAGCGCGGGTCGTTGGGGGCGTCCATGGGTTTCGCGTAGCCGAAGCCCTTCTCCTTCATGCACCGCGACCACGCGCCGAAGACCGCGACCACCTGTGGGTCCTCCTGCGCCTTGGCATAGCCGGTGTGGCCGACGTCCTGCACGAAGTCGCTGACCGGTGAGGCGCCGCCCGTGACGCGGGCGGTGGCCTCGCCGAAGCAGCCCCGCTCCGGCACCTGCCGGCCCCCCACCGTCGCGGTCGGGGCGGCGGCGGGCCGGGGACCGCCGCCGCCCGGGCCGACCAGGACGGTCCGCTCGGCTTCGCTCATCGCGGCCTGCGTGCGGTCCGCCGCCTCCCTGGCGGCCGAGGAGGCGGCCTCGTCGCCCGCGGGGCGGTAGCCGCGTGCGGCGGCGAGTCCCGCGTCGTGGATCCCGTAGCGCAGGTCGGTGTCGGAGGCGGGGCCGTAGGCCGGCAGGGGCGGGGCGGGGGTGTACTGGAACCCGTAGCGCCGCATGCACTGGTCGGTGACCAGGTCCAGGGCCTTGTCGATCTGCGCCAGCTCCGCCTTGGAGGGGCGGTAGGCGTCGAGCGGCAGGCTCAGGGTGACGGGGTCCGGGACCGGCGGGGTCGCACGCTGCGGGGCGACGGTGACGTCCGTGCGCGCGGTGGCGGCCGGCTCCGACGGGCCGGCGCACCCGGTGGCCGTCATCGCCGCGCCCACCGCGCAGGCCAGGGCGATCAGTCGTCCGAGAGCGTGCATGCGTCGTTCCCTTCGCGTGGGCCGGTGGGCGGGGCGATCGGCGTCCGCCATCAGGACACGTGCTTGAACGAGGCGTTGTCGTTGTAGGTCGCCGACAGGTTGCGTCCGTTGCCGCGGCCGATGTAGTCGGCTATCCCCTGGTAGCCCTTGTTGAAGTACACCTGCGCGGCCAGGTCCGTCCTGGCGTTCCAGGCGCTCGCGGCGTTGTTCTTCACGTCGGCTCCGGCGCCGTTGCCCCACTCGCAGAAGCTGGCTTTGTAGTAGTCCACGCCCGTCTCCCGGCCGAGGTAGCCGAAGTCGTACTCGTCGTAGCGGAAGTACCGCACTGCTCCGTTGAAGCCGGAGTTGTAGTAGAGGCCGAAGGTGAAGCCGCCCGTGCCGTCGCAGGCCTTGTTCTGGGCGTGCATGTGCGAGTTGCGGATGTCGGCACTGGCCGGGGTCGACGACAGGGCCAGGGCGGCGACCAGGCCGGCGACCGCCGCGCCGGTCAACGTGCTTACGCGCATGGGAGATCTCCTCGGGTGGGACGGGGAGGGGAGCTGAACCGTGCACAGATTCGCGGGCCTTGAGAGCGCCCGTCTTGTTGGAACACGACAGGTTCCGGAGGCGCGTTTCCCACTTCCGCGGCCCTTCGCGATCCGGCCACGGACCGGGCCCCGGTTGGCCCGAAGATCGCTAGGCCGCGGCCCTCCGACGGGGAAAGGATCGCTGCCTGGCGCGGGGAATCCCCGTTCCCGTTCCCGGTCCCGTCGCCGTCGCCGGACTCCCGCTCCTCCTCCGCAAGGAGTACGCACCCGTGCCCGCACCAGCCGCCGTGCCGAACAGCAGCCTCGTGTCCCGGTCGCCCGTCCTGCGCGGCCTCGTCCACCACTACTCGAGCTTCTCGTACGGGCGGATGAAGCCCGTGCGGCGGCTCGTCACGCCCAACACCGTGGCCACGGTCAGCTTCGGCTTCGGCTCCCCCATCTCGACCGACAGCCTGGTGGATCCGGCCCTTTCGCGCACCTGCCTGTCCCGGGCCGACCTGCCGGCGACCACCGCGGTCACGGGACGGCACTGCGGTCAGGTCCGGGGCATCACGCTCGTCATGAACCCGCTGGGCGCCTACCGGCTCTTCGGGGTGCCCATGCACGAGTGGGACCGGTCGCACCTGAGCCCCGCCGATCTGCTGCCCCACCAGTTCCGCCACCTGCCCGAGCAGTTGGAAGCAGCGGACGGGGCGGCGCAGGCCCGGATCCTGAACGAGGCGCTGCCGCGCCTGCTGGGGCGGGGCCCGTTCGTCGCTCCCGAGATCGCGTGGGCCTGGAGCGAACTCCACCGGACGCGCGGGCGGATCCGCGTCAAGGAACTGGCCGCCGGGACCCATTGGAGCGTCCGGCACCTCGAGCGGCGTTTCCGGGAGCACGTCGGACGGTCCCCCGCCGCCATCGCCGCGATCCTGCGGCTGAACCACGCCATGAGGCTGCAGGACCGGGGGGTCCCGCTGGCCAAGGTCGCGCAGTTGGCCGGCTATCACGACCAGGCCCACTACAACCACGCCTTCAAGGCAGCCATCGGACTGACGCCCACGCAGCTGTCCGCAGACCGGCTCGACTGGACGCCCCGGGCCGCCTGAGGGCCCCTGGTCGGTCCGGTCCGGACCGGTCCGGTCCGGACCGGACCGCGCGTCCACAGACTCCGCCGCGTCCCGTGGCCGTTGCGTCCGCAACCCCGCGCGGTGGCGGGCACCCGCGTGCCCGGAATCAGGAGGAGAAGCATGCGACCACCAGGACACACGGCCCGGCCGGCCCGGACGCGCGGCCGGCCGGGAGCGGTGCGTGCCGGTACGGCTCTCGGCGCGGCCGTGGTGATGGTGTTCACCGCGCTGGCCGGCAACTCCGGGACGGCGAGCGCGGCGCCGCCGCCCAAGGTCTCCGAGGACCGGGCATGGACGACGACCGGGGACGCGGAGGGCTTCCACCTGATGGTGGCCGACGCGAAGGACGGCTACCGCTGGCGCACCGCCGCATCGCTGTCCGAACCGGGCTTCGACACCGACATGTGGATCGGCAACGCCTGTGTGACGGGGTCCGGGCGGCGGGCCGTCGTCGTGTTCGCCCCGCGTACGTTCACCAACGAGCCGCGGCTCATGGCCCGGGGCGGGTTCACCGCCGTGATCGACCTGGGCACGGGCGCGGTGACCAAGCTCGCCCTGCGGGCCTCGCTCTCCTCCTACAACCCCGGCTGCGGCGTGGACGAGACCGCGGTCCTCACCCAGTCGCCCGGGGAGGACAAGACCTCCACCCGGCTCGTCCGCCTGGACGCCGCCACCGGTCTGCTGGCGGCGCCGGTGGAGTCGGCGGGGCAGGTCACGTCGGCCGTTCCGGTCCGGGACGGGAGCATCGTGGCTGCCGGTGCCGGCGCCGTCGTCAGGGTCGGGAGCGACGGTGCCACGACGGCCGTCGCGGTCACCGACGGCGTGCCGTTCCGGCTCACGGCGGACAAGGACGGCGGTGTCGTCTTCCTCGACAAGTCCGCCGCCGGACCGAAGGCGGCCGGCGCCCCGGCCGCCGTCCCCACCGCGAAGGTGAAGCGGATCGCCGGGGCCCAGATCGCCGCGCCGGACCCGAAGAAGGGCAAGCCGTCGACGACCGATGAGCCCGCCCGGCCCGTGAAGCCCGTGAAGCCCGCCGAGCTCGCGTCGGGGCCGCTGGCCGCGACGGGGCTGGCCCGGGACGCGGCGGGCACCGTCTACGTGACCGGGCCGGTGACCAAGGGCAAGGGCAAGCTGCCCAAGGCGGCCAGGCTGCTGCCGAAGGCCCCCAAGGACGCGACGGTCAGCACCCACGGCGAATCCGTGGTGACCGCCGCCGGCTGGGCGGACGGCAAGGACTCCCGGATCTCGCCGGACGAGGCGAGGGACGCCCGGCCGGTCACCGTCGATCTGCTGCGCACGGCGTCCGGGAAGAGCTCCACCTCCGTGATCGATCCCGCCGCCGGGGGCGGCGCCGGCATCGGCCGGGGCAAGGAGGCTTCGCCGCGTGCGGCGGGTGGCTCCAAGGCGGGCGGCACGGACGGGGACGCGGACGCGGCGCCGCGCGCCGCGAGCGCCGCCGCGTCCGGCCCGACGGAGATCGTGGAGTCGGAGCGGTACTGCTCCGTCCCGCGCAACGACCCGCGAAACCAGGCCATGCAGCCCAAGCCCCGGCAGGTCGAATGGGCCGTGGACCAGGCGATCCAGGGGACGCTGAACCAGAACACCAGCCGTCCCGCGAACTGGAAGAACCTGGGCATGCCGGCCTATGCGCCGCAGACGCTGTTCCCCCGGCCGGCCCTGTCCGGCCAAGGCCGGGTGCCGGCGCAGATCATGCTCGGGATCACCGCGCAGGAGTCCAACATGTGGCAGGCCGGCCGGTACGTGGTCCCCGGCGTCACGGGGAACCCGCTGATCGGCAACTTCTACGGGATCGACTACTACGACGGGGACAGCTCCGACGACTGGAGCGTCAACTGGGAGAAGGCCGACTGCGGTTACGGCGTCGCCCAGATCACCGACGGCATGCGTCTCGCCGGGCGCGGCAGCGACCCGCTCCCGTACGACACCCAACGCGCCGTGGCCCTGGACTACGTCACCAACATCGCCGCGGGGCTCCGGATCGTCAGCGAGAAGTGGAACCAGACCCGCGACGCCGGTCTGATCGTCAACAACGGAGACGCGTCGAGGATCGAGAACTGGTTCTTCGCCCTCTGGGCCTACAACTCGGGCTTCCACCCGGACCTGGGCGACGGCAGCACCTGGGGCGTCGGCTGGGCCAACAACCCCGCCAACCCGGAATGGGACACCGGCCGCACGCCGTTCATGGAGGACTGGCTCGGCAACGACGACTACCGCGATGCCTCCCACCCGCAGGACTGGCCCTACCAGGAGAAGGTCATCGGCTTCGCGGGGCACGCGCTCGAGGCCCTGGAGTCCCCGGGCAAGACCGTGGCCGGCTACCGGAACGCCTGGTGGAGCGGCACCACGGCCGATGCCACCGTGCCCGGCAGCGCCAAGTACAACCGCGCGCAGGCCAAGCCCGCCGAGGACACCTTCTGCCAGGTCCTCGCCGACGACCCCGCCAACGACTGCGACTCCAGCCGCATCAGCGACGACTCCACCAACGACAACGGACCCTGCCGCCTGTCGAACCTGCACTGCTGGTGGCACACGCCCGTCACCTGGAAGGCCGACTGCCAGGCGACCTGCGGCAACGAGATCGTCCGTTTCAACTCCACGTACAAGGAGGAGCCCGACGGCACCGCCTACCCGCCGGCCTGCACCCTGACCGGTCTGCCGGCGGGCGCCCTGATCGTCGACGACCAGCCGGACAACGTGCCGTCCGTACGCCCGAACTGCGGGCGTCCGTGGACCAACGCCGGTACGTTCACGATGTCGTTCGGAAGTGATCCGGGCGCCACGACGTTCCCCGCGAAGGTCGACACCCATCAGATCGGCGCCGGATTCGGCGGGCACTTCTACTTCACCCACACCCGCAAGAACGACCTCAAGGGGCAGCTCCTCAAGGTGTCCGCCACCTGGGCCCTGCGGGATCCGGTGGCCAAGCCGGTGCAGGTGTGGGTGCACCTGCCCGACCACGGCGCCCACACGGGCCGCGCCGTCTACGAGGTGAACCTCGGGCGGGGCAAGAGGAAGTCCGTGACGGTCTCCCAGCCGAGCGGCAAGAACCGCTGGGTGCCCCTGGGGTACTTCGTCTTCACCGAACGGCCGTCCGTAACCCTGACCAACATCACCACAGACGGCACCGGGGACGCGGACATCGCCTACGACGCGGTCGCCTTCCTGCCCGTCGACGGCACGTGGGCCGAGCAGAGCTTCGACGCGGTGGCGATCTTCGACCAGGACCAGAACATGGACACGGACACCCCGTGGCTGCTCAAGACCCCCTTCCGAACCATGACCACGCTGCGGGACTGGGCCGTGGAGCGCAGTTACGGGGGCAAGAGCTGGACCGGTGACTCCCCGACGGTGGGCATGGGGATGATGCCCGTCTGCCAGGGGGCGAACCGGGGCCCGGACTGCGTCGGTCCGGCCACCCACGCGGCGGCGATGGAATGGTACGAGGACGCGCGGCGCGGCGGCACCGGACACGGTGACAGCGCTCCGGACATGACTCAGGCGATCTGGATGGGGTACGCCAACGCCCGGCCGCCCGCCGAGATCGACCCGCACAGCTCGTTCATGAGCGACGACTCGTACAAGATCAAGACCCATATCGAGGCGCGCTACATCGTCGACCCCACCGGGAAGATCATCCCGGGCACGGAGCAGGCGGACGTGACCACACGGACGGGGGACACGCACATCGCCCCCTTCGTCCTGAAGATGATGAACGCCATCGAGGAGGACTACGGCGTCCCGGCGCCGAACCTCGCGCACGGGTCCATCGACGCCAACTCCTGGAAGGACGGAGCCTCGGTCCTGGTCACGCCCAACGAGACGGGCAAGACCCCGGGGCGGGAGTACCTCCCCAACGTGACCGCGCCGCGCATCGTGGCCGACGGCAGGTGCGTGGAGAGCCGGTCGGTGAGCGGGGGCACCATCGGCTACCGCCCGATGGTGGCCAACGACTCGGTCAAGAACGAGACGGTGCAGTGGGTGGAGCGGACCGAAAGGCTCGCGGCCAGCGGCTACCTGCCCGAATCGGTGCGCAAGACCGTGGGCGACATCTACTCCACGTTCTTCAAGGTCTGGGGGCCGGGCGGCACCTTCGGGACCCTGTTCAACGCCGCGCCCCCGATCTGGCAGAACGTGAGCGTGGCGTTCTGCGCCGACGGGTCGGTCGTCCCCACGGCGCGGGCCGACAACCCGTCGACGGACCCCCGTCTCGGCATCGTCACGCAGAGCTGGATGCCCGACCTGTACCTGTACCTCAACGGCAAGGCCATCGACAACGCCGGCCGCCCGACCACCGGCCCCGCGTCCCGAGGCAACTTCCGCAACTTCTCGGAGCTACCCCTCAGCGACCCCCACCCCTACGGCTTCTGCGACATCGGCGAGCGCGGCAACAGCGGCAACCCGTGGCAGATCGACGCGGTCGAGGGCGGTGATCCGACGCCGTCCAGCGGGATGTACTGCGACACGCAGACCCGGTACAGCGGCACCCGCACCGACTGAGCGGGGAGGGTGACGTGACCCTGTGAACCGGGCGGACCCCGGCGGCAGCACCGTGCCGCCGGGGTCCGCCCGTCACACGCCGCCCGTCACGCCTGCCCCACCTCCGCGGGGGACTCGAACCAGGTCGGCTCGTCCCGCAGGGCCTGGCGGATCCGGTTCACCGCGAAGGACTCCAGCGGCTCCGGCAGCGCGTCGGGGGCGAACCAGGCCACCTCCAGCGACTCGTTGTCGTTGACCCGCGCCTCGCCGCCCGTGGCCCGGCAGCGGAAGGTGATGTCCTGGAACTGGCAGACGTCCCCGTTCGGATAGGTGATCGGCGGGAGCATCTGCACCAGCACCACCCGGTCGGGTACGCACCGCACGGCCGTCTCCTCGTACACCTCGCGCACCGCCGTGTCGGCCGGCTGCTCCCCCGGCTCCGCGATCCCGCCGACGACCGACCAGCGTCCGGTGTCGGCGCGCCGGCCCAGCAGGACCCGCCCCTCGTCGTCGACGACGACGGCGGTCACCCCGGGCAGCAGCAGCAGCTGGTGCCCGGCGGTGGCGCGCAGGGTGCGGATGAAGTCAGGTGTGGTCATTCCCCGACCTTACGGACCTTACGGGGTACGGCGCATCCGGCGTGCGAGCGTCCAGCCGAGGCCTCCCGCGGCGACGGCCAGCAGGAGGTACTCGGCGAGCGGGCCGAAGCGGGTGGCGGGCGTCTCGGTGGAGCGCAGCGGGATCTCCGCGACCAGGGCGTCGGCGGTGAACATCTTCGTCTGCTGGACGATCTCGCCGTCGGGGCGGATCACGGCGCTGACCCCGCTGGTGACCGGCACCAGGACGGTCCGGCTGTGCTCCACGGCCCGCACCCGGTCCATGGCGAGCTGCTGGTAGGTCATCTCGGTGCGGCCGAAGGTGGCGTTGTTGCTGGGCACCGCGAGGACCTGGGCGCCGGCCCGGACGGTGGAGCGGACGGCGTCGTCGAAGGCGGCCTCGTAGCAGGTGACCATGCCGACCCCGCTGCCCGCCATGTCGAAGACCCCGGGCTCCTTGCCGGGGCCGAAGTCCCGCTGGACCCGGTCGACGTCGGAGCTGAAGAGGCGGACGAGGGAGCGCATCGGGATGCGCTCGCCGAAGGGCTGGATCTTGCGCTTGTCGTAGGTGTCGACGGGGCCCTTGACCGGGTCCCACAGGATCATCGTGTTGCGCAGCGGGCCCGTCTCGGGGGCCAGTACGGAGCCGATGGCGACGGGCACCCCGATGGTCTTGACCGCGTTGTCGATCACGGCGTAGGCGTCGGGCTCGGCGTACGGGTCGATGTCGGAGGAGTTCTCCGGCCAGACGACGAAGTCCGGCTTCTTCACCTTGCCGAGCTTGATGTCCTCGGCGAGCTGGATCGTGCGGTTGGCGTGGTTGTCCAGGACCTGACGGCGCTGGGCGTTGAAGTCGAATCCGGCGCGGGGCACGTTGCCCTGGATGACGGCGGCCGTCACCGTGCCGTCCTCGGCGGCGTCGGAGACCAGCGGCCGGGCGGCCAGGGCACCGGCGAGCGGGGCGGCCACGGCGGTGGCGGCGAGCAGTGCGGCGGTGGCCCGGCGGGTGTCGGCGCCGACGCGCACCACCTCGTACAGCCCGAATCCGCACAGGGCCACGGCGAAGGAGAGCAGCGGGGTGCCCCCGAGCGCGGCGAGCGGCAGGAAGACCCCGTCGGGCTGGCCGAAGGCGAGCTTGCCCCAGGAGAAGCCGCCGAAGGGGGCCCGGGCGCGCAGCGCCTCACCGGCGATCCAGACGGCGGCGCCCCACAGCGGCCAGGCGGGGAGCCGGCTGACGAGGGCGATGCCGAGGGTGGTGAGGCCGATCAGCAGGGATTCGAGGGTGACCAGCGCCAGCCACGGCACCGGGCCGACGCCCTCGCCGGTCCAGACGAGCAGCGGCAGCAGGAACCCGAGCCCGTGCAGCACGCCGAGGCCGAACCCGGCCCGCGCGCGGCGTCCGTACAGGCACCCGCCGAGCAGGGCGAGGGCGAAGGGGGCCACCCACCACAGGGGGCGGGGCGGGAAGCTGAGGTAGAGGAGCACACCGGAGAGGACGGCGAGCGCGGGCCGCGCGAGCCGGCCGGCCCGGCGCCGCAGGGGGGAACCCGCCACGGCTTCCCGTACCACCGGACCCGACGCCTGGTCGTTCCCGGTGTCCTTCCCGGTGTCCTTCACGGCTTCGTTCCCGGATTCGTTCCCGGCCGCGCGGGTCGCACTGCTGCTCATCTGGCGGAGTGTACGTCCCCCACCTGTGCCGGTGGCGGAGTCAGTGAGCCAGGGCACGCAGATGGGCGCGGATCACGAGGACCGCGTTCTGCGCGTCGTCGACCGTGACGGTGAAGAGCTTGCCGTCACCGAGCCGCAGCTCCAGGCCCTCCCCGCGCCGCACGATGACGGCGGTGCCGCGCTCGGGGCGCCAGCGGTAGCCCCAGCCGCCCCACTGCTGCGGGGTGATCCGGGCCACGTACTCGGCGGCCTCCACCTCCGTGAGCCGGATCCTGCGGCGCGGCAGCCCGATGTGCCCGCAGCGCACCTCGACGGCTTCCGCGTCGACGGTGACGGCGGCGTGCACGAAGGCGAGGGTGCCGAAGAGGATGAGCAGACCCGCGGCGAGACAGCCGACCACCGCCATGAGGATCGCGACGACACCGCCGTCCCAGGCGTAGTCGACGGCGATCTCGATCCCGAGCGCCAGGAAGGCCGCACCGGCTCCGGCGAGCAGCCACTGCACACGGTTGGAGGCCCGGCCCGTCCAGAGCGGCCCAGGAGGGTGACCCGTCATGTGTAGCAGCGTACTCACGTTCCGCATGGACGCCACTGCCCTCCTTGGGCCGTACGGCGGAGCGGGCCCGGAACACCGCCGGGCTACGGGACCTGGCCCGGCGCCTCGCGGCGGCCGGGGCGGCGGCCGCCGTCGCCCGGGACGCGTAGGCACTCGGGCAGCGGGGCCGGAACCTTCAGGCTCCCGTGGTGGAGCCCGGGCGGATGATCATCAGGACGGTCACGGTGGCCCACAGCAGGTTGAAGACCCCGATGAACATCGCGAGGCGAGCGGCGGACCGGACACCGGGGCCGGGACCGGGACCGGGGCCCGGGCCGGGGCCGGGGCCCTGCTCCTGCTCCTGCTCCTGCTCCTGCTCCTGCTCCTGCAGCGCGACGAGGGCGGCGTCCTGGCCCGGGAGGATCAGCAGGGCGAGGACCGCGGCCGCCGCCGTGGTCAGCACGATCGAGACGATCAGCCACCCGTCGCCGAGGACTCCGAGGCTGCTCGCAGTGGCGAACCCGAGGACGGGAACCGCGGTGCCGACGGCCGCGTAGACACGGCAGACGCGGTGCAGCATCCGCAGGTTCGCGCGGGCGTCGCCGTCACCCGGGGCGGGCGCCCCCGCGCGGCGCAGCGCCGCCGGGAACATGCTCGCGGCGACGGTGACCGGCCCGATGGCCAGTACGGCGGCGAGGACGTGCAGGGAAAGGAAAAGCTTCGTCACGGGCGCGGCTCCGCGTCCGTCCGGAACCCGGTGGCGCGGCGCCGGCCGGTGACCTTGGACGCCGGCAGGCGGCCCGCCTTGGAGGTGCCGGCCAGACAGTCGCCGGTCACCGTCACGGCGAAGGCCAGGTTCAGGCGCATCGGCCGGGTGACGTCCTGCTTCCAGGTGAGCCGGTCGCCGTCGAGCACGACGTCGCCGAGGGGGACCTCCTCCCCCGCCCCGCGGGCGACCCCGGTCAAAACGCCGTCCCGGCGCAGGAGTTCGACCACGGCGCTGATCCGGCCGATGGGTGTGGAGACCGTCAGGTCCCAGGTTCCTTCAACGGACATGGTGCGGTTCTTTTCTTTCCTCGAGGTGCGGGGTGGGCGGACGCGGGGACCGGGCGGGGGCCCGGCGGGGGCGCCCCGGTCAGAAGCCGACCGGGGCCGGGCCCCGCTCGCGCCAGACGGTGCCGCGGCGTTCATGGGCGAACAGTTCCTCCACGGCCTGCGCGATCCTCGGGCCCACCTCGCGTTCCAGCAGGCACAGGCCCAGGTCGAGTCCGGAGGTGACACCGGCGCCGGTGACGAGGTCGCCGTCGTCGACGACGCGGGCGCGCACGGCGTGGACGCCGGTGGCGTCGAGCATGTCCAGGCCCAGGTGGTGGGTGGTCGCGTTGCGTCCCTCCAGCAGGCCGGCCATGGCCAGGACGAGCGAGCCGCCGCACACCGCGGCGACCGTCATCCGCGGGTTGGCCATCGCCGCCCCCAGCAGCGCGGGCAGTTCGGTGGTCAGGGTACGGCCGATCAGGACGGGGATGAACTCGTCCTGCTGCCACGGCCCTTCGCCCGCGTCGAGGTCGGGGACCTCCCCGGGTTCTCCGACACGGCCCGAGGCGCCGGGAACGAGGACCAGGCCCGTACGGCCGGGGTCCAGGGTGCCCGTGGCGCGCAGCGCCAGGCCCCCGGTGCCGCTGACCACCTCGCGCGGTCCTTCGGCGGAGACCAGTTCCACGCTCACCGCGCCGCCGGATGCGGCGCCCCCCGCGTGGAGCACCTCGTAGGGGGCGATGACGTCGAGTGGATCGAAGCCGTCGAACAGGACGATCTGGGCGTGCATGAAGGGTTCCTCCGCGGGCGGCGGTCCGGACCGTTGCCGGGCTCGCCCTTGACGCTACGGGTCCGGTGGCCCTGCCCCAGTGGCATTAATGACACCTTCCAGCGGGATAACGCCACCACCTTCGAGACCGGCTCCGACCTGCGGAAAGGTGTGCTCGCGGAATCTCCGGGCCGGTCACTCGCCCCACCGGCGAGGTATGTTCTGGCCATGCACACCGTCGCCGTCCTCGCCCTGGACCGGGTGATCCCTTTCGATCTGTCCACCCCGATCGAGGTCTTCACCCGTACCCGCCTGCCGGACGGCCGCCAGGCCTACCAGATCCGGGTGTGCGCGGAGCGGCCGGAGGTCGACGCGGGTTCCTTCGCCCTGCGCGCGCCGTGGGGACTGGAGGGGCTCCGCGGCGCGGACACGATCATCGTGCCCGGCACCGACGTCCCCACGGCCCCGCTCGCTCCCGCGGTCCGGGACGCGCTGCTGGAGGCGGCCGCGCAGGGCACGCGCATCGCATCGATCTGCTCGGGCACGTTCCCGCTGGCCGCCACCGGGCTCCTGAACGGCCTGCGGGCGACGACCCATTGGATGGCGGCCGACCTCCTCGCCGCCACCTATCCGGACATCGAGGTCGACCCGGACGTCCTGTACGTCGACAACGGGCGGATCCTCACCTCGGCCGGCGCCGCCGCGGGCCTGGACCTGTGCCTGCACATGATCCGCAAGGACTACGGCTCGGCGGTCGCCGCCGACGCGGCCCGGTTGTCCGTCATGCCCCTGGAACGGGAGGGCGGGCAGGCGCAGTTCATCGTGCACGACCACGCGCCCACCCCCAGGGGTTCCGTGCTGGAACCCCTGCTCTCCTGGCTGCAGGAGAACCTGGCTTCCGAGCTCACGCTCGCCGACATCGCCGCCCGCTCCGGAACCAGCACGCGAACCCTGATCCGCCGCTTCCGCGAGCAGACGGGGACCACCCCGCTCCAGTGGCTCCACCGCGCCCGGATCCGCCAGGCGCAGCACCTCCTGGAGACCACGCAGCACTCCGTGGAACGGATCGGTGCCCAGGTCGGCTTCGGCTCGCCCACCGCCTTCCGCGACCGCTTCAAACGCACCACCGGGGTCAGCCCCCACGCGTACCGCCGCGCGTTCAGCTGACCTGCGCGTCTCCCGGATGCCGGGACGGCTCCCAGGTGCCGGGACGGCTCCCGCGCGGGCGCTGCGCAGTCCGGCCCCTCGGGGATCACCCCGTGACGGATCCCCCGACGCCGGCGCCGCGCGCCGCCAGCAACCGGCCTTCGGCGTACCCGAAGGCGGGCTCGGGCAGCGTGCCGGGGCGGCCGCTGAGCAGGACGGTCAGGCTGCCGGTGGCCGGGAGGCCGGGCTCCGGGCGGGCGCCGAGCCGGCGCAGGGCCTGGACGGCGACGGGCTCGGCGGAGCCGTGGAAGACGTACGCGCCACCGCCGGTGCGCCGGTCGAGGGCGGCCCGGATGGGGGCCTCGACCAGCTCGTAGTGGGTGCAGCCGAGCACCACGTCGGTGACGTCGGCCGGGGTCAGCGCGGCAGCCGCGGCGACGGCCCGTACGACGGCGGCCTCGTCGCCGGCCTCGACGGCGTCGGCCAGTCCCGGGCAGGGCACCTCGGTGACGCGCGCGCCGTCGGCGAAGTCGCGGATCAGGCCGCGCTGGTAGGGGCTGCCCGTGGTGGCGGGGGTGGCCCAGATCGCCACGCGCCCTCCGGCGGCGGCGGCGGGCTTGATCGCCGGCACGGTCCCGATGACCGGGACCGCGGGCTCCAGCGCGGCGCGCAGCGCGGGCAGTGCGTGCACGGAAGCGGTGTTGCAGGCGACGATCAGCGCGTCCGGCCGGTGCGAGGCGGCGGCCCGCGCGACGTCGAGGGCCCGCCCGGTGAGGTCCTGCGGGGTCCGCGGACCCCAGGGCATCCCGTCGGGGTCGCAGGACAGCACCAGGTCCGCGTCCGGCCGCAGCCGCCGCATCGCGGCGGACGCCGCGAGCAGGCCGATACCGGAGTCCATGAGGGCGATCTTCACTTGGTCACCTTAATCGATCCCCCCACCCCACCCGAGGCAACAGGCCCACCACCCCGTACCCGGCCCCGACGCGGCCCCGGTCGACCCGGGCCGCCGATCCCCGGTGTCCCGCCGCCCCCCGCGGCGCCGCTCGCGGCACACTGCCGGGATGGGTTACCTCCTCGTCGCCGCGTGCGCCTCGCTCGCCGTCTGGCTCTGGCTCACTCTGGGCCACGGCATGTTCTGGCGGACCGATACGCGCCTGCCTCCCCGGCACGCCCCCGCCCACTGGCCGTCCGTCGCGATCGTGGTCCCGGCCAGGGACGAGGCCGAGGTGCTGCCGCACAGCCTGCCCTCGCTCCTCGCGCAGGACTATCCCGGCGGGGCCGAGGTCGTCCTGGTCGACGACGGCAGTACGGACGGCACGGGCACCCTCGCCCGGCAGCTGGCCGGGGAGCACGGCGGGCTGCCCCTGACGGTCCTCTCCCCCGGCGAGCCCGGCGCCGGCTGGACCGGCAAGCTCTGGGCCCTGCGGCACGGCATCGCGCACGCGACCTCCGACGCCCGCTCCGGCATCGGCCCCGACGCCCGTTCCGACGCCCGCTCCGGCATCCGCCCCGACGCCCGTTCCGGCATCCGTCCCGGCGCCCGCCCCGACTACCTGCTCCTCACCGACGCCGACATCGCCCACGAACCCGACAGCCTGCGCGAGCTGGTCGCCGCCGCGACCTCGGCCGACCTCGACCTGGTCTCGCAGATGGCCCGGCTGCGCGCCGTCAGCGTCTGGGAGCGGCTGATCGTGCCGGCCTTCGTGTACTTCTTCGCCCAGCTCTACCCCTTCCGCCGGATCAACCGCCCCGCCTCCCGTACCGCGGCCGCCGCCGGCGGGTGCGTCCTGCTGCGCACCGAGGCGGCCGTGCGGGCCGGGATCCCGGAGTCGATCCGGCAGGCCGTCATCGACGACGTCTCCCTCGCCCGGGCGGTCCAGCGCACCGGTGGGCGGATCTGGCTCGGCCTCGCGGAGCGGGTGGACAGCGTGCGCCCGTACACCTCCCTCGCGGACCTGTGGCGGATGGTCTCGCGCAGCGCCTACGCGCAACTGCGCCACCAGCCCCTGCTCCTGGCGGGGACGGTGGCCGGGCTGGTCCTGGTCTACCTCGTGCCGCCGGCCGCGCTCCTCGCCGGCCTCGCCGCCGGCCGGCCCGCCGTCGCCTGGACCGGCGGTCTGGCCTGGCTGCTGATGTCCGGGACCTACCTGCCGATGCTGCGCCACTACCGCCAGCCGGCGGTCCTCGCGCCGCTCCTCCCGGTCACCGCGCTGCTGTACCTCCTGATGACCGTCGACTCGGCCGTGCAGCACTACCGCGGACGCGGGGCGGCATGGAAGGGCCGTACCTATGCCCGCCCCGATGAGGCCTGAAACCGGACTCCGCCCCTCGACTTCACGTCCTTCGAGGTCACGGGGTTATGACGCCCCGTCAGCACGAGGCCGGCGCGCCATCCGTGCAACACCCAACCGGTGAGTACGAGTAGGAGCAAGACGGGGCGGAAGTGGCTAAATCGTGCACGTGAACAAGAAGTGAAAGCTGTGGCCCTGACCTGCGAATATGCAGGTCAGGGCGGTGTTGACGACACCTCGCTATGGACCCGGTGAAGTCGTGGGCTTAACTTAGGTCCATGACCTCCCCCCGCTCCACTTATGGCGGCGGTTACTACTCCGCGCCCTCCTTCCCGGACACCCCTATCTACGACTCCCTCGTCGCCGAACGCGGGACCCCGCAGATCGCCCCGATCCGCGTCCCCGCCGCCTACGACTCCCCGAGTTCGGGCTACTCGAGCGGTGGGTACCTCCCGGCTCTCGCGTCCTCGCTCCCCGCCCTCCCGGCAGCGCTGCCGCCCGCCCGCCCGCAACAGCAGCAGGCGCCGGCGTACGGCTACCCGTACCAGCAGCAGGCCGCGCCCCAGCAGATGCCGCACATGCAACCGATGCAGCAGATGCCCCCGATGCCGCAGCCCATGTCGATGCCGATGCCGCTCCAGCAGGCGCCGGTGCCGTACGTGCCGCAGCAGCCGCAGCCGTTCGCGGCCCGCACGGGTTACGTGCCGCAGCCCCAGCCGCAGCAGCCCCGCCCGGTGGCCACGGGCACCGGGTACGAGGCGATGCGCCCGGCCGCGCCGCGTCCGATGCAGGCGCAGCCCGCGCCCGTCCCGGCCGCCTCGTTCGAGGACCCGTACGGACGTCCGTACCAGCCGCAGGGGCGCGGTTACTGACCGCCGCGCCCTGCCGGCCTCCTGCGACGAGGTCGCCGCGGAGTCCGTGAGGCCGGCTGGCAGTATTTGCCCATGGTGAAACTGCGTGTCCAGGAGCTCCACGTCCATCCCGTCAAGTCGGTGGCGGGGACGGCACCCGACGAGGTGGCCGTGGAGCCCTGGGGGCTGTCCGGTGACCGCCGGTGGGCGGTGGTGGACGGGGAGGGCGCGGTCATCACCCAACGCCAGCAGCCGAGGCTGGCCTTGGCGCGGGCCCGCCCGCTGGGGGGCGGCGGGTTCGAGGTCTCGGCGCCGGACATGGCGGATCTGACGGTGGAGGTCCCGGGACTGGGTCCGCTGGAACCGGTGATGCTCTTCGGCAAGAAGATCGAGACCGTGGCGGCGGCCCAGGCCGCCGCCGACTGGTTCACCGCCTACCTGGGCGTACCCGCCCATCTGGTGCACCTGGACGACCCGGCCGTACGTCGGCCCGTCGATCCCCAGTACGCGCTGCCCGGCGAGACCGTGAGCCTCGCCGACGGCTATCCGCTGCTGATCACCACCCTCGCCTCGCTGGACGCGCTCAACGTGCTGATCGCGCAGGGCAGCCATCCGGACGAGGGTCCGCTCCCGATGAACCGGTTCCGCCCGAACGTGGTGGTGTCCGGAGCCGAGGCGTGGGCCGAGGACGGCTGGGAGCGCCTCGCGATCGGCGACGCCGTCTTCCGCGGGGCGCGCGAGTGCGGCCGCTGCATCGTGACGACCACCGACCAGACGACGGCGCTCCGGGGCAAGGAGCCGCTCCAGACCCTGGCCAGGCACCGGCGGATCGGGAAGTCCCTGGCCTTCGGGCGGCTGCTGGTGCCGGTGCGGCCGGGGACGCTGCGGGTCGGCGACGAGGTGCGCGTCCTGGCGTGAGGGCGGGACGGCGTCCACGGCCGCACCGGGGAGCGATGAGCCGCCAGGGGGCCGGTGGGACCACCCGGATTGACACCTTCGAGGGGCTCTCGCGCCACCCTGGAACCAACCGCCACCGTCTGCCCGTTGGAACATCCGGGACGTGAGCACCGGATCGGGTGACACACGTCTCGCGCGTCCCGGAATGCGGGTGGCCGGGGCATGCGGGAGGCTGGGACGGCAGACAGGCGCTGACTGGCACAAGTAGGGGGAGCCGGACCGTGCGGACAGCAATGGGAGTGTGGCGTTGGCGGCGCAATCCGCTGCGCCGCCAGACGGATCTATTCGAGGCCTGGGTGGCCTTCGCGGCGCTGCTGTGCGTCCTCCTGGTGGCTCCGGCCATCGGCTGGGCGGCCGGCCTGCGGGTGGACGGCACGCTGCAGCGGGCCGTGCGCGAACAGCGCGAGGAGCGTCATCTCGTACCGGCGGTGGTGGTCCGGCCGACACCGGATCCGCTCCTCGGCGCGGCCACCGACCCGGCGGCGCAGCGCCAGGCCCCGCAGCGTACGCAGATCGTCGCCTCGTGGACGGCGCCCGACGGCAGCAACCACCAGGGCACCGTGCCGGCCGCGGAGGAACCGCCGCATCCGGGCGACCGGTTCCGGATATGGACCGATACGCACGGCCGGATCGTCGGGCAGCCCCTCGACCCCTCCTCCGCCAGTTTCCACGCGGGCGTGGCCGGGCTCGCCGCGGCCCTGGGCATCGCCGCGCTCGTGGAGACGCTTCGCCGCCTGGTCGTACGAAGGCTCATGCATCGGCGGTACATCCGGCTGGACCGCGCGTGGGCCGCGGCGGGACCTGACTGGGGCCGGGCTGACGCGGGCAGCTGACCGGAAAACTCAACGGTCAGCTGGGTATGGCGGGGTAGCCCCTCGGCGGTGACGGTCGGGGGCTGCTTGCGGGGGCTTCGGCGGGTTCGGTCAGGTGGTTGCCGGGGTGAGGGTGACGTCGTGGCCGAGGGCCTTGAGTTGGCGGACGAGGTCGCGGCTCTTGCGGTGGGGGTCGAGGTTGCGGGTGTGCCAGTCTGCGCCGAGGTCGCGGTAGCGGGCGGTGGGGTCGTTCATGAGGTGCCAGACGGAGACGAGGATGGAGCGGGCGACGGCGACCAGGGCTTTCATGTGGCCGCGGCGTTTGACGAGGCGGCGGTAGCGGGCGCCGAGGAAGGTGTCGGTGCGCGCGGCGGAGATCGCTGCCTCGCCCAGGGCTCCCCGGAGCCAGGGATTGCCCTTGCCCGTCGGCCCGGAGGTGTTCTTTCCCCCGGACTGGATGGTGCGTGGGGAGAGTTTCGCCCAGGAGACAAGGTGGCCGGCGGTGGGGAAGACGGACATGTCCAGGCCGGTCTCGGCGAGGATCACCTGCGCGGTGCTGGGGCCGACGCCGGGGATCTCGTCGAGGCGTTCCACGTCGGTGATCGGGATTAGCGTGCCCTGTCCGGGGCCTTCGTGGTCCTCGGTGGTGGACAGCTCGGCCAGGCGGATGGTGATCCGGGCGGTGAGCTTGTCGATCTGCACGGTGAGGTAGTCGACGGTGTCCAGCAGCATCCGGCACATGAAAGCGTGATGCTCCTCGAAACGCCCGGTCAGGGCTTCGGCGAGGGCGGTGTGGCTGGCCTTGATCGTGCCGTGAGCCAGCTCCGCGAGGGCCTTGGGGCTGCGCTCGCCCGCGATCAGGGCCTCCAGCATCGCGCGTCCGGAGACGCCGAAGATGTCGGCAATCACGGTGGACAGCTTGATCTGGGCGTCCTCGAGGAGCTTCTCGGTGCGCTGCTTGTGCCGGGTGCGTTCATGGGTCATCACCGCACGTGCCCGGGTGAGGTCGCGCAGTTCACGGACCGGCTTCGGGGGCACGAACGAGGCCCGGAGCATGCCGCGCTCGGCCAGCTTCGCCAGCCAGACCGCGTCCAGGCGGTCGGTCTTGGGCCGGCCCGGGACGTTCTTGACGTCACGGGCGTTGACCAGCCAGCACTCCAGTCCCCGGGATTCGAGGAGGAAGAAGTACGGCTTCCAGTACGTCGAGGTGGCCTCCATGACCACCCGGGTGACGCCCTGGCAGATCAGGTGGTCGGCCAGGTCCAGGATCGCTCCGCTGGTCGCGACGGTGTTGAAGACCCGCTGCACGCGCTTGCCGGGCTCGTCTTCGTGCGGGGTTCGTACGCAGACCATGCCCGATGCCTTGGCGATGTCGATCGCGGCGACCCGTGCCACGAACTCCTCGGCCTGCTCGATCTCCTCGGTGTCACCGTTGTCGGTGTCCGCCATGTGTCACTCCCCGGTGTCGATCCGTACGGGCCGACGCCTGCCCAGGGGGCCGCGGGGGGAGCGAGAATCTGACCGGCGTGCTCGATGGCAACAGTGCGTGGCCCCTCTGCGGCCCCGGCACCAGACTGACCTACGGGCTCAACGTCCCAACGAGCTACCGGCATCGGCGGGCAAGCGCCGCACCCATGTTTTCACGCCAGCAGGCGTACCCGAAGGGAACAGGAGGACTGACCTGGCAACTCACCGGCCCCGCGCGCGCTACGGTGGAGCGCCGGAGCGGCTGCTCCGGACAGCGGCCGGACACGACCAGCAGCCGGACACACGGAACACGAGGGTGGGGGCACGACAGCACCATGGCTCAGGGCACGGTCCAGGTCACGCACGGCGGTTCCTCGCGGTGGCGTCGCCGCTCCGGTGATTATCCGACGCTGAGCGCCGCGCTGGCCGCGGCGGGCGACGGCGACGTCCTGTCCGTCGCGCCCGGCACCTACCGGGAGAACCTGGTGCTGCACCACGCCGTGACCCTGCGCGGCCCGGAGGGCTCGCTGGGTTCGGTGCGGATCGCACCGCTCGACGGGGTCGCGCTGACCATCCGCGCCTCGGCCGTCGTCCAGGACCTCCATCTGGAGGGCCAGGACCCCACGGCGCCCGCGCTCCTCATCGAGGACGGCTCCCCCGAACTCACCGACCTGCGGGTGAGCACCCGCTCGGCGGCCGGCATCGAGGTCCGCGGAAGCGGTGCGCGGCCGCTGGTGCGGCGCTGCACGGTGGAGAACTCCGCCGGAACCGGCATCGCCGTACTGGACGGCGGGGGCGGGGTGTTCGCCGACTGTGAGGTCGTGGCCGCCGGCCAGACCGGGGTCTCCGTGCGCGGCGGTGGCCGCCCCCGGCTGGAGCGCTGCCGGATCCACCACGCCACGGGCGCCGGCATCGCCGTGACCGGCGACGGCTCGGGCCTGGAGGCGCTGGGCTGCGAGGTCTACGAGATCAAGGGCGCCGGCGTGCAGATCGCCGCCCGGGCCACGGCCGTGCTCACCGACTGCGCGGTCCACCGCACCACGGCCGACGGGGTCACCCTCGACACGGACGCCGTCCTCACGCTCGCCGGCTGCGACATCCACGACATCCCGGAGAACGCGGTGGACCTGCGTTCCCGCTCCGTGCTCACCCTCAGCCGCACCGCCGTCCGCCGCTTCGGCCGCAACGGCCTGTCGGTGTGGGATCCGGGCACCCGCGTCGTCGCCGACTCCTGCGAGATCCACGACAGCACCGGCGACTATCCCGCCGTCTGGATCAGCGACGGGGCCGGGGTCTCGCTGGACTCCTGCCGGGTGCACGACGTACCGGACGCGCTGTTCGTACTGGACCGGGGTTCCCGGGTGGACGTCGTGGACAGCGACATCTCCCAAGTGCGCAACACCGCCGTCTCGGTGAGCGACGGGGCGACGGCCCAGCTCGACGACTGCCGGATCCGGGAGGCCGCCACGGGCGCCTGGTTCCGCGACCACGGCAGCGGCGGCACCCTCGCCAACGTCTCCATCGACTCGGTCCAGACCGGCGTGATCGTCACCAAGGGCGCGGACCCCGCGCTGGAGCGGTGCACGGTCAGCTCACCCGCCGAAGCCGGCTTCTACGTGTCCGCGGGCGGGCGCGGCACCTTCACGGCGTGCCGGGTCACGGGCAGCGCGGGCTTCGGTTTCCACGTGATCGACGGCTGCCGCACGTCCCTGCACCGCTGTCACACCGAGCGCTGCGCGCGCGGGGGCTACGAGTTCGCCGAGGACGGCCCCGTCGCCGAGGACTGCACGAGCGACGAGTCCGGGCCGCGCCTCGCCGCCCGGTCCCCCTCCGGTGTGGGCGCCGGCCCGGGTGCGGGCACCGCGGTGGCCGGGGAGCGTACGGGGATCCGTACGGTAGCGGCCGCGCCGGGCCCCGTAGCGGCGGCCACGGCCGAGCGGGTGCCGGCCCAGCGGCCGGCCGACGAGGCGGACGGCGCCGCGACCGGGCCGCCCGCGGCCCGCGGATCGGTCGAGGTGCTGGGGCACCTGGACGCGCTGGTGGGACTGGACAGCGTCAAGCGCGAGGTCCGCGCGCTCACCGACATGATCGAGGTGGGCCGCCGCCGGCAGCAGGCGGGGCTCAAGGCCGCCTCGGTCCGCCGCCACCTGGTCTTCACCGGCTCCCCCGGCACCGGCAAGACCACCGTGGCCCGGTTGTACGGGGAGATCCTGGCCTCCCTCGGGGTACTGGAGCGCGGACACCTCGTGGAGGTGTCCCGGGTCGACCTGGTCGGCGAGCACATCGGATCCACCGCGATCCGCACCCAGGAGGCCTTCGACCGGGCGCGCGGCGGGGTGCTGTTCATCGACGAGGCGTACGCGCTGGCGCCCGAGGACTCGGGCCGCGACTTCGGGCGCGAGGCGATCGACACGCTGGTGAAGCTGATGGAGGACCACCGGGAGGCGGTGGTGGTGATCGTCGCCGGGTACACGGCGGAGATGGACCGCTTCCTGACCGTGAACCCGGGGGTGGCCTCGCGCTTCTCCCGGACCATCACCTTCGGGGACTACGGGCCCGGGGAGCTGCTGCGGATCGTGGAGCAGCAGGCCGAGGAGCACGAGTACCTGCTCGGCGAGAAGACCTCCGAGGCACTGCTGACGTACTTCACCGACCTGCCCAAGGGGCCCGCCTTCGGCAACGGCCGCACCGCCCGCCAGACCTTCGAGTCGATGGTCGAGCGGCACGCGGGGCGGGTCGCGCAGCTGTCGGAACCGAGCAAGGACGATCTCACCCTGCTCTACCCGGCGGACCTCCCGGACCTCTGACGACCGCCCCTCAGACGTCCCGGCGCATGCACACCCGGGGCCAGCGGTCGAGCCCGTGCGCGGCCTCGCGGTCACGGATGTCGCGCAGCCCCGGCCCGAGGCCGCCGTCGTCCAGGCTCCGGAATCCGCACCGGACGTAGTACGGGGCGTTCCACGGCACGTCGCTGAAGGTCGTAAGGGTCAGCGCCGGGGCACCCTCCGCCCGGGCCCGGTCCGCCAGGTGTTCCAGCAAGGACCGTCCGATGCGGCGGTGAGCGCGGTCCGGGTGCACGGACACCTGCTCGACGTGGAGGTTCCCGTCGATCCGGTCGGCGAGGAGGTAGCCGACCGGGGTCCCCGTCCCGGCGGACCCGGCGGACCCGGCGCCCTCGGCGGACCCGGCGCCCTCGGCGGACCCGGCGCCCTCGGCGGCCACCCACGCCAGCCCGGCCCGCCGGTAGCCGAGGAGTTCCTCCAGCGGGAGCGGTTCGTCGTCGGCGATCTCCGGCATGCCGATGGCGCGGAAGCATTCCCCGGCGGCTCGCTCGATGTCCTGCAAGAGGGGCAGCTCGTCGATGTGTGCGGCTCTGATCAGCATGTGTGGCATTGTCCCGGGCAGGGACCGGTCGGCGAAGCGGGTTCGCCACCCCCTTGAGCGGACAACTGACGGACCGACAGCTAGGGTGACAGCCCGCCGGACGCCACCGGCCGTCCGCCGAACCGAGGGAGTTCCCCATGGCCCGCCGACTCCGCCCCGTAGGGCTGGACTTCATCGAGGTGGCCCCGATCCGCCTGGTCTTCGCCGGCCGGACCACGGCCGCTCCGGAGGAGGTGTACCGGGCGCTGGCCGAGGAGTTGGAGGGCTGGCCGAGCTGGTTCCGGGCCGTCACCCTGGCCCGTCCCACCCACGGCGGCGCCGGGCGCGAGATCAAACTGGCGGGCGGGGTCCGCTTCCAGGAGACGATCATGGCCGCGGATCCCGAGCGGCGCTACGCGTACCGGGTCGACGAGACCAACGCCCCGGGCATACGGGCCCTGCTGGAGGAGTGGCGCCTCGCACCCTCCGGCTCCGGCACCCACGTCCAGTGGACCTTCGCCGCGGACGGCCCGGCCGCCGTCCACTTCGGGCTCGCCGCGGCCCGCCCCGCACTCGGGCACTCGTTCCGCTCGGCGGTCCGCGCGCTGGACCTGCGGCTGGCGAAGCGGCGGCACGGGGCGCGTCAACAAGGGGACCAGTAGGGGGATCAGCAAGGGGACCAGTAAAGGGATCAGTACGGTGGGTCCTGCCGTGAGGTGCCGTCAGGGCGGATGCCGACGACCCTGTCGACACCCCGGTACCGTTCGGCCAGTTCGCCGTAGCCTCCGGCGGTCCACACCCGGAGGCGGAACTCGTGCAAGGTCAGAGCCGCCCGTTCACCGTCGAAGTGCACCCGGGCGCACCGCCCGCAGTACCAGCCCTGGAGCCAGAGCCGCTCGGCGGCGGGCAGACCGGGCCGCACCCTCGCGCCGTACGCCCGGTTCGCCAGGGCGATCGCGACGAAGAGGCAGACGGCGCCCAGAAGGGCGACCGCCGAGATCACGCCGAGGAGGATCAGGTCCGCCTCCTGCCCGGAGGGCTCGTCCCATCCCGGGTACGGATACTCCGGCCCGGGCTCCGTCGTGAACCAGTGCCCGGCCAGGGAGCCGACCAGGAAGGTGCCGATCGACACGAGCACCAGGACCGCACCGAGGCAGCCGCGCCCCTGGACGGACGGGGTGGGCGGGGTGGGCGCCAGGGCCCGGGCGAGGCGCGAGACGACCTCCCGGTTCACCGTCCGCCGGTCGCTGCCGACACCGGTCTCCTCGCGGACGTTGCGGTGCCCGTCGAGGAACACCGCCTGCACCGCACGCACTTCGTCGGAAGCACCGCAGCCGGGACACACGGGGAGCGAGGCGGTATCCGCTGCCGGGCCCTGAGCGGGCCGCGCAGAGACCGCGTCCCGGGTCCGCCCGTCCCGCTCCGCCCTGTTGTACTCGATGCCCGCCATGGTCCCCCCGAGGCTGCTCCGTGATCGAAGTCCGCACAGCGTAAGCGGCTGGCGCGGGCACGCCTAAAGGGTTGTCGTCACGGGCCCGTCACGGTTCAGACCGCCGGGTGCCGCACCGCCAGGTCCCCGTAGCCTCCCGCCGACCAGACCCGGGTCCTGAACTCCTGGAGTGTCATGGCCCGTTCCCCGGCGAAGTGGACCGTGCCGCAGCGGCCGCAGTACCAGCCCTCCGCCCAGACCCGGTCGGCGGCCACCCGGCCCGGTTCGGTCCGGCGGCGCCAGGCCCGTACGGACCGGCCCGACAAGGCGTACAGGAGCGGGCCGAGGACCAGCGAGGCCGCCGATATCCAGCCGAGGTAGGTCGTGGGGTCCTCGATGCCGAAGGGGAGGTCGCCGTCACCCCCGGGGAATCGCGGCGGCGTGCCGCCCTCGAACCACTTCCCCGCGATCCCGCCCCAGACGAACGCGCCGATCGACACCAGGACGAACAGCGCCCCGAAGCAGCCCAGCGCGCTGTCGTCCGGCTCGTCCGGGGCCACCGCGAGGGCCTTGGCCAGCGCCGAATTCTCCTCGCGGGTCGTGACGTTGTCGCCGTCTCCGCCCTTGCTCTCCGTGCTCAGTTTGGCCTTGGCCCGCAGGTACGCGGCGGACACGCCGAGCACCCGGTCCTCCCGACCGCACCGGGGACAGCTCAACGAGCCCTCGCCGCGCCCGCCTTGGCCCCGTACGCCCGCACCGCTGTCCCTGAACTCCGCCATCGCTCCCCACCCCGCACCGCACCGCCGGCGCGGCTCCACCCGCCCCGCACCCCGAAGTCCGCACAGCGTAGCCAGCGGACCCGGCACCGGCCAGGGAAAACGTTTCAGCCGATGGGCTCGCTCCACACGCCGGTCTCCAGCATGGTGTCGAGGGTCCGCGCGTACGGGGCGATGTCGAGCCCCTGCTCCGCCAGCCACGCGTCGGAGTAGTACTTGTCGAGGTAGCGCTCGCCCCCGTCGCAGAGCAGGGTCACGACGCTGCCCGTGCGGCCCTCCGCCACCATCTCCGAGATGATCTTCAGTGCGCTCCACACCCCGGTTCCGGTGGAACCGCCCGCCTTGCGGCCGATGACCCGCTCCAGCGCCCGGCACGCCGCGACGCTCGCGGCGTCGGGGACCCGCATCATCCGGTCGATGGCCCCGGGGACGAAGCTCGGCTCCATCCGGGGACGGCCGATGCCCTCGATGCGGGAGCCGCATTCGCTCGTCGCGTGCGGGTCGCCCTGCGTCCAGCCGTCGAAGAAGCAGGAGTTCTCCGGGTCCGGGACGCAGATCCGGGTGTCGTGCTGCATGTAGTGCACGTAGCGGGCGATCGTCGCGGAGGTGCCGCCGGTGCCGGCCGTGGCCACGATCCAGGTGGGCTCTGGGTAGCGCTCCAACCGCAGCTGCTGGTACATCGATTCGGCGATGTTGTTGTTGCCGCGCCAGTCCGTCGCGCGCTCCGCGTACGTGAACTGGTCCATGTAGTGACCGCCGGTGCGGGCGGCGAGCTCGGCCGACTCCTCGTAGATCTTCATCGCTTCGTCGACGAAGTGGCACTCGCCGCCGTGGAACTCGATGAGCCGGCACTTCTCGGGGCTCGTCGTCCGCGGCATGACCGCGATGAACGGGACGCCGATCAGCTTGGCGAAGTACGCCTCCGAGACCGCGGTGGACCCCGACGAGGCCTCGATGACGGGGCGGCCGGGGCGGACCCAGCCGTTGCAGAGGGCGTACAGGAACAAGGAGCGTGCGAGACGGTGCTTGAGGGAGCCCGTCGGGTGGGTGGACTCGTCCTTCAGGTAGAGGTCGATGCCCCAGGCCTCGGGGAGCGGGAAGCGCAGCAGATGGGTGTCGGCGGAGCGGTTCGCGTCCGCCTGCACCTTGCGCACGGCCTCTTTCAGCCAGGCGCGGTAGTCCGCGTCGCTGTGGTCGACGTCGATGGTAGTGGCGGTCGTACCGGTGGTGGTGCTCATGCGCCGTGCTCCTTCGTACTTCCCGATGTCCCGAGTGCGCGCCGGGCGTCGCCGCGCACCGCCCGCTTTCGAAATGTACCCCGCCCACCTGCACAAACGGTCACTTTGGGTATCTATGCGAATCGCTTTCGATCGCGTTCGGTTGCACACCGGGCCACAGTGGGTGACCCTGGGGAGGTGTCACCGAGGGTGCAGCACCCGTAACACTGATGTCGGGGAGTCGCAGCCGTGATCAGTCATTCCCGCAGGCACTGCGTCGTCGAACTGCAGGCCCTGCCCTTGCGGATCGGACAGATCCGCCGAATCGTTTCGGCGCAACTGCGCCACTGGCAGCTCGATCCGCTCATAGACCGGGCTGCGCTCGGCGTGACGGAGCTGCTCAGCAACGTCCACCGCCATGCGCAGCCGGACAAGACCTGCACGGTCGAGATCGAGCTGCGCCTCGGTCGGCTGACCGTGTCCGTCTACGACAGCGATCCCCGGCTTCCGCAGCTGAGGCACTCGGCGGCGACGGCCGGGGCCCCGCGCCCCGCGGAGGGTTCACCGATCGACGCCCTGGAGACCTCCGGCCGCGGGCTCGCGCTCGTGGAGGCGCTCAGCGAGGCGTGGGGAGCCCGGCAGCAGGACGACAGCCCGGGCAAGGTCGTGTGGTTCTCGCTGCGCGCCGCCCCCGGCCCGGCCGCACCGGAGCGCCACCCGGTGCTCCTCACCGAGAAGCCGGAGCACCGGACCGCGAAGAAGGCCGTACGGGAGCCCGCGCCGGCCCCGCCCGTCGCCGCACCCCCCGAGCCGGTCTCCGCCGGCCTGTCGGTGACCGCCTCGGTCGGCGCCCGGCCCGGGTAGTCCCCGGTCGCCGAAGCCGCCCGGAGCCGCGGGAACAGCGGTCAGGCCGCCGCGCCCAGGGTCCCCAGCGGGTCGTCCAGCACCGGCTGCCACGCCAGCTCCGCGGCGCCGACCAGGCTGTTGTGGTCGAGCGTGCAGGGCAGGATCGGCACGCCGCCGCTGCGGCCCCACAGGCTGCGGTCCGCGACCACCGCGCGCAGCCGCTCGGGGTCGGCGTAGAGCAGCTCGCGGTGGAGTCCGCCGAGGATGATCCGGTCCGGATTCAGGATGTTGACCAGGCCCGCGAGGCCCAGGCCGAGCCGGTCGATGAGCTCCTCCGTAGCGGCCCGTACCCCCGGGTCCGCGGACTCCCCGCGGAGCAGGTCGCGGGCCTGCTGGAGCAGGGACACCTCGGGGCCCGGGGTGCGCCCGGCGGCGGTGAGGAAGGCCAGCGGGTCGGCCTCCACGTCGAGGCAGCCGCGGCTGCCGCAGTGGCAGGCGCGCCCTTCGGGGTTCACGGTGAGGTGGCCGACCTCCAGGGCCAGGCCCGAACTCCCGCTGTGCAGGCGGCCGTCCAGGACCAGCGCCCCGCCGACCCCGCGGTGCCCGGTGGCCACGCACAGCAGGTGCTGCGCACTGCGGCCGGCGCCGTGCCGGTGTTCGGCGAGCGCGGCGAGGTTCACGTCGTTGCCGGTCAGCGCCGGGCCGTCGATGCCCGCCTCCTTCACGCAGTCGGCGAAGATGGCCCGTACGGGGGAACCGGCGGGCCAGGCCAGGTGCAGCGGGTTCAGCGCCGTACCCTCCGGCTCCGCGACCGCCGAGGGCACCGCGAGTCCGGCGCCGATGCAGCGCCGGCCGGTCTGCGCGAGCAGCGCGGCCCCGGCTTCGACCACGGCGCCGAGCACCTGCGCGGGGTCGGCCGACACCGGGACCCTGCCGGGAGCCGTGGCGACGATCCTGCCGCCGAGGCCGACCAGGGCGGCCCGGAACCCGTCCGAGTGCACCTGCGCGGCCAGGGCCACCGGGCCGTTCTCGTCCACGGAGAGCCGGTGCGAGGGCCGGCCCTGGGTTCCGCCGGCCCCGCCGGGCCGGGAGTCCACGCGGATCAGCCCGAGCGCCTCCAGCTCGGCGGCGACGGCCCCTGCGGTGGCGCGGGTGACGCCGAGCTCGGCCGTCAGGACGGCGCGGGTCGGGGCCCGGCCGGTGTGGACGAGCTCCAGCGCCGGTCCGAGCGCGCCACGGCCCCGCTCCAGCTTGGTCCGCGCGGAGCCGGCTGCCGCTGCCGCCGCTGCCGTGGAACCTGCTGTCCCGTCCGTCCCAGCGGACACCGTGGTCACTTCCCCCACCCGCCGCGGGGCCCCGTTGCCGTTCATGACAGCGATCCTCGCATGATCGGAGCGTCGAGGACGCCGCCCGCTAGCCGAGCCCGCCGACCCGGAGCGTGATGTTCAGCCGCCCGGTCAGCCCGAGGCCCGTCGGAGCGGTGCCGGGCAGGACTTTCGGCACCCCGTGAAAGGCCCGTCGGACCGGCCCGCCGAAGACGAACAGATCCCCGCTGCGCAGCTCAACGTCCCGATACGGACGCCCGCGCGAGGCGGTGTTGCCGAAGCGGAAGAGGCAGGAATCACCCAGGCTCAGCGAGACGACCGGGGCTTCGGAGCGCTCCTCGGCGTCCCGGTGCATGCCCATGCGGGAGTCGCCCTCGTAGAAGTTCACCAGCGCGATGTCGTAGGCGACACCCAGATCGGGAGCCCGCCCGTACGCGGCGGCCACGGCACCGCGGCCCAGCAGCGCGAGCCAGTCGGGCAGCGCCTTGACGGGGGCGCCGTCCCCGTCGACGGCCGTGGGCGCGTATCCGTACGGGTACCAGTGCAGGCCCAGGCACACCTGCCGGGCGCTCATCGTTCCCCCGCCGGGCGTGCGCACCGTACGCAGTCCGGCGGGCGGCCGGGCCCATTCCCGGCAGGCCTCCACCAACTCCCGCTGCCGCCCGGGCGCCAGCCAGTCGGGCACGTGCACGGCGCCGGGCACGATCTCGGTGCGCTCGCGCGGGAAGAGCTCGCCGTCCCGATGCTCCATGACCTCCACCACCTGCTCCGTCGCGTCTGCCCAAGGTCTCGGCAGCACTCTCCGCTGCCCCCAGCCTCCGTCATTCTTCGTTGTGCGTCGCCACGCACGGCTGAGAGACTCCCGCCATGGAGATCATCAGCTATGTGAAGACCCTGGCCCGCGAGGGCGAGCAGCTCGCCGACATCGCCGAACGGGCCGGTACGGACGTCCTGGTGCCCACCTGTCCGCAGTGGCGGGTCGCCGACCTGCTGCGCCACACCGGCTCGGTGCACCGATGGGCCACCGGGTACGTGGCGCGGGGTCTGACCGAGCGGGCTCCGTTCCCGGACGCTCCGGAGCTGGTGGGTGCGGAACTCCTGGCCTGGTTCCGCGAGGGCCACGCGGGACTGGTGCGGACCCTGACGGGGAGCTCGGCCGACGCGCGGTGCTGGACCTTCCTGCCGACCGCGCCGCCTTCGCCGGTGGCCTTCTGGGCGCGGCGCCAGGCGCACGAGACCACCGTGCACCGGATGGACGCGGAAGCCGCGCTGGGCGTGCCCTTCGGGGCGGTGGATCCCGGCTTCGCCGAGGACGGGGTGGACGAGCTGCTGACCGGGTTCCACGCGCGGCCGCAGAGCCGGGTCCGGACGGCGGAGCCGCGGGTGATACGGGTTACGGCCTCCGACACGGGCGCGGTGTGGACCGTACGCCTGTCCCCGGAGCCGGCGCGCACGGTCCGCGGAGACGGCGCGGAGGCCGACTGCACGCTGACGGGCGAGGCCTCCTGGCTCTACGCGGCGCTGTGGAACCGGCGGCCGCTCACCGGTCCGGGTGTGACGGGCGACGCGGAACTGGCCCGGCTCTGGGTGGACACGGCCGGAATCTGACCCCCGGGCGTGCCGGGGCGCCCTTGTCTGCCCCGGCTGGGGCGGCGAGACTTCGCCCATGGAACGACGCAGCCAGGCCGACCGGGACGCGGTCACCATCGAGATCGTGTTCGCCTTCGTCAGCGGGCTCTTCGCCGCCGGACTCGCCTTCGCGGCACTGTACGGCCCCGCCCTGGCCTTCGACCTCTCCCCCACGACCGACCGGACCCTGGCGACGGTGGGCGGCGTCCTGGCCGCCACGGCGTTCCTCCTCCGGGTCACCCACGTCCTGTGGCGCTTCGCCCACCGCCCGGAACACGCCGTCCGCGAGGACCTCGGGCACTCCTAGAGCGGGCCGCATGGATGCCCCGGCCGTACGGCCCGCCCCGTCAATGGAGAACGCCGTCCCCGGTGACGCGGGACGGGCACCCGCCGCGTCCACGGCCGTCCCGGCCTTCGACGGGTCCGCCTCACGTCCGCGGCTCGCGCCGGGGCGGCACCGGCTCGTGGATCCCGACGGCCGTACCGTCGAGGTCACCGCCGTCGGGCGGACCGGGTCCGGCTCGGGCTCAGCCCAGGGTTGAGGCGTACGAGGTCTGGGCGCGGTACTTCCAAGTGGGCTGGGCGTCCCAGGGGTTCGGCATCCGCGCGCTCGTGGCGTAGGCGTAGCCCGCGCCGCGCTCGAAGGCCGTACGGAGCGTCGCGCGCATCGCGGTGGCGTCCGGGACGTCGTGCACGAGGTGCCAGAACGCCGTACCGCTCGGGTCGAGTTCGGCGCCGGAGCGGTAGCCGGTGAGCGCGTTGAAGACGTTGCCGCCGAGCCAGCCGGCGCCCGTGTAGGCCGCGTAGGTGTCCTCGAAGGTGACGAAGACGTCGGCGGTGCGGCGGCCGGGCTCCAGGAAGCAGTCGGCGATGGCCGTCCCGGGGTTGTTCACGACCAGGTCCGGCGTGCCGGGGGCGACGGCCTCCATGGTGTCCTGCACGTAGCGGCGCAGCTCCGCGTAGTGGTCGCGGGTGGCGTTGGCCGGGCCGCAGTCGCGGCTGACCACGTCGAAGAAGATGCCGTCCACGTGGAGGCGGCCGTCGGGCGTCCTCAGGTAGTTGTCCACGGAGGCCTTCACCGCGGCGAGGTCGCGGTTGCCGTGGTCGGTGTGGACGTAGCCGAGCACCTTGGTCCTCTCGCCGGTGGCGGTGGTGCCGGTGCGCAGGACGTCGGCGCGGGCCCGCCAGGGGGCGTCGAACGGGGAGTCGCCGTTGCCCGGGTTGAGGACCACCACCGAGGCGGCCGGGCTGGTGGCGGTGAGATCGGCGAGCATCGGGTCGTTGGCCCAGACGTACGCCGGGACGGCTATCTCCAGGCCGCGTACCCCGGGCGCCCGCGGCGTCGGTCTCACTTCGGGGGTCGGAGCCGGGGCGAGGGCCGGGGTACGGTCCCGGGCCTGGGCCCGGCCGGGCTCCGAACTCGCCGACGCGGTGACGGCCGGCGCCGGCGCGGCGAGTAAGAGGGTGGCCAGGACGGCGTAGACGGCCTTCGCGGCGCGGGTCATGACTGCTCCTCGGGGCGACGGCGGGAGCGGCGCCGGGGCGATGGCCGGGCGCCGGGGACGGCAACCGGGACGGGAACCCGGTCCGAGGAACACTAGACGGGCCGCCGGGCGCACCAGGGGCGATTCCCCCGCTTCAGTACGAGGAACTGACAAGCGAACCATCCCCGTCCCCGCCGGTTCGGCCGGGCCCGGCCCTATACGGCGGGCAGTCCCACCCCGTGCGCCAACTGCCCTGCGGCGTGCGCGAAGAAGGCGTCGCGGTCCTCGACGACCCGGTTGAACTGGCCGAACAGCTCGAAGGAGATCAGGCCCACGAGCTGCGCCCAGGCGGCCACCAGGGCCGCGGCGGCCTCAGGCGGCAGCCCTTCGGCGAAGTCCGCGGCCATGCGGGCGGCTTCGGGGCGCAGCTCGGCGGGGAGCGACGGGAGGGCGATGCCACGGCCCTCGTAGGCGGCGCGGACGATCCCAATGAGGGTGTTGCCCACGCGGGAGGCCGGGCCGACGGTGTCGAGCGGGGCGGTGTAGCCGGGGACGGGCGAGCCGTAGATGAGGGCGTACTCGTGCGGGTGCTCCAGCGCCCAACCGCGGACGGACGCGCAGACCGCGGCCCAGCGGGCGCGGGGGGCGTCGCCGGCGGCCAGCGCGCGGGTGTCGGCGGCTTCGGCGGCGGCACCGACGCTGTTGTAGGCGTCGACGATGAGGGCGGTGAGGAGCTCGTCGCGGCTGGGGAAGTAGCGGTACAGGGCGGAGGAGACCATGCCCAGCTCGCGGGCGACGGCGCGCAGCGAGAGCTTGGCGGCGCCCTCCGCCGCGAGCGCGCGGCGCGCCTCATCCTTGATGGCGGCGGTGACTTCGATGCGGGCTCGTTCCCTCGCCCCTCGCACGGTGCTCATGGGGGTCAGTGTGCCACACAGTCAGAGCACCGCCCACAAATCAGATCACCGATCCACTTCGAGAGCACTGCTCTTGCTTTGGAGCATCGATCCGTGCAGACTGGTCTCAAGCGAGAGCAGTGCTCTCCCAAACGCCCCGGAGGCCACCATGAACGCGCCCAAGCCGTACTACGTCCAGGCCGGCCCGCTCGGCACCCGCTTCAACGCCCTCATCGGCAAGCTCGCCCGCTCGGGCATGAGCCTGGCCGGAACGGCCGAGCTGTCGGTGCGCGGCCGCACCTCCGGCACGATGCAGCGGATCCCGGTGAACCCGTACCTCCAGGACGGCACCCGGTACCTGGTCTCCGCCCGCGGCCACTCCCAGTGGGTCCGCAACATGCGCGCCGCGGGCGGCGGCGAACTCCGGCTGGGCCGCACCGTGCAGACGTTCACCGTCACCGAGCTCACCGACCCCGCCGAACAGGCCGTGGTCCTGCGCGGCTACCTGAAGAAGTGGGGCTGGGAGGTCAACCGGTTCTTCAACGGGGTCACCGCGAAGTCCACCGAGTCCGAACTCCGCGCCGCCGCCCCGGACCACCCGGTCTTCCGCATCACGATCACCCCCTGACCCACCCTCCGGAGCACCCCGGGCACGCTGAGCACCCCGCCGCCCCCTCGGCGCCCGGCAACCCGCCGCCCCCACGGCACCACCGGGGCCGGCAACCCGCCGCCCTCCCGACACCCCCCCCGGAGCCGGGCCTGGCCCCGCCCCCCGGAAAACGCGGCGGCGGCCTCGCCGGGACATCCGGCAAGACCGCCACACTCCGCACCTCGGTGCCCGACGCTCCCCATCGGGAGCGGCGCCTTCGGGCCGGGTCACACCCCCGGGCACACCTGTCGGTTCAGCCCTTCACCCCGCCCTGGGCTCCGTCCTGGACTCCGTCCTGCTCCCCGGACCGGGACCCGGCCCCGGAGTCGGACCCGGCCCCGGCCCCGGAAGCGGGCTCAACCCCAGCCCCGGTCCCGGCCTCCGCCGCACCCCGGCTCCGCGCCTGTCGTGCGTCCAGCACGTGCAGCGCCTTGCGCGCCAGCGGGTACGTACGCACCATCTCCGCCAGCGTCAGCGACCCCCGAGCAATCCGCGCGAAGGCCAGCCAGGCCGGCCGGAAACCGGTGATCGCCGCGTGCAGCAGACCCGGCTTGGCCTCGAAGAGTTCCAGCATCCGCTTGCCGACGCCCATCTCCACCCCCAGCCCCGCCTTCACCGCGAAGGCGTAGTTGAGGGCCTGGCGGCGCGCGTCCACGGCGTCCTGGGCCTCGGAGATCTTCACGGCCCACTCCCCGGCGAGCCGCCCCGACCGCAGCGCGAAGGAGATGCCCTCCCGGGTCCACGGCTCCAGCAGTCCGGCCGCGTCGCCCGCGACCAGGACCCGCCCGCGCGAAAGCGGCGATCCGGGCTTGCGGCAGCGGGTCAAGTGCCCGGAGGAGACCGCCGGTTCGAAGCCCGACAGGCCCAGCCGGGCGATGAAGTCGTCCAGGTACCGCTTGGTCGCCGCGCCCTCGCCCTTCGCCGAGATGACCCCGACCGTGAGGGTGTCGCCCTTGGGGAAGACCCAGCCGTAGCTGCCGGGCAGCGGTCCCCAGTCGATGAGGACCCGGCCCTTCCAGTCCGCGGCGACCGTCTCGGGGACCGGGATCTCCGCTTCCAGGCCGAGGTCGACCTGGTCCATCTCGACGCCGACGTGCGCGCCGATCCGGCTCGCGCTGCCGTCCGCGCCGACCACGGCCCGGGCCAGCACGGTCTCGCCGTCGGCGAGGACCACCGCGACGGTCCGCCGGTCCGGCACGGACGCCCCGTGCTGTTCCACCCGCGCGACGGCCGTACCCGTACGGACCGTGGCGCCGGCCTTCTCCGCCTCGGCGACCAGCGCCGCGTCGAACTCGGGCCGGTTGATCAGCCCGAACAACATCTGCTTCGAGCGCCGGGTCCGGGCGAACTTCCCGTCCAGCGAGAAGGTGACCGCGTGGACGCGGTCCTTGAAGGGCAGCACGAAACCCGGCGGGAGCGCATCGCGAGAGGGCCCGATGATGCCTCCGCCGCAGGTCTTGTACCGGGGCAGTTCCGCCTTCTCCAACAGCAGAACGCGCCGCCCCGCGGCGGCCGCCGCGTGCGCGGCCGAGGATCCGGCCGGCCCGGCCCCGACCACGACCACGTCCCACACCTCGCCGGTCTCCCCGGCCGTCTGCGCGTCCGCCCCCTGAGCGGTCTGTCCTGCCGCCGCGTCGCGTACGTCGCCGCTGTCGCTCTCGTCGCTGCTCACGATGTGCTGCTGCTCCTGATCATGCGGTTCATGCCGTTGCTCCGATGCCGGGGAAATCCTACGGCGCGAGATCGACTGCCCCGTTGTGCGAGGATCAAAAGAGTCCTTTGCCGTAGCCCGCATACGCACATCCCGCGATGCGGGACGCGTGTGCGCAACCCGTACACGTACACAACGTCGCACCCAAGAGGAGCGTGCCCATGCCGTCTCAGTCGATCGCCGAGACCGTCGCCTCGCTGATGCCCCGCGCCAAGCAGGAGCTGTCCGAGCTGGTGGCTTTCCAGTCGGTGGCGGACTGGGCCCAGTTCCCGCAGAGCGAGAGCCAGGCCGCCGCGAACTGGGTGGCCGACGCGCTGCGCGTCGAGGGCTTCCGGGACGTGGCGCTGCTCGACACCCCCGACGGCACCCAGTCGGTGTACGGCTTCCTGCCCGGCCCGGCGGACGCGCCGACCGTCCTGCTCTACGCGCACTACGACGTGCAGCCCCCGCTGGACGAGGCCGCCTGGACCTCCCCCGCCTTCGAGCTGACCGAGCGGGACGGCCGCTGGTACGGCCGCGGCAGCGCCGACTGCAAGGGTGGGTTCATCATGCACCTGCTCGCGCTGCGCGCCCTGAAGGCCAACGGCGGCGTCCCGGTGAACGTGAAGGTGATCGTCGAGGGCTCGGAGGAGCAGGGCACCGGCGGTCTCCAGCAGTACGCGACGGCGCACCCCGAACTGCTGGCCGCCGACGCCGTGGTGATCGGTGACGCGGGCAACTTCCGTACGGGCCTGCCGACGGTCACCGCGACCCTGCGCGGCATGTGCCTGCTCAAGGTCAAGATCGACACCCTGGGCGGCAACCTGCACTCCGGCATGTTCGGCGGGGCCGCCCCCGACGCGCTGGCCGCCCTGATCCAGCTCCTGGCCTCGCTGCGCGCGCCGGACGGTTCGACCACGGTGGACGGGCTGGCATCGGACGCGGTGTGGGAGGGGCTCCAGTACCCGGAGGCCGACTTCCGTTCCGACGCGAAGGTGCTCGACGGGGTCGAGCTGATCGGCGCGGGCACGATCGCGGACCGGCTGTGGGCCCGGCCGGCCGTCACCGTGCTCGGCATCGACGCCCCGCCGGTGGTCGGCGCCACCCCCTCGGTGCAAGCGAGCGCGGGCGCACTGGTGAGCCTGCGGGTGCCGCCGGGCATGGACACGACCGAGGCGATCAAGCTGCTGGAGGCGCACCTGGTGGCGCACACCCCGTGGAAGGCGCACCTGGAGGTCGAAATCGTCGGCCAGGGACAGCCGTTCCAGGCGGACACGGACAGCCCCGCGTACGCCTCGATGGCGCAGGCCATGAAGGTGGCGTACCCGGGCCAGGAGATGCAGATCAGCGGCATGGGCGGCTCCATCCCCCTGTGCAACACGCTGACCGAGCTGTACCCGGACGCGGAGATGCTGCTCATCGGCCTGAGCGAGCCGGAGGCGCAGATCCACGCGGTGAACGAGAGCGTCTCCCCGGAGGAGCTGGAGCGCCTGTCGGTCACGGAGGCGCTGTTCCTCCTCAACTACGCCGAGTCCAAGCGCGCCTGACGGTGTGGCGGACGGTTTCCCCCGCTCCGCCAGGAGCGAACCACGCTGACGGCGCAACCTGCGCCGTCGGCGTGGTTCCCCCCATACGTTCGGGTGATGGATCTCGTAGAAGTCATCCCCGACCGACTCCACATGCTGCGCTTCCCCATCGGCCAGGCCTACCTCTGGCGCGACGGGGAGACCCTGACCCTGATCGACGCGGGCCACGCCGGTGCGGCGGACGCGATCGAAGGGGCGATACGCTCCCTCGGGCTCGCGTCGGAGCGGCTGGAGCGGATCGTCCTGACCCACTGCCACCGCGACCACGTCGGCGCGGCGGGCGAACTCGCCTCCCGCCGGGGCGCGGAGGTACTGGCGCACGGGCTCGACGCCCCGGTGATCCGCGGCGAGCAGCCGGTCCCGGAACCGGTGCTGCTGGACTGGGAACTGCCGCTGTACGCACACGGCCTGACGGTTCCGCAGGCCCCGCCGACCCGGGTGGACCGGGAGTTGAAGGACGACGAGACGCTCCCCTTCGGCGACGGGGCGGTCGTCGTGCACGCTCCGGGCCACACCCCGGGCAGCATCGGCATCCATCTCCCGGAGCACGGGGTGCTGTTCACGGGCGACTGCGTCGCCGGAGTCGGCCAGGTGATGCTCGGCGTCTTCAACGCGGACCGCGCCCGAGCCGTCGAGTCGATGGTCCGGCTCGCCGCGCTGGCCCCCTCGGTGGCCTGCTTCGGCCACGGCGACCCCCTGACCTCGGACACCGCGGCCGTCCTTCGCGCGGCAGCGGAATCGGCGGCGCAGGCGGAGGCCGAACCCCAGGCCCGAGCCCAGGCCTAAGCCGAACCCGAACCGGAGCCCGAACCGGAGCCCTACCCCGAAGCGTAGGGCCGGCCCCCGGCTACGGGACCGCCCGTCCGGCCTCCAAGTACGCCGCCCGTCCCCGTTCGCGTGCCCGCAGGGCCCACCGGAGCCTCTCGTAGCGGACCTGCGGCAGCAGGTCCGCCGCTTCCTCCTCCGTCACGAACCGCCAGGCCCGCAGTTCCGGCCCCGGCAGCCGCAGTCCCCCGGCCTGCGCCGCCGACAGCCGGCCCCCGTCGAACAGCAGCCGCAGGCCGCCGTAGCCCGCGGGAGGCTCCGGCGGCTCCCAGTCCACCACCAGGAGCTCCGGGAGGCGTTCCAGTACGAAACCGAGTTCCTCCTCGACCTCCCGTACCCCCGCGCACGCCGGTGCCTCCCCGGCCTCGACGACCCCGCCGGGGAACTCCCAGCCGGGCTTGTAGGTCGGATCCACCAGCAGCACCCGATCCGCGTCGTCGAAGAGCAGCACCCCGGCCGCGACCGTCTCGCGCGTCGGCTGCGGGGTCTGCACGATGTCGCAGACCCGGGCGGCGTCGGTGCGTACCGCCTCGGCGATCCGCTCGGCCGTCTCCCGTACGGTCAGGGCCCCGTTGTCGATGACGTGCGCGTCGGCCGCCAGCCAGCCGCCCAGCGCGTGCTTGTAGGCGGGGATGTGGTCGTAGCACCACTGCCGCACCCGCAGGTCCACGTCCGCGGCCGCCCCGGGCTCCTCCCGGGTCGCGATCCGCTTCCGAAGGATCGTTTCCTCCGGGGCGAGCAGCACGTGTCGCACCGCGATCCTGCGCGCCGCGAGCCCGCCGAAGATCTCGTCGCGGTACTCCTGGCGGAGCAGCGTCATCGGGACCACCAGCACCCCGCCCAGCTCCGCCAGCATCGCCGCCGCCGTGTCCACGACGAGCCGCCGCCAGCTCGGCAGGTCCTGGTAGTCGGACACTTCGGCGAGGCGTTTGCGCGGCAGCAGCACGCGCAGCGCGTCACCGATGAACTCCGGGTCGAACAAGGTGCTCTCCGGCAGGAGGCCGGTCAGCTCGCGCGCTGTGCTGCTCTTGCCGGCGCCGAACGTGCCGTTGATCCAGACAATCACGTCTACCCCTCTCCCGATGCCCCCAGTGGCTTGCCCGTACCACCCTGCCACGGAAACCCCGGCGCCCCGCCGAGTGCTTATCCTCAAGGTCAGGGGCCTGTCCGCAGCGTCGGTCCCGCACCCCGACTGCGCCCGACCGTCCGGAGGTCCGACACCGTGCCCCACACCCGCCGCCCGCCCGAGCCCCGTTACGGCAACCGGCCGACCATGAAGGACGTGGCGGCCCGGGCCGGCGTGGGCCTGAAAACGGTGTCACGCGTGGTCAACGGGGAGCCGGGGGTCACCCCGGACACGGAGAGGCGGGTCCAGGAGGCCATCGACGCCCTCGGTTTCCGCCGCAACGACAGCGCGCGCGTCCTGCGCAAGGGCCGCACCGCCACCGTCGGCCTGGTCCTGGAGGACCTCTCCGACCCCTTCTACGGACCGCTCAACCGGGCCGTGGAAGAGGTGGCCCGCGCCCACGGCGCCCTGCTCATCAACGGCTCCAGCGACGAGGACCCGGAGCGCGAGCGGGAGTTGGCGCTCGCGCTGTGCGCCCGCCGCGTGGACGGGCTCGTGGTGATCCCGGCCGGGGACGACCACCGCTATCTGGAGCCGGAGATCCGGGCCGGGGTGGCCACGGTGTTCGTGGACCGCCCGGCGGGCCGGATCGACGCGGACGTCGTCCTGTCCGACAGCTTCGGGGGCGCCCGGGACGGGGTGGCCCACCTGATCGCGGCCGGCCACCGCCGGATCGGCTTCATCGGCGACCAGCCGCACATCCACACGGCGACCGAGCGCCTTCGGGGCTACCGCGCGGCCATGGCGGACGCGGGCCTGCCGGTCGACGCCTCCTGGGTCTCCCTCGGGACGACGGCCCCGGAACGCGTCTCGGCCGCGGCCCGCTCGATGCTGTCGGGCCCGGAACCGGTGACGGCCCTCTTCGCGGGCAACAACCGCGTGACGGTCACGGCCGTACGCGTCCTCGCGTCCCTGCCCCGCCCGGTGGCCCTGGTCGGCTTCGACGACTTCGAACTCGCCGACCTGCTGAACCCCGGCATCACGGTCATCGCCCAGGACGCCGCGGCCCTGGGCCGCGTGGCCACGGACCGCCTCTTCCAGCGCCTGGCGGGCGCCGACCTCCCCCCGTCCCGCATCGAACTCCCCACCCGCCTGATCCCCCGCGGCTCGGGCGAGATCCCGCCGACCGCCTGACCCTCACCGCTCCGGGTCCCCGTCCCGAACCTCTCCGGCCCGAACCTCCCCGGCCCGCAGGTCCCCGGCTCCGACGCCCCCGGCCAGTTGGTCGCCGAGCGGGCTGCGCCGGTAGAGGACCTGCCGTCCGTCGCGCGCCCGGCTCAGCAGCCCCGCGGCGTGGAGCACCCGCAGGTGCTGGGAGACGGCGCTCGGGGTGACCCGGAAGCGGCGGGCGATCTCGACCGTGGGCAGCGGCTCGTCGAGCAGGCCGAGCAGCCGGGCACGGGGAGCGCCGAGCAGGGCCACGAGCGCGGGTTCGTCCGCGGTGGGCGGCCGGGTCCACAGCGTCGCCACTCCCCGGCTCGGGTACGCCAGCCAGGGCGGCTCCTCGGGGCTGACCGGGGGCGCGGGCTTGTGGACGAAGACGGACGGCAGGAGGAGCAGCCCCCGCCCGTGCGCCGCGACGTGGTGGCTGCTGATCATCGCGCCGATGTGCAGGACTCCGTCGTGCCAGCGCAGGTTCGGGTGCATGTCGGCGAACAGCCGGCGCGCGCCTCCCACGGCCAACTGCCGTGCGCGGTAGGTCATGTCGGCCTCCAGCAGCAGTCGCATCCGCGGCCACGTGGGCTGGACGGCGACCTCCCAGTAGCGCCGGAGCAGCTCGCAGATGTCGTCGCGCAGTCGCGCGACCGGTGCGTCGGCGGCGGCGCCGGCCGCGCGCAGCGGGTCGGGGAGCGGGTCCGGGGCGTGCGCGGCCAGCAGGTCGCGCCGGACCAGGCCGGGAGGGGTGGCCCGGACGACGGCGAGTTCCGCTTCGAAGTCCGGGGCGAAGCTCGCGGGCCGCGGGGTCAGGAAGTCGGGCAGCGTGCGCCGCTGTGCGACCAGGGACATCAGCAGCCCGGTGTCGAGCGCGCCGAGCCGGCCGAGGACGTCCCTACGCCACGGGAGGTGCACCGCCGACAGGCCCGGCTCGCGCAGCACCCGCAGGCTGAGCACGGTCTCGCCGAGCGGGGAGAGGGCGAAGCGGGTGTCGGCGAGGTCCTCTACGCCGAGCTCGAAGCTGATCATTAAGCAATACGCTACATCTATTTGCGGTGCGGCCGGGGTGCCGTGGACTTCGGTCATGACACGAACTGCGGGCCGGCAGGCCGAGATGAGCCGCGGGATGGTGCTGATCCTGGCGTCGACCTGTGCGGTGGCGGTGGGAACCCTCTACTTCCCGCAGGCCATCACCCCGTTGATCGCCGCCGGGCTGGGCACCTCCCCCGATACGGCGTCCTTGGTGGTGACCGCCACCCAAATCGGTTACACGGCCGGTCTCTTCCTGCTGGTGCCGCTAGGCGACCGGTTCTCCCACCGCCCGCTGCTGGTCACCCTGCTCGCCCTCACCGGGCTGGGTCTGCTCGCCGCGGGTTGCGCCCCGAGCCTCGGGTTCCTGGCCGCCGCGGGCGTGTTCGTCGGGACCACCACGGTGGCCGCGCAGGTCATCGTTCCGCTGGCGGCCGGGCTGGTGGCCCCGGATCGCCGCGGGGCGGTGCTGGGCACCCTACTGAGCGGGTCGATCGGCGGAATGCTGCTGGCCCGCACGTTCGGCGCGACGCTCGGCGAACGGCTGGGATGGCGGGCCCCCTATCTGGTGGCCGCCGTCCTGCTCCTGCTGCTCGCGGCCGTCCTGGCCGTGTCGGTGCCGCGCACGGCGCCGGCCGCGCGCCTGCCGTACGGGGTGTTGCTGGCCGACTCCCTGCGCCTGTTGCGCACCGAATCGGGGCTGCGCCGCTCCTGCCTCTACCAGGCGACCGTGTTCGGGGCGTTCTCGGCCGTCTGGACCTGTGTGGCGCTCCTGCTCACGGGGCCGGCGTACGGTCTGGGGCCGCAGGCCGTGGGGCTGCTCGCGCTGGTCGGCGCGGCCACGATGCTCTGCACCCCGCTCGCCGGCCGCCTGGTCGACCGGTGGGGTCCCGATCCGGTGAACCTCGTCTGCCTGCTCGCGGTCCTCGTCTCGGCCGTGATCCTCGCGGCGGGCGCCCGGGGCGGCACGCCGGGTCTGGTCGCCCTGACGGTGGGCACGCTGGTGCTGGACATCGCCATGCAGTCCGGCATGATCGCGAATCAGGCCCGGGTCTTCGCCGTGCGGGCGGACGCGCGCAGCCGCCTCAACACCGCCTACATGACCTGCGCCTACCTGGGCGGGAGCGCGGGCTCCTGGCTCGGCGTACGCGTCTACGGCCGGGCCGGCTGGCCGGGCGTGTGCCTGCTCGTGGCCGCCCTCGCCGCCTCGGCGCTGGCCCGCCATCTGGTGGCCGTACGCCGAAAGGCCCGGCCGGGGGCAGGCCGGCCGGGCCTCGTTTCAGGGGATCACGCGGCTCAGGCGGTCGCCGTCAGGGTCGCCGAGCGGCGCGGGATGGCGAAGGCGTCGAGCTCCGCGCGGGTCAGGCCGGTCAGGGCGGTGACCTCGTCGGCGCCGACGGCGCCGCAGTCCAGGCCGCGGACCAGGTAGCCGGCCAGGGCCTTCGCGGTGGCGGGCTCGTCCATGACGTCGCCCTCGATCTTGGCGACGTACGCCTTCAGTCGCGCGGCGGCGGTCTCGAGGCCCTCGCGGTAGAAGACGAACACGGCCGCGTAGCGGGTCGGCAGGTGCGCCGGGTGCATGTCCCAGCCCTGGTAGTAGGCACGGGCCAGGGCGCGGCGGGTGAGGCCGTAGTGGAGCTTCCAGGCCTCGTGGACGTGCTCGGTGGTGCCGATCGGCAGGACGTTGGTCGAGCCGTCGGAGACGCGCACGCCGGTGCCGGCGGCCGCGACCTGCATGATCGCCTTGGCGTGGTCGGCGGCGGGGTGGTCGCTCGACTGGTACGCGGCCGAGACGCCGACGCAGGCGCTGTAGTCGAAGGTGCCGTAGTGCAGGCCGGTGGCGCGGCCCTTGGATGCCTCGATCATCCGGGCGACCGCGGCGGTGCCGTCGGAGGCCAGGATGGACTGGCTGGTCTCGATCTGGATCTCGAAGCCGATCCGGCCCGGGCGCAGGCCGCGGGCGGTCTCGAAGGCCTCCAGCAGCTGCACGAAGGCCGTGACCTGCTCGGGGTACGTGACCTTGGGGAGGGTCAGGACCAGGCCCTCGGGCAGGCCGCCGTGCGCGAGCAGGCCCGAGAGGAAGATGTCGGTGGTCCGGATGCCGCGGTCGCGGACGTTGGACTCCATGCACTTCATCCGGATGCCCATGTACGGGGCGTTCGTGCCGTTGGAGAAGGCTTCGGCGACGAGGCGGGCGGCGCGGGCCGCGGCCTGGTCCTCCTCCTCGTCGGAGCGGACGCCGAAGCCGTCCTCGAAGTCGACGCGGAGGTCCTCGATGGGCTCGGAGGCGAGCTTGGCGCGCACGCGGTCGTAGACCGGTACCGCCAGCTCGTCGGAGATGCCGAGTACCTTGGCGAAGGTGGCCGCGTCCGGGGCGTGCTCGTCGAGGGCCGCGAGGGCCTGGTCGCCCCAGGTGCGGATGGTGTCCGCCGCGAAGACGTCACCGGGCACGTAGACCGTGTGGATGGGCTGACGGGTGCCGGGGTCGCCCGGGTAGTGGCGCGCGAGTTCCGCGTCCACCGGCTTGAGGGAAGCGCTGATGCCCTCGCTGACCGCGCCTGCGAGGCTCGTCGCCACCTTCTCCTGCTGACCCATCGTGCACTCTCCTCTTTTCCGCTTCACGGAATCCTAGATCCGCATTACAGAATTTAGTCACGGGGTTCCGCTCAGTCAATGGTCGCTGCGCCGTCCTGGACAAACGACTCGGGGCCGTGTGGTGAGAAACACCACACGGCCCCGGAGACCACTTACCCGCAGGTCAGCGCCTGCGGCAGGGTTTTAGCCCTTGCGCGCCTTGATCTCGTCGGTCAGCTGCGGGACGACGGCGAAGAGGTCGCCGACCACGCCGTAGTCGACCAGGTCGAAGATCGGGGCCTCGGCGTCCTTGTTGATCGCGACGATCGTCTTGGACGTCTGCATGCCGGCCCGGTGCTGGATCGCGCCCGAGATGCCGGAGGCGATGTACAGCTGCGGGGAGACCGACTTGCCGGTCTGGCCGACCTGGTTGGAGTGCGGGTACCAGCCGGCGTCCACGGCGGCGCGCGAGGCGCCGACGGCCGCACCGAGGGAGTCCGCGAGGGCCTCGATGAGGTGGAAGTTCTCGGCGCCGTTGACGCCGCGGCCGCCGGAGACCACGATCGCGGCCTCGGTCAGCTCGGGGCGGCCGGTCGACTCGCGCGGGGTGCGCGAGGTGACCTTGGTGCCGGTGGCCAGGGCGCCGAAGGTGACGGCGAGCGCCTCGACGGCGCCGGCGGCCGGGGCGGCCTCGACCGGGGCCGAGTTCGGCTTCACGGTGATGACCGGGATGCCCTTGGAGACGCGGGACTTGGTGCTGAAGGACGCGGCGAACGCGGCCTGCGTCGCGACCGGACCCTCGTCACCCGCCTCCAGGTCGGTGGCGTCGGTGATGATGCCGGAGCCGATGCGGACGGCCAGGCGGGCGCCGATCTCCTTGTTCTCCGCGGAGGAGGGGAGGAGGACGGCCGCCGGGGAGACAGCGTCGTACGCGGCCTGGAGCGCGTCCACTTTCGGTACGACGAGGTAGTCGGAGAACTCCGGGGCGTCGGCGGTGAGGACCTTGACGGCGCCGTGCTCGGCGAGCACGGCGGCGGTGGCCTCGGCACCGGCGCCGAGGGCGACGGCGACGGGCTCGCCGATGCGGCGGGCCAGCGTCAGCAGTTCGAGGGTGGGCTTGCGGACGGCGCCGTCGACGTGGTCGACGTAGACGAGGACTTCAGCCATGGGGATGCTCCTGCGAATGCGAAGTAGTCAGGGGGGATCGAGAGGGGACCGAAGCTCTAGATGAACTTCTGGCCGGCCAGGAACTCGGCCAGCGACTTGCCGCCCTCGCCCTCGTCCTTGACGATCGTGCCGGCGGTGCGGGCCGGACGCTGGGTCGCGGAGTCGACCGCGGTCCAGGAGCCTTCGAGACCGACCTCGTCGGACTCGATCTCCAGCTCCTCCAGGTCCCAGGACTCCACCGGCTTCTTCTTGGCGGCCATGATGCCCTTGAAGGACGGGTAGCGGGCCTCGCCCGACTGGTCCGTCACCGAGACGAGCGCCGGAAGGGAGGCCTCCAGCTGCTCGCTCGCGGTGTCGCCGTCGCGGCGGCCGGTCACGACGCCGTCCGCGACCTTGACCTCGGAGAGGAGGGTGACCTGCGGGACGCCCAGGCGCTCGGCCAGGATCGCCGGGAGGACACCCATGGTGCCGTCGGTCGAGGCCATGCCCGTGACGACCAGGTCGTAGCCGGCCTTCTCGATGGCCTTGGCGAGCACCAGCGAGGTCGCGATGACGTCGCTGCCGTGCAGGTCGTCGTCCTCGACGTGGATGGCCTTGTCGGCACCCATGGACAGCGCCTTGCGCAGCGCGTCCTTCGCGTCCTCGGGGCCCACCGTCAGGACGGTGATCTCCGCGTCGTCGGCCTCGTCGGCGATCTGCAGCGCCTGCTCGACGGCGTACTCGTCGAGCTCCGACAGCAGGCCGTCGACGTCGTCACGGTTGACGGTCAGGTCTTCGGTGAACTGCCGGTCGCCAGTGGCGTCGGGCACGTACTTCACACAGACAACGATCCTCAGGCTCACGCCGGCTCTCCTACCGCATCGACATTTCTGGTACCGCCTTGTGCAGGCAGCATAGGCGCCATCTCGGGCCGTTCCCGCCGGGGCGGCCCGCGCCCCGTCAGGAATGTTACTCGTCAGTACACAGCGGGTCCCGCCAGGTTGCAAGGCCGGTGAACTGTGATCTGGCCAACGCCGGTGGAACCGGCCCCAGCAGGGACGATTCAGTCCCTCGACGCGTTGAGACGATTCAGTCCCGCAGCGCGTTGAAGCGCCCCTGGTGGTACAGCAGCGGACGGCCCTCGCCGGCCGGATCCCCGACGGGGTCCCCCGCCGGGTCCCCGGCGACCGCCTCCGCGATGATCACCCGGTGCTCGCCCGCCGGAACCCGCGCCACGACCCGGCACACCAGCCAGGCCAGGACTCCGCCCAGGACCGGAACCCCGTGCGGGCCGGGCGTCCAGTCGGTGGCCGGCCCGAAGCGGTCGGCGCCGTTGCGGGCGAACAGACCGGCCAACTCCCCCTGGTGCTCGCCGAGTATGTGGACCCCGAGGTGCTCGGAGTCCCGTATCGCGGGCCAGCTGGAGGACCCGGTGCCGATGGTGAACGACATGAGCGGGGGGTCGGCCGAGACCGAGTTGAGCGAGGTCGCGGTGAAACCCGCCGGCCTGCCACCGGTCTCGGCTGTGATCACGGCGACGCCCGCGGCGTGCCGGCGGAACACCGAGCGCAACAGCGCGGGCGAGCCGGGCAGGCCTGCGCCGGCCCGTGGGGAAGGAGCCGTCGGAGCCGTCATCAGGAGGTGCCCCGTCCGTAAAGCAGGAGTTCATACCGCATATCGCAAGCCTGGCGATCTCTCGTGTACACAGTCAAGCCTCAGCGGCCAGATGTAGGGCGCGTCACGCTGCGTGCGGACGCGTATACCGGCTCACCGGACGCCCCCGGCGCCCGCGCCCGGGCGAGTTCCGCGCCCGCGTCCGCGTCATACCGCGGCGCCCAGGGCGGCGATCACGTCCGCCTTGCGCGGCATGCCGGCGGCCCGCCGCACGATCCGGCCCGCCGCGTCCAGGACCAGTACGGTCGGGGTCTTCTCGATGCCGAGGGCCCGTACGAGGTCCAGGTTCTTCTCGGCGTCGATCTCGATGTGCCGGACGCCCCCGACCATGGCCGCGACCTCGTCCAGGATCCGCCGGGTAGCCCGGCAGGGCTGGCAGAAGGCGCTGGAGAACTGCACGAGCGTCGCCCGCTCACCCGGCTCGGCACCCAACTCGGCGACGCCCAGGCGGCCCGCGCCCCGGTTCGCGCCCCGGCCCGCCCCCGCGCCCTCGTCCCGCTCGCCCGCGTCCCGCTCGCCTGCGCGCACCCGCGCTCCCGTCTTCGCCGCCACCTGGCCCGACCGGGCACTCGTCCATCATCCCGGTACGGTCGTACGCTGATCGGAGCGCCCCGCGGACCCGCCGCATTCCCGGCGTGACGAGAATCTCGCCGGGCACGGGCCTCTGGACTGGCCTGCGGCTCGCGTATGGGGCACGATCCCCATGGCCGCGTACCTACGCTGCCGTAACTTCCGGCCGGGAGCACCTCCAGGCAGAAAGCGGGGTCTCCCCACCATGGCTGAGCTCGTCTACCCCCCGGTTATCGGTGCCGCGCACACCCTCTTCCGTGCGCTCGACGTCCGCATCGACATGAAGGGCACCGAGAACATCCCGCGCAAGGGCGGGGCGGTTCTGGTGTCGAACCACATCGGCTACCTCGACTTCATCTTCGCCGGCCTGACCGCGCGCCCGCAGAAGCGGCTCGTGCGCTTCATGGCGAAGGAGTCGGTGTTCCGGCACAAGGTGTCCGGTCCGCTGATGCGCGCGATGAAGCACATCCCGGTGGACCGCGCCCAGGGCGAGACGGCCTACCAGCACGCGCTCGACTCGCTGCGCTCCGGCGAGATCATCGGCGTGTTCCCGGAGGCGACGATCTCCCAGTCCTTCACGCTCAAGAGCTTCAAGTCCGGTGCGGCGCGCATGGCCCAGGAGGCCGGCGTCCCGCTGATCCCGGTGGCGCTGTGGGGAACGCAGCGGATGTGGACCAAGGGCCGCCCCAAGGACCTCAAGCGCAGCCACATCCCGGTGACGATGCGGGTGGGCGAGCCGCTGGAGGCGCCCTCCGACCAGTACGCGGGGGCCATCACCCGCCGGCTGCGCGAGCGGGTGCAGGAGCTGCTGGACGCCGCTCAGGCCGCCTACCCGGCCAAGCCCAGTGGTGCCGAGGACTCCTGGTGGCTGCCGGCCCACCTCGGCGGCACCGCGCCCACCCCGGCGCAGGTCAAGGAAGCCGGCTGAGGCCTGCCCTGCGACGAGCGAGCGCGGCCCCGCCCGATGGGCGGGGCCGCGCTCTGCCGTAGGTGGCCTTGCTCTGCCGTAGCGGGTGCGTCAGTTCGGGTTCTCCGCGTGGGTCAGCGTCTCCCACGCCTCGAAGTGGTTCTCGGTTCCCGCCGGGCGGCGGCCCTCGGTGAGCCGGCGGGTGTTCTCCATCGTGACGCCGAGCCGGGTATGCAGGGCGTTGTAGCCGACCTCGGTGGCCGGGCCCAGGCCCTTGGTCAGGCTTCCGCCGCACAGCCAGGAGGGCGCGGCCTCACCGAGTTCGTACCTGGCGTGGAAGCCCAGCGCGTGCCGGAACCGGTCCTTGAACTCCGGGTACAGGTCGCGCCCTTGGATGCGCGAGGTCTCCGCCACGTGCATGGCCGCCGCGATGCCCATCCCGGTGTGGCCGAAGTCACGGCAGGTCTCCTGCGCCAGACCGTCCACGAAGGTGCTCTGGCCGTGCCAGTAGTCGATCAGCTCGCTCCTGGTGTCGATGGTGGAGCGCGGGGGGTACTTGGGCTGCGGTCCGTCGGAGGTCAGGTAGAAGTAGGCGGGCACCCGGCCGAGGTAGACCGCCATCGCCTTGTCGTAGCTCGCGCGGTCGTCGAGGTGGACGGAGATGCCGACGGCGGCGTCCATCATGATCAGTTCCCAGTTGCCGTTGCTGTTCGGCTTCCCGCCGATCACCTCGGGCAGGTAGACCTCGCGCAGCATCGTGGCGAAGCGCCCCTGGTTGGGCCAGCCGCCCGTGTAGGTGTGCTTGACGATCTCGGCGGCGCGCGGCCAGGTGGAGCCCGCCCAGCCGCTCTGCAGCGGGGCGTTGCTGTTGGTGTGGTCCTTGATCCGCGCGGACCAGGCGTCCATCAGCTCGATCGACTTCCTCGCGTACCGGGCGTCGCGGGTGATGTACCAGGCGAGCGCGTCGGTGTACGCGGCTATGGCGTCCTCCCGCTCGTCGGTGCAGCCGAGGTTGGGGTTGGAGTAGGAGCCGCATTCGACGGTCTCGCGCGGCTTGGGCGTCCGGGACAGCGAGCCGTACCGGCTCGCGAGCATGTCGTCGAACGCCGCCTTCCACGGCTGCTGCCCGGCCTGCACCTTGGCCCGTAGGAAGTCCAGTTGGGCGCGGCTGGTGAGGACTCCGGGGTGGGCGAAGGCCGCGGGGGCGGCTGCGGGTACGGCAGGGGTGGGGGTGGGGGTGACGGCGGCCGAGGTGGGGGCGAGGGTCAGCGCCGCGACCAGGCCCAGGGCCCCGGCGAGCAGCCCGGCGGGGACTCCGTAACGCATGAAGCGCCTTCCGGTCGGAGGTCGGAGATCGGAGGTGGAGGGTCCGTGGGGGGATCCGTGCGGCCGAAGATACGCATGCGCATGCCAGGCTGACAACGATGTCAGACAGGAAAGTTTCCTATTGACCGAAAACCGCGATCCTTTCGTCCTACACCCGTATGGCGTAGCCTCACACCCTCTGCCACGTCATCCGGCGAAAGGGGCCGGGATGCCGGGGCTCGGACGGTACTTGGCCGCCGCACTGACCGCGCGCTTCGCCTCCGAGGGCATGGCCATGGCCGTCGTGCTGCTCGCTCTCCAGCGCACCGGGAGCGCCGCCCACGGCGCGTTCGTCCTGACCGCCTGGCTGGCCCCGCACGTGCTCGCGGCTCCGCTCGCGGGCGCCGCCGCGGCCAGGTCGCGCCGGCCCCGCCTCTTCCACGTGGGCGCCCTGGCGGGATTCACCACGGCCGTGGCGGCCCTGGCGCTGCTGCTCGGGCGGGCTCCGACGCCGGTCGTGCTCGCGGTGGCGGTGCTCGGCGGCTCCTGCGGGCCGATGGTGACGGGCGGGCTGTCGAGCCTGGTGGCGGGGCTGGTTCCGGCCGGCCCCGCGCGCGACCGGGCGTACGGCTGGGACGCCTCGACCTACAACGGCGCGGCGGTGACCGCCCCGGCGGCCGTGAGCCTCGTCGCGGCCTTCGGTTCGGCCGGGCCCGCGATGGCGCTGCTGGCCGCGTCCGGCGCGCTGGCGGCGGCGCTGGCGGCGACCCTTCCGTACGGGAGCCCGCACGGAAGCCCGGCGCCGGGCCCCGGCTCACCCCGGGTCGGGATGGGCGCCGGGCTGGCCGCCCTGTGGCGGATCCGGGAGCTGCGAGCCATCACCTCGGCCACGACCCTGGCCTTCCTGGGCCTCGGGGCGCTCACCGTCACCTCGGTCCTCCTGGCCACCTCGCTCGGCAGCCCGGGCGGTGGCGGCGTACTGATGACCGCCTTCGCCCTGGGCGCCCTGACCGGCTCCCTGACGCTGGGCAGGATCACGGCCGTCCCCGCGGGCCGGCTCGGCCGCTGGGCCATGGCGGCGACCGGGGTGGCGCTGACGGTGGCCGCGTTCACCCCGTCCCTCCCGCTCGCCGCCGTGGCGTTCACCGCGGCCGGGGTGTGCGACGGGCCGCTGCTGACGGCCACCCTGCGGATCCGCTCGGAGTTCGCGCCCGACGGGACGCGGACCCAGGTGTTCACGCTCGGCGCCGGGCTGAAGGTGACGGCCGCGTCCACGGGCGCCGCCCTCGTGGGGCTCGCCGCCGACGTACCGCCCTGGATCCTGGTGCTCGCGATCGCGGTCCTGCAGCTGGCCGCCGCCCTGCTGCACACCGTGGTGACGGCGCGCGGGCGCGTACGGGAGACGGCCGGCGCCGCCGCCCCGGCGGCTACAGCGCCGTCGGGAGGTTCCGCCACAACTGCGGCCGGTCCACGGACTCCTGGAGCGCCTTGAGGGGGGCCGGGTGGGGTGCCGCGTACACCCCCGGGTAGTCGATCTCGCCGAGTTCGGGGCGGACCGGGAAGGCCAGTTGTTCGCGGTCGAGGGTGAACTGGGCTTCCACACCGGGCTTGTTGCCCCGCGGGTCCACCCGGGCCCAGTCCTCGCTGCCGGGCAGGCGCAGCGCGACGAGGCCGTGGATGACGGGGTGGGAACCGTCGTCGTCGCACAGGAGCTGGTAGCAGAAGCCGGCCGGGATGCCCCGGTTGCGCAGCAGTGCGGCCAGCGCGTGGGATTTGGCGTAGCAGATCCCGTTGCGCGTCCCCAGGACGTCGGAGGCGCGCCAGGAGACGCGGTCGTCCCCGAAGTCGGCGGAGTGCGGGATGGTGTCACGGACGAACTCGAAGGCCGCCTTGGCGTATGAATATGCGTCGCCGGTGGCCGTCCATAGCGCGTCGGCGGTCTCTTCGACCAGTGGATGGCCGTGGTCGACCGCTTCATCGGCCGCCAGATAGGCGGCAACGTCGGAATGCTCCTGGATCAGTTCCATGATCCAGGAGCATACTCATGCATCCGACTGCATGCCTATAGATTTATGCCACTAGCGTGCGAGCTCTTCCTTCAGCGCCTGGAGGAAGCCGTCGACGTCCTCCTCCTGGGTGTCGTAGCTGCACATCCACCGGACGTCGCCCGCGATCTCGTCCCAGAAGTAGAAGCGGTAGCGCTCCTGCAGCCGCCGCGAGACCTCGTGCGGGAGCCGCGCGAACACGGCGTTCGCCTGCACCGGGTAGAGGATCTCCACCCCGTCGGTCTCGCGCACCCCGGCCGCCAGCCGCTGCGCCATCGCGTTGGCGTGACGGGCGTTGCGCAGCCACAGGTCCTTCGCGAGGAGCGCTTCGAGCTGCACCGACACGAAGCGCATCTTGGAGGCGAGCTGCATCGACATCTTGCGGATGTGCTTCATCTGCCGGACGGCGTCCGGGTTCAGCACGACGACGGCCTCTCCGGCCATCATCCCGTTCTTGGTGCCACCGAAGGACAGCACGTCCACGCCGACCGCGTTGGTGAAGCTGCGCATCGGTACGTCGAGCGAGGCCGCGGCGTTGGCGATCCGGGCGCCGTCGAGGTGGACCTTCATGCCCTTGGCGTGCGCGTGCTCGCAGATGGCGCGGATCTCGTCCACGGTGTAGACCGTGCCGAGCTCCGTGTTCTGGGTGATCGAGACCACCTGCGGCATCGCCCGGTGCTCGTCCTCCCAGCCCCAGGCCTGCCGGTCGATGAGCTCGGGGGTGAGCTTGCCGTCCGGGGTGGGGACGGTGAGCAGCTTGAGGCCCGCCATCCGCTCCGGCGCGCCGCCCTCGTCGACGTTGATGTGCGCCGACTCGGCGCAGACCACCGCGCCCCAGCGGTCGGTGAGCGCCTGCAGGGCGGTCACGTTGGCGCCGGTGCCGTTGAAGACCGGGTAGGCCTCGGCGTGCGGGCCGAAGTGTCCGCGGAAGACCTGCTGCAGGTTCTCGGTGTACCCGTCGTCGCCGTAGGAGACCTGGTGGCCCCCGTTGGCGAGCGCGATGGCCGCGAGGATCTCCGGGTGGATCCCGGCGTAGTTGTCGCTCGCGAACCCGCGCACCGCCGGGTCGTGGTGCCGGCGGGCGTCCGTCTTCGCCGCGGACTTGCGTATCGCGGTCTTCACGGTGCCGGCCTTCGCGGCACCGGTCTTCACGGTTGGGGGGTGAGCCACAGGCGCTGTCCGTTCACATCGGAGGCGGACCGCTCCCAGACGCCGGCGATGGCCTCGGCCAGCTCCTTGACGTCGGTGAAGCCCGCGAACTTCGCAGTGGGACGCTCGGCGCGCATCGCGTCGTGTACCAATGCCTTGATCACCAGGATCGCAGCAGCGGAGCCCGGACCGCCCTCGCCACCCGCCTTGCGGAAGGAATCCGCCATCGCGAGCGTCCAGGCCTCGGCCGCCGCCTTGCCCGCGTTGTACGCGGCGTTGTTGGCGACCGGCTTGTGCGCGCCGGACTGGCTGACCAGGACGTAGCGTCCGCGGTCACTGCGCAGCAGCCCGTCGTGGAAGGCGAGGGAGGTGTGCTGGACCGTGCGGATGAGGAGCTTCTCCAGGAAGGCCCAGTCCGCGAGGTCGACGTCGGTGAAGGTCTTGCTGCCGCGCCAGCCTCCGACGAGGTGGACCAGGCCGTCGATGCGGCCGAACTCCTTCTCGGTCTGCTCGGCCCAGGCCTTGGTGGCCTCCAGGTCGAGCAGGTCGACGGTGTCGCCGGTGATGGTGGCGCCGCCGTGGGCGTAGCGCGCCGCATCCACCGCCTCCGCGAGCCGGGCCGCGTCGGCGTCGGAGGCGACGACCACGGCTCCCGCCTCGGCGAGGCGGAGCAGGGTGGCGTGGCCGGCGGGGCCGCCGGCCCCCGCCACCGCCACTACCGCCCCGTGGAGCTTCCCGTTCCCGTTACCGGAGCCGTTCATCTGTGCAGCCTCCTGTGGGCGAGCGCTCACGCGGCGACCCGCGCGGCGGACTCGCGTTCCGCGGCGTTCCCTGCCGTGATGCCCTTGGTCGAGGCGATCACGCCCTTGAGCTTCTTGGCCAGGGCCTCATAGAACATGCTCAGCGGAAACTCGTCCGGAAGCACGTCGTCCACGAGTTTGCGCGGCGGCTGCGTCAGGTCCAGGGCGTCGGGTCCCTTGGCCCACTTGGAGCCCGGGTGGGGGGCGAGGTATTCGGCGACCAGGTCGTACGCCTTGAACCAGTGGACCAGCTTCGGACGGTCGATGCCGGCCCGGTAGAGGTCCTCGATCTCGGCGCACAGCTGGTTGGTGACCTGCGGGGCGCGCATCCAGTCGATCTTCAGCTTGTTGTCCGTCCAGCGCACGACGTCGTGCTTGTGGAGGTACGCGAAGAGGAGCTGGCCACCGAGGCCGTCGTAGTTCCGGTTGCGGTCGCCGGACACCGGGAAGCGGAACATCCGGTCGAAGAGGACGGCGTACTGCACGTCGCGGCCGTGCTCGTTGCCCTCGGACTCCAGCTTCACGGCCTCCTTGAAGGCGGTGAGGTCGCAGCGCAGCTCCTCCAGCCCGTACATCCAGAACGGCTGGCGCTGCTTGATCATGAAGGGGTCGAACGGCAGGTCTCCGTGGCTGTGGGTGCGGTCGTGGACCATGTCCCACAGGACGAAGGCCTTCTCGCAGCGCTCCTGGTCCTCGACCATCCGGGCGATGTCCTCGGGCAGCTCGATGCCCAGGATGTCCACGGCGGCCTCGGTGACCTTGCGGTAGCGGGCGGCCTCGCGGTCGCAGAAGATGCCGCCCCAGGTGAAGCGCTCGGGGGCCTCGCGGACCGCGATGGTCTCCGGGAAGAGCACGGCGGAGTGCGTGTCGTAGCCCGGGGTGAAGTCCTCGAAGGTGATGCCGAGGAAGAGCGGGTTGTCGTACCGGGTGCGCTCCAGCTCGGAGAGCCACTCGGGCCACACCATCTTCAGCACGACGGCTTCGAGGTTGCGGTCCGGGTTGCCGTTCTGCGTGTACATAGGGAAGACCACGAGGTGCTGGAGCCCGTCGGCGCGCTCGGCGGCCGGGGCGAAGGCCAGCAGGGAGTCGAGGAAGTCGGGCACGCCGAAGCCGCCGTCGGCCCACTTGCGCAGGTCGCCGATGAGGGCGCGGTGGTACGCGGCACCGTGCGGGAGCAGTGGCGACAGCGCCTCGATGCCCTCGATCACGCGCTGGACCACGACCGGGGCGGCTTCGCGGATGTGCGACCCCTCGGCCTCGAAGTCGATGGAGCCGTCGGCCGACTGCCAGGGCCGGATCTCCTCCACGGCGGCCTTGAGCTCGGGCCACGCCGGGTGGTCGACCACCCGTACACCGGCGGTTATCACGGCACCGCCGATACCCGGCACAAGAGTTTCCGTCATGTCACTTCCTCCACAGGAGAACCTCACGTCGGCACAGCGTAAGCGGGTGAGGCTCTCCCACTCAAGAGGAGATCCGGGAAATTATCCTGCGTCACCCCCAGTTTCACCGGAAGTCTTCCCGTTCTTGCGCGTGGAGTCGATGACTTCCCCCAGGCGCGCCAAGGCCTGCCGGGCCTCGGGAAGCACTCCGGCCAGCGCGAGGAATCCGTGGAACATCCCGGGGTGGGAGTCAAGGGCCGAACGGACCCCCGCGCCGAGCAGCCGGTGGTGGTACGCCTCCCCCTCGTCCCGCAGCGGATCGCAGCCGGCGACCACCACGTAGGCGGGCGGGAGCCCCCGCGGGTCCGCGAGGAGCGGGGAGGCCAGCGGATGGCGGCCGTCGCCGCCGGGGCCGAGGTACTGCTCCCAGAACCAGCGCAGGTGCGCCGCGGTCAGGAAGTACCCCTCGGCGTTGCTCCGGTAGGACCCGGTGTCCTGGGCGGCGTCCAGGCAGGGGTAGATCAGCACCTGGAGCGCGACGGCCGGGCCACCCTGGTCGCGCGCCAGCAGGCAGGAGGCGGCGGCGAGGTTCCCGCCGGCGCTGTCGCCGGCCACGACCAGGGCGTCCGGGTCGCCGCCGAGCTCGTCGAGGTGTGCGCCGGCCCAGCACAGTGCGGCGTACGCGTCGTGGACGGCGGCGGGGAAACGGGCCTCGGGCGCCCGCCGGTAGTCGACGGAGACCAGGACGGCGCCGGAGGCCCGGCAGAGCGCCCGCGCGGTGGCGTCGTAGCCGTCGAGGTCGCCCAGGACCCAGCCGCCCCCGTGGCAGAACACCACGGTCGGCCGGGGCCCGGGCCATGGCTCCGGGTCCGGGTCCGGGTAGTAGACGCGCACGGGAACCGGCGGCGCCCCGGCCGGCCCCGGGACCTCCCGGTCCTCCACGATCCCCACGACGGCCGGCCGGGCCGTCGCGGGCACCGCGGCGAGAATCCGGCGGGCCTCTTCGGCATCGGTGACGCGCCCCCCGAGGTCGGGAAAGAGCGAGGCCAGCGCATCGGCGTAGGGCCGCGCGACGGGATCGAGCCGGTCACCCGAGGCGAGCCCGCCACCCCGGCCGACCCCACCGGACCCATCACCCCTGCCCGGCCCACCAGCCCCCGCAGCCCTGTCGGCGCCGCCCACCCCATCGGTCCTGTCCGGCTCGTCGACCCCTGCGGCCCTGTCGAACCTGGCCAACCCATCAGCCCCCGCGGCCCTGTCGGCCCTGGCCACCCCACCAGCCCCCGCAGCCCAGCCGACCCCGCCTGCCCCGTCGGTCCTGTCCGGCTCGTCGGCCCCGCCCGGCCCGTCGGCCCTGTTCGGCTCGCCGGCCCCAGCAGCCCTAGCAGCCCCCGCAGTCGCATCCGTCACGGCGGCAGCCCCTACGCCCGCCGGTCCGCGAAGTGCGGGATGACCTTCTCGCCCCACTGGCGCAGGGTCTCCAGGCAGGCCTCCTGCGGCACGGTGCCCATCTGGATCAGGCACATGATCTCGTCGGCCCCGGCCTCCCGCAGCCGCTCCACGTACGCGATCGCCTCGTCCGCGCTGCCGTAGGCGTGGTCCGCGTTGAAGGTGGCCGTCGCGGTGGGCCGTACCGGGATGTCCTGCTCGTGCAGCCGGGCCACCACCTGCTCGGCCGCCCTGCGCATCTCCGCCCCCTCGTCCGCGCCCGCGACCACCGCCTCGTCCGGCACCCCCGCCCCGCCGTACCAGTGGCCGATGGACTGCGCGAAGAACCGCTGCCCCCGGATCCCGATCCTCCGCGCCTCCTCGGGGTCGTCGAGCACGATCGTCGGGCAGAGCACCGAGAAGTGGTCGTTGACGGCCGTCGAGACGAACCGGCCGCCGTCGCGGCCGGCGATCGCCGCGTCGTAGACGGAGCGCATCCCCGCAATGGACTCGGGCCCGGCGAATCCCATCACCAGCGCCCCGACGCCCAGCTCCGCGGCCTGCACCAGGGTCTCGGCCCGGCTGCACGCGAGGAACAGCGGCGGGTGGGGCCGCTGGCTCGGCCGCGGCAGGATCGGGTGCGGATCGATGTCGATGAGCTCCCCGTGGTACTCCAGCTCCTCCTCCTGCCAGGCCTTCCCGATGATCCGCAGGGCCTCCTCGACCTCCGCGGTGGTGCGGTCCCTGTCCACCCCGCACAGCGAGGTCTCCTGCACGGTGCCGCCCCGCCCGGCCCCGAGGTCGACCCGCCCGCCGGACAGCAGGTCGAGCATCGCGGCGCGCTCGGCGACCCGGACGGGGTGGTTGAAGGCGAAGGGCATGCACACGACTCCGTGCCCGATGCGTATGGTGTTGGTCCGGGCCGCGACCCAGGTCAGGAAGATCTCGGGGGCACTCATGTGTGCGTACCACTTCAGGGAGTGGTGCTCCACGGCCCAGATCCGGTCGAACCCCATCCGCTCGGCGAGCACCGCCTGCTCGACGCAGTCCCGGATGACCTGGTGCTCCCGTTCCACGGTCGGGTCGGCGAGCTGAGCTTCGAAGATCACGGAGAATTTCACGGTGCCTCCAGGGTTGCGTCCCGTACCCGGTCTCACTTCTATTCGGAATATGACTAGTAGTCAGACATCGAAGAAGCAAGAGCTTCCACCGACCGCGTGGGCGGTGCTCGGCCTGCTCTCCTTCCCCGGAGAGCGGACCGGCTACGAGCTGAAGAAGTGGGCGGACTCCTCCCTGCGCTTCTTCTACTGGTCCCCGGCCATCAGCCAGATCTACGCCGAACTGCGCCGCCTAGAGGAGCTCGGCTACGTCGCCTCCGTGCGCTCGGGACCCGAGGAGGCGCGGGCCAAGCGCCGCTACGGCATCACCCCCGCCGGGCGCGAGGCGCTGGCCGGCTGGGCCTCCGACGTGGCCGACGCGGGCCCCCCGGTGCTCAAGCACGGGCTGCTGCTGCGGGTCTGGCTCGGGCACCTGGCCGAGCCGGAGCGGCTGCGCGCGATGGTGACCGAGCATCTGGAGCGCACCACCGAGGAGTTGGCCTCCGTACGAGAGGCCATGGCGCACGCGGCCACCGAGCCCGACTGGGCCTTCCCCGTACTCGCCCTGCGCTGGAGCGAGCGCCAGCACCTGGCCGAACTGGAGCTGACGCGGGCCCTGCTCGCGGATCTGGAAGGCCTGGAGGACCCGCGCGCGCGGGAACGTCAAGCCGGTGGGGACGCGCCCACCCCCGGGTGACCACGCGGGCCGCGCCGGGGGCTCTGCGGCCCCCGGCGGGCCCGTAGGGGAGCGGTCCGACGACGTTGCGGAGGCCCCGCAAAGGCGGTTTCATCGCACGGGAGGCGCACTAGCATGCGTCCTCAGTATCGCGCGCGGGCCGGTCGGGACACCGCGACCGCGCGGGGCCGCCGTCGACGGAAGCGAGAGAACCTTGACTTTCCTCACCATCGGGCACCGCGGGGTCATGGGTGTCGAACCGGAGAACACGCTGCGCTCGTTCGTCCGCGCGGAACGTTCCGGCATGGACGTCGTCGCGCTCGACGTGCGGCTCAGCAAGGACGGCGCCCTCGTCGTCCTGCACGACGCCGAGATCGACCGGACCACCGACGGTACGGGAGCCGTGGCCGATCTGACCCTGGCCGAACTGCGCGAGCTGAACGCGGGGGACGGCGAGCACGTGCCGGTCGTGGAGGAGGTCCTCGACGCCGTCCGCGCCCCGCTCCGGATCCAGGTCCACGACCTCGCCGCCGTCGCTGCCTTCGCGGAGCTGCTGCTGCGCCGCGATCTGACCGGCCGGGTGGAAGTGGCCTCCTTCCACGACGAGGTGCTCGTGGAGGCGGCCCGACTGGTGCCGGGCGTACGGACCGTGCTCTACGCGAACCAGACCCCGGCGGACGCCGGGGAGGTCGTCGCCCGGGCCGCGCTGGCGGGCGCGGAGACGGTGGCCCTGAACATCGGCCACCTCACCCTGCACACCGTGGAGGCGGCGCACGAGGCCGGGCTGCGCGTGACGGGGTGGACGGTCAACACGCTGGAGCGGCTGCGCCTCGCGCGAGCCCTCGAACTCGACGGCGTGCTCACCGATTTCCCGGAGATCCGCTCCACGGGCCGCTTCACCGCCTGACCCCCGGAACCGCGCACGGCGCGCACCCGGCGTGCGCACGGCGGTCGGCCCACGGACGGCCCGTGGGCCCCGCCCCGCGCGCGACTACAGCGTCTTGACCAGGAGCTCGAAGGCCAGGTCGTCGCGGAGCGGAACGCCGAACCGCTCGTCCCCGTAGGGGAAGGGGGTCATCTCGCCGGTGCGCTCGTAGCCGCGGCGGACGTAGAAGGCGATGAGCTCCTCCCGCACGTTGATCACGGTCATCCGCATCTCCTTGGCCGCCCACCGCTCGCGGGCGCGGCGCTCCGCCTCCAGCATGACCGCCTTGCCCAGCCCGCCGCCCTGCTGTCCGGGGCGGACCGCGAACATGCCGAAGTAGACGTGGTCACCGCGGTGTTCGAGGTGGCAGCAGGAGACGATCTCGCCGGCGCGCTCCACGGCGAGGAGCATGCCGTCGGGGTGCCCGACGATCCTCGCCACGTCCTCGGCGTCGGTCCGCTGTCCGTCCAGGAAGTCGGCCTCGGTGGTCCAGCCGCCGCGGCTCGAATCCCCCCGGTACGCCGATTCCACGAGCGCCACGAGCGCCGGGATGTCCGCCTCCACGGCACTGCGGTAGGTCAAGGCCTGGGGGGCGGCGCTCGGCATCGAGGGCTCCGTTCTGCGCGAGGTGGTGCGACGTGCGTCTTCCGGTGGTCGCACAGAGCCTAACCTCGCCCGGCGTGACGGCCGCGCGAAGGGGGCATCTCTTCCGGTGAAGCCGACGAACCGGGAGGTTCCGCCGTGCACGGTCCCGCCACGTCCCTCGCCACCTCCGTCTCCGCCTGGCTCCTCGTCCTGCTCTGTGCGGTGAGCGGGGCCTACTGTCTGCGGCGCGCGGGGAGAGCCGGCGGCGGCGCGGCGGCCGGGGAGGCGGCGATGGGGTTCGGCATGGCCCTGATGGCGGTGCCGCTGCGGCTGGGCGGCGGCTGGCAGGCGCCCGTGCTGGGCGCGGTCTTCTGCGGGGCGGCGCTGCACGCCCTGTGGCTGCTGCGCGGGGGCCCGCACCACGCGCACCACCTGGTGGGCTCGCTGACCATGGTCTACATGGCGCTGGCCGCCGGGACGGGCGCGGGCGCCGCGCCCGGGTCCTCCGGCCACGCTCACGGGCAGGGCGCCGGACTGCCGCTGCTCACGGGCCTGCTGCTCCTCTACTACGCCGGGTACGTGGTGCTGGGCGGCGCCCGGCTGGTCACCGTCGGCGGTACGGGTGGCGCGGGTGCCGTGGGCTCCGCTGGTGGCGCCGGAGCCCCCGCCGGGCCGGCGGAGGTGATCCACGCCTGCCGACTGGCCATGGGGATGGGCATGTTGGCGATGCTGCTCACGATGTGAGCCTGCGGACGGGACGGCCAAACGTGTCCTGCGTCACCCTTGGCCCGGACCCGTACCCGCAGGTAGTCGCGCACTCCTAGGCTGAGCCCATGATGGTCCCCGCCGTTCTCCTGCTGCTCGGCGCCCTGACCGCGGTGCTCGCACCCC